>CAZJGR010000118.1:0-1571 GCA_964545815.1 uncultured Dehalococcoidaceae bacterium | reverse complement strand
GCGTCAGTTTTACACACTGAAGGTCACAGGTTCGAGCCCTGTACCGCCCACCATATTACACCCCTCATCTCAAGATTCTATCAAATCATTTCGGCCACGGCATCATCCTCATATTGTCAATAATTGAAATATAAATGTCATTGTGGCAAACTGAGTGATTAGAACGTCAGAAATAGATCTGGAGGGGCCGGTTGTCTCAGGAAATCGTTAAAAAAGCGGGATGCTGTTTTTGCGCCGTCAGCTGCGGGATGCTCGTCCATGTGAGTGACGGTAAAATCGTAAAGATAGAGCCGGACCCGGACAACCGGTTGAGTCGCGGTTTCAGTTGTGAAAGACCAAAATACGCCATCAAATGGCTCTACCACCCCGACCAGCTTAAACATCCGTTAAAGAGGATAGGAAAACGCGGCGAGGGCAAATGGCAACAAATAACCTGGGAGCAGGCAATTGGGGAAATAGCAGTAAAGCTCAACGAGCTCAAGGCAGGCTACGGACCTCAGACCCTGGCCGTTTTCGAGGGGACATACCGGGGCGAAAATATCTGGGCGAGGTCCCGTTTCTGTAACCTTTTTCATAATCCACAAAATGTCTTCCATCCCGGTGTCGTTTGTACGCTTAACTGCCTGGCCACGGAACAGGCCATGATGGGCGATTCCGTCATGGCCACGCCCGATATCGCCCATACCAGTTGCCTGGTCCTTTCGGGGATGCGGCCCCACGAATCGTCGCCACGGACACTGGCTTCTATCGTGAGGCGGAGGCAGCAGGTGCCGATGAAACTCATCGTTATCGACCCTGTGGTTACCAAAGCTGCCCGCATGGCGGATATCCATCTGCAGATACGCCCCGGCACGGACACGGCGCTGTTCATGGGCTGGATAAACGTTATCATCAATGAAAGCCTGTATGATAAAGAGTTCGTAGCTAAGTGGACAACCGGCTTCGATAAACTAGCTGAAAGGGCCAGAAAATATCCGCCGAAGCGAGTATCGCAAATAACCGGCATTCCCGTAGAGCAGATAATTGCATCGGCCCGACTCTACGCCACGACGAAACCTGCCGCACTTTACCGCGGATTGGCCACCGACCAGATCGGCCCTAACTCCGCCAGAGTAAGCCAGGCCAGGAACGCCGTCCGGGCTATCACCGGCAATATCGATATCCCCGGTGGCGATCTGGTGCCGTCGGTAGGCCCGATTATTGACGGCAAATGGTTTATCCGGGACGCGCAGATGGAGCTTACCGAAAGACTGCCCGTCGAAATGAGGAAAATGCAGCTGGGCCGGGAGAAAGCGCCGCTCATGACCTGGTCGGGCTATGAATTGACCAATACGCCCTGGCAAAAGCTGCATGGAGTCTCCCAGACCACCATGCACCGTCTCGGCGGCTTCGTGCCGGCGCTTTATAACGCCATTCTTTCCGGGAAACCGTACCCCATCAAAGCCGTCATCACCTGGGGTTCCAATCCCCTGATGTGGGCTCCTAATATCACCAAGCTATATCAAGCCTTGAAAAGCCCGAACCTTGAACTTGGCGTTGTGCAGGAATACTGGATGACCCCTACCGCCCAG
>CAZJGR010000117.1:0-1643 GCA_964545815.1 uncultured Dehalococcoidaceae bacterium | reverse complement strand
GATTCCTCTATTAATTGTTGTTAAAAGTGAATTCATCCATATGCCCCCAGAGTTTTTCAATCTAATTTGCTGTGGCTTAGGTAAAGTCGCTACCCGACCCACCTCACGGTAGGCATTGTTCTCCATACCGTTGCCCTGGGTTTATCCAACAAAAGTTCTATGGCTTGGCTGAGCAGTTCTTTCCTTATCGTTGATTCTTCCCATGCCCTCCAATCTTCAACTTTTATCCAGGTACTTATTACGGCAACGACATAAATATCTTGATGGCTAATTAGAATCTCCTCACCCACGAAGCCAGGATATGTCATTGCATGCGACCGAAGCTTCAATAATATAGGTTCTATTGGAATGCACCCCGTTAGAACTGGAGAAGGATATAAGCTATAGTCAGGCCACAGGAAAGGAAGATGCGGCATGAATCGCAAACTGTGGTCCACTGAAGAGAAGGCAACCATCGTGCTGGAGATTCTGCGCGGGGACGAAACGGCGGCGGCAATCTGCACTCGGCACTGTGTAAGCGCCACCCAGGCTTACCGGTGGCTTGACCGGTTTCTGGAAGGGGGTCGCGGTGCCCTCACGGATAAGCGGACTAAAATAGGGCGCGACGTCCTGGCGGATGAGAACCAACGTCTGAAGGAATTGGCAGGGCAGCAGGCCTTGATCATAGAGACCCAAAAAAAGTTGGCCGGAATCCTGGGACGGCGATGAAACGGCAAATGGTAAAGGTATTGATGGCTCAAGGGGAAACGCTCAAAGTAGCTCTGGAGGCGGTAGGCATGGCCAGCTCCAGTTATTACTATAAGCCGGTCGGACAGAGGAAGCCGAGGTCTCTTGATGCAACGCTGGTGGCGGCCATCAGCGAAGTCCGCCGGGGGCATGCTGCGGTTTATGGGTACAGAAAGGTCACCATGGCGCTCCGGGCGGGGGGATTGACGATTAACACCAAAAAGGTATTACGCCATCTCCGTGTTCTTGGATTTACCCAACCGAGGAAAGTGAAAGGCCGCAAGTGGAGCCGGCCCGCCCTGATTAGGCCGGCAGTCAACAATGTGTACTGGGAGGCTGATTTCACCTATGTGTGGACCGGCCGCTCGAACGCCTATTTGTGCGCCGTGGTAGATGCCTGTGACCGGGACATAGCCGGTGATGTTTTCTCTGACCGCTGCCGTGCACTGGAAGCAGCAGAAACACTGGAGAAAGCCGTGCTCAGCCGTTTCGGTGGGCGAGTACCCTATGGCCACGAGTTGACCCTCAGGGTAGACCGGGGGTCGCAGTTCACGGCTCGCAGCTTCCGTGAAACAGCCAGGGCTTTGAATGTAAGGCTGGAATATGCCGGGATACAGTGCCCGGAAGACAAGCCCTACATCGAGTCCTTTTTCGGCAGTTACAAAACGGAGGAACTGTACCGCAACGAATATAACAGCTTGGCTGAAGCAAGGATCGGCTGGGAAAGCTATCGGGACTGGTATCGCAATGACAGGCTGCACCAGAGCTTAAGGTACCTGAGCCCGTTAAAATATGCTATGCTGGCAGAAAAGAGTATCTTATGCGTGGCCTGATTTCCTCCAGTTTGACGGGGTTCAGGTCAAGCTTAAGGTACCTGAGCCCGTTAAAATATGCTATGCTGGCAGAAAAGAGTATCT
>CAZJGR010000116.1:0-1674 GCA_964545815.1 uncultured Dehalococcoidaceae bacterium | reverse complement strand
TTATTTAGAAAACTTCCTCGCCCCTCAAAAGTCCAATATGCTATGGACGCTTACAAGCGTTTGCCAGACGGCAAAAGTTCCTGTAGAATAGGGTGACATGACGGAACCAGAACCGGAAAAGGAGTTCTCCGCCAAGACAGCCTATGCCCTGGGTATTTTCGGTGTCGTATCGACTCTGCTCATGGCAGTGGCTGTCATTTATTATTGGCAATGGGTGCGGGCGCTTGGCGCATATGGATATGTGGGAGCATTTATAATCAGTATTCTGGGCGGGGCCACGATTATTGTCCCGGTGCCGATGTTGGCCGTGGTCTTTGCCCTGGGCAGGGTGATGGAATACACCTGGGTGGTCGGCATTGCCAACGGTCTGGGTGAGACCCTGGGGGCATTGACCATCTACATGACCGGCTATGGCGGCGGGTCAGCCCTATATTATCGTACTCACGGCAGGCTTCATGCTGCTTACGAAAGGCTGATGAAGCTGATGGAACGGAGAGGCTGGCTAATCCTTTTCGTGCTGGCATCCATACTTAACCCCTTCTTTTATCCAGCCGCCCTTTGCGCCGGGGCACTGCGTTTTGGTGCCAAAAAGTATTTCATTATCACCTGCCTGGGCAAGATAATCAAGGGCATGACCGTAGCCTATGCTGGTTACTGGGGACTGCGCGGCCTGCTCAGAATGCTCGGGGCACCAGTCTGATCAGCGTTCCTCGATAATTATGCGCAGTATTTTATCGCCGGCAAACTGCGGGTTCTGGCTCGGGTCTCTTGGTGTCAGCTTCTCGAGCACATCCATACCCGAAATCAACTGGCCGAAAACGGTGTGTTTATTATCAAGCCCGTGCTGCGGCGTAAAGGTGATAAAGAACTGGGCGCTGTTGGTGTTTGGCCCGCTATTGGCCATGGAGAGAGCGCCGGCTTCATGTTTGTGTGCGGTAAACTCGTCATCAAAGTGGTAGCCGGCGGTCCCCATTCCCGTACCGGTCGGGTCACCACCCTGGGCCATAAAGCCCGGTATGACCCGGTGAAACGTGGCACCATCATAAAACCCTTCCCGGGCCAGAAAGACAAAGTTATTCACCGTCACCGGTACATCTTTAGCGAATAGTTCCGCCACCATATTCCCCTTCTCTGTCTCAATAGTCGCCGTATATTGCTTGCTGGTATCAATAGTCATCGGCGGCGGTGACGAGTAGGTCTTTGGCTTGGCTTCCGGTGCCTGTTCCGGCGCCTTCTCACCACAGGAAACGACAACAGGCATCATCATTAAAATAACCACCAGCAGAGAAACAATTCTCTTCATCATTATCCTCACCTCTTACCTGAAGAAATACCATTTGTGATTGTAGCTGATTTATTCATTAAAAACAATCATTCCGGGACGGGATATTATATGAAGCGAATAATAACTGAAGTTGCCAATTAACCTGCTTTGTGATAAATTATAAGTCGTAAATATGGGGCTGTAGTTCAATTGGGAGAACGTTTGTCTGGCAGACAAAAGGTAGGGGGTTCGAATCCCCCCAGCTCCACCAAAGGTCACTTTTGCAAAACCGGCCTGCTCCCTCTCTTCATTTTCTTTAACAAGGTTCAACCGGCAAGATATCTTCCTGGATTTTAAGTCCTCTGATGGCAGAATCTTGATTCCGAGTTTAGCAACCAGATCGACTCTTT
>CAZJGR010000115.1:0-1686 GCA_964545815.1 uncultured Dehalococcoidaceae bacterium | reverse complement strand
TCTGGAAGAAGAAGGAGTGGGGTCGCTTTATTGGGCGGCGCCCCGCCGCCGTTGCTGTTAAGGGGAAGTAACCGTGAACATTTCTACGCCGTCCGGCGCGGCCAGGCTAGCGCTATTCACAGTTACCGGCCTGTTTATCTTCAAGGTGGTGGTGGGGCTAATCACCGGCAGCATCAGCATCTGGGCCCAGGCCGTCGATAGTTCACTGGATATCTTTGCCATGGTGATTACCTTCCTGACGGTGGGTTTTTCCGCCAAACCAGCCGATAAGGAACACCCCTTCGGTCACGGCAAGGCGGAGGACATCGCCGCCGGTTTCCAAGCCATCTTTCTCTTTGTGGCCGCGAGCCTAATCATTTACTATGCCATCCGGCGCATCATGGAGCACACGACCCCACAATACACCGAGGCTGGCATTGCCGTCATGCTGGTGTCAATGGTAGTGAGCATCCTGCTATCCCGTCACCTCTTCCGTGTGGCGCGGGCCACCGGTTCTGTCGCTTTAGAGGGCAATGCCAATAACATCACCGGTGACATTTATTCCACGGCCGGGGTACTGGTAGGATTGACCATCGTCCGTCTCGGTCACCTATTCGGGGTTCACCTTGATGTTATTGACCCGATTCTGGCGATACTGGTGTCTATCCTTATCCTGCGGGCGACCTATCGGGTGGGACGGATGGCGCTGGAGGGGTTGATTGACTTCCGAATCCCCCAGGCTGATGAGGAAACGCTGATGGCCACTATCTTAGAGCACAGCGGCCAACTGGTGGGCGTGCATGAAGTGCGGACTCGCCGTTCAGGTAGTCAAAAGTATATTGACCTGCACCTGGTTATGCCCAAGGGGGCCAGTGTGGAGGAGGCACATGAGATGTGCGACCACCTGGAACAGGACATTAAGAGGCGACTGCAAAACGCCAATGTCACCATCCATGTCGAGCCCTGCGATATAGAGTGTCAAGAGTGCTTAATTGTCACCTGCAATGCGCGCACCGGAAAGCTGAAGGCTTAGACTACCTTCCGTATGCCCGATACCACAAACCAAGCCCCGAATCCAATCAGCAGCAGACTACAGGCAATAAACAGCCCTTCTTGAAATCCTTGCCCCCAGAACGAGCGGGTATTATAAATTAGAACTGAAACAAAGGAGAGCCAGACCAGGTCACATAGCCAGTGAACAACAAGAAATGAAGTTAACCCCACCTTGCCGAATTCAACAAATCTTGTAATGAGCATACTACCTACGGTCGCCCACCATAGCAAGAAGAATGGATTAAGTGCACTGGTAAGGATGCCAGCGACAAAGGCGCTATAGGGCAAATCCTTGCCCTGCTGAACTACCTCAAATCGAGCGAGAAACATACCTATGCCAAGCCAGATTATCGTACCGCCACCCAGTATACTTAGCAAGAACTGCGTCCCCCTACGCTTAAGAAAGTGGGCAAAACCGAAGTAGATAAATAGCACTAGGGGAACTTCTACTACCGCGTGACCGAGGGATACCCAGACGCCAGCCAATGGAGATTCATAGCTCTTGGCCAGGGTCACGGCAAACATCGGCCCGGGCATCATGACGCCGGACAGGGAAATAACGATGACACTCAGTATGATTGGCCACATTTGAACTTTTCTAGTTAATCCTATCAGGCAGAGAGCACGATGGTCAATATAATGAACCAGTCCAGA
>CAZJGR010000114.1:0-1693 GCA_964545815.1 uncultured Dehalococcoidaceae bacterium | reverse complement strand
ATCTTCAAACAGCTCGACGAGATATGCAAGGCGGATGCCATCCTGGCCACCAATACCTCCTCCCTTCCCATCGGTGAAATCGCCGCTGCCACCAAACGTCCGGGGAAGGTTATCGGCATACACTTCATGAACCCGGTGCCGGTAATGAAAGGCGTTGAAGTAATACCTGGTCGGCACACCGCCGCCGATGTCCTGGAAGCCTCCAAGGAATACGTGAAGAAAATCGGCAAGGAACCGTGCGAAGCCAGGGATTACGCCGGTTTTATCGTCTCGCGGCTGGTGGATGCCTTGATGAACGAGGCCTTCTACTGCGTCATGGACGGCAATAAGCCTGAAGAGGTGGATAAAGCCGTAAAACTCTGCCTGAACCACCCCATGGGCCCGCTGGAGCTCTGCGACCTGGCCGGCGCCGATGTCGTCATGCACGGCCTGGAGACAATGTATGAAGAGTTCGGCGAGAGGCTGATGCCCGCCCCGCTATTGAAGAACATGGTCCGCTCCGGCGACCTCGGGCGCAAGACCGGCCGCGGCTTCTATGATTACACGCAAAAATAGAATATTAGATAGTTTATATGCTCAATCAGGAAAGGAACGGAAGGAAATAATATGGCAAACAATAATGATGTTGTAATTGTAGCAGCGGCAAGGACACCGTTCGGGAGATTCGGCGGTTCGCTGCGGGATATCGACTATTACGAACTGGGCGCTATCCCGATGCGCGAGGTAGTCAAGAGGGCAAATGTCAAACCGAATGTTGTGCAGGAGGTCTTCTGGGGCGTAGGTGATACCTCGGCCTGCCGTGACCCTTATACGCCAGTGGCCGCACGCCAGTCACTCATCCGGGCCGGTCTTCCCCATGAAACGGTATCCATCTCCTTTGATATGGCCTGCGTCTCCGCCATGCATGCCGTCAAGCTGGCGGCCATGGAGATGAAAGCCGGGGAGATAGAGGTTGCCATCGCCGGGGGTGCCACCTCTTTCGGTCAGTCTCCCCTCGTTGTCAGGGGGCTCAGGTTCAATGGCTACAGACTGGCCGACGTCAAAATGGAGGACCCGCTGGTAGCCCTGGGCTATAAGGATTTCAATCCCGTTTCCGTGGATAGCGATAATGTCGCCAATGAGTACGGGTTCACCAGGAAAGACCTGGACGAGTGGTCGCTGCGCAGTCACCAGAACTACGGCAAGGCCTGGAACGCCGGCAAGTTCAAGGAAGAGATAATGCCCCTCCCCATACCCCAGCCCAAGGGCGACCCCAAGGTGCTGGACATCGACGAGCAGTACCGCGCCGATACCACGCTGGAGAGGTTGGCCTCCCTGAAAACGGTCTATAATACCCGCATGATAACCGCCGGCAATGCCCCCGGTCTGAACGATGGTGCTACGGCGATATTGCTCATGACCCGCCAGAAGGCTAAGGAACTCGGCCTGGAGGTACTCGCTACCGTGGTCGCCTCAACATCCATCGCCATAAATGCCAGCCGTATGCCGGAAGGCCCCGGCTTTGCTATGCTGAAAGCCATCCAGAAGGCAAACCTGACCTTCGACGATATGGCGGTCATGGAGATAAATGAGGCTTTCGCCTGCGTGCCGCTCGTGTCTATGAAAGTCGCCGCAGAAGGTAGCGATAAGAAGTACAAAGCGCTGGTGGAAAAGATGAACATCAACGGCAGCGCCGTCGCCATCGGGCACCCCA
>CAZJGR010000113.1:0-1748 GCA_964545815.1 uncultured Dehalococcoidaceae bacterium | reverse complement strand
CGGAGACTATGGCCAAGGTCCGCCTGCTGGAAAAGGAAAGGCTTGAGCCGGGTGAAACTGGCTGGGCGCAACTGGTGCTGGACAGGCCGGTGGCACTGGTCAAGGGCGACCACTTTATTATCCGCTCCCCGATGGAGACCCTGGGTGGCGGTAAGATTGTCGATTCCCACGCCAAACGGTTGCGCCGGTTCCGCCCCGCGCTCATTGAAAGCCTGAAGGTCAAAGAGAAAGGCACAGCGGAAGATGTCATTCTGACACTGCTTGAGGCCAGGCAGCCCCTGGATATACCCTCCCTGATAAGAGAAGCTGATTTGCCCGAAAGTGAAGCGCGACCGGCGGTGGAATCACTTATTCAGCAAAAAAAAGTAATCCAGATTGGTCAGGCCCGCCTGCCAGAGTTCCGACCCGCCGGCCAAAGTTCAGGAGGAACGGCGGGCAGGAGGGACGGCGGGCAGGCCCGCCTGCCAGAGTTCCGGAGGGACGGCGGTCAGGCGGAGAACGGACTGCTTTTCACGGCGGCCGGCTGGCAGCGTTTGACTCAGGAAGCCACGGCTATCCTCCAGGAATACCACCGCCGGTTCCCCGCCCGACTGGGTATGCCCCGGGTAGAACTGGCCAGCCGCCTGAAATTGAGCCGGCAGTCGGCGGCCGTTATGGAGAGGCTGGTGGTTGACGGAGTCCTGAACGAGGAAGGGCTGGTGGTGCGTCTGCCGTCGCACCGTGTCCAGCTCACCCCCGCCCAGCAGGCCAAAGTTGATGCCTTCCTGAAGTCGCTGGCACAGAACCCCTACAGCCCGCCCACCGACCAGCTCCCCGAGCCGGACCTGCTCAATCTGCTCATTGAACGGCGGCAGGTAGTCAAGGTGAGCGAGAGCGTGGTCTTTTCGTCTTCCGCCTACGATAAAATGGTAGAGAGAGTCCTGGCCCACATCAAGGCCAATGGTAAAATAACCCTGGCCGAAGTCCGGGACATTTTCCAGACCAGCCGCAAGTACGCTCAAGCCCTGATAGAGTATCTGGACGAGAAAAAAATCACCAGAAGGGTGGGGGATGAGAGGGTGATGTACTAGGTAGTTTGGTGCTAATCAGATAAGAAAAGACAGAATCTGCCCGAAAGCACATAGTAATGGAGGAGAAGACTTCCAAATGGCAGTCAAAGAGCATCAACTATTTAAAGAACTATTTGAAACCGTAAAGCCTTGGGTATTTGCAGAGACCAAGAAGCGTATAGAACAAGAGGGTTATCAGGTTATGTTTGGGCCTAATAAACTCAGTTTTGAATTTTCACCAAGACAGTATTATGAGTATAATTCCTTCCTTTGGTGTATTAACCTAGTAAGCGTTTTCGACAGACTGGAGAATATAAGAAATATGACAAGACGCACTCTTCATAGAAAAAAGAGTGAAGATAAAAGTGCATTATTACAGAAGTGGCTTATATATAACTACGAGCACTACGCGATAGCATATCAAGGGATTCTCGAAGTTGCATTGTTACTGACGAATGCGGTATTTGACATGGGAAATCCAACTCGCGAATGCTCCTACCGCACGGTTATTAACAATACTCGAATATCAGGCACAAACGTAGGTGCTATCTTAAAGAAGCTAAACGAAACTGTTCAGAAACATCGCGAAGGGAAAAATCTGCTAGTACATCGAGGGGAGCAAGTAAAACTTCCCGTTCCTATGTCTGAGGTGGTCCCCAAAATTTGGACAGGTTGTTAAGAGCGGGTTCTGCTCCTAAA
>CAZJGR010000112.1:0-1755 GCA_964545815.1 uncultured Dehalococcoidaceae bacterium | reverse complement strand
ACCTGCGACGGCTACCGGGTCTGGAAGAAACACTGGTATCCAGAACACCCCCAGGACCATACCCGGGCTGTTCCTGACCGGCAAGCCGTCAAAGGCGGTAGGTCTGAGCCAGACCCGGTGTATCTGGCAGTGAACGAGGTGACGGCAGACAGCCTATAGAGGTGCATCATGCCAGTTATAAAGAAAAGATTGTCAAGCGGCAAGGTTCAGGTAAAGACTCCGGGGGGCATCAAGGCCAAAGCTACAACCCCGGCCAAGGCAAACGCACAGGTGAAGTTGCTGAATGCCATTGACCACGGCTTCGTCCCTACCGGGAAAACGGCTAAACCACCCAGGACTCCCAAGATGGGGCGTCCTTCTAAGAGAAAGTAATGACTGTCTCGGGCTCCATAAACTTCTCGGTCAGCCGCAACGACATCATTAAGGCGGCTATGCGACTCCTGGGCAAGTTACACCCGGGCGAAGTTCCCAGCGCCGAAGAAATCAGCGATGCTTCCGAAGCCCTGAACATGATGGTTAAAGCCTGGCAGACCAGGGGATTCGGGATGTGGCTGAACCAGAACAACACCTTGGCCCTGGCTTATGGGACGGAATATTATGACTTGGGAGCAACCGGGACTCACTTTGCGGCGTCCATGGCCGAGACTGCCATGGCCACGGCTGCCATTGCCGGAGCCGCAACCATCACCGTTGATTCAGACGACAGCATCACCAATGGCGACTACATCGGCATTGAACTGGACGACGGGACGATGCAGTGGACTACCGTTAATGGCGTCCCGGTGGCTAATGTCGTCACCTTGACCGCCGTACTGACGGCTGCCGCTGCCGTGGACAACGTGGTATTTTCCTACACGACCAAGGCACAGAGGCCCATGTCTATTCTCGATATTCGCAGGAGAAACACCAGTGGGAACGATGTCGAGGTGAGGACAGTATCCAGGTCGGAATACATGGCGATTTCCAATAAGGCATCGAAGGGGAAGGCGAATCAGGCTTTTTACGATGCCCAGATGGGCAATGGGCGGCTTTACCTCTGGCCCACCTGTGACGATGTCAGTGACCGGCTGCTGATTACTATCAAGCGGACGGTCTATGATTTTGACGCCATTGCCGACACACCGGATTTTCCCCAAGAATGGTACAGAGCCTTGAAGTTCAACCTGGCTATAGAAATATCTCCAGAATACAATGCCACCGGGGACCAACTGGCCTTGATAAAAAACATAGCCGACCAATCCCTTATAGACGCAGCAATATTTGATGGCGGCTTTGACCCGATTTACCTTGCTCCAGACCTGCGGAGATAATAAATGGCCTACGTCCTCATAAGTTACCCAACTTTCAAGGCATTCACGGATAATGGAGCCCTGGCCGCCGGGTATCTGGTTTATTCCTATACCGCCGGGACTGGGACTGCAACAACCACCTACACAGACAGACTACTTACTATCCCCAATCTTAACCCCATTGTCCTGGATAGCCGCGGGGAAGCAACCATCTATGTGGGTTCGGCCACCAAGTTGGTCCTCAAGACCGATGCCGGAGTTACGGTTGACACCTACGATTACCTGGGAGAGCAACAAGACACCTATCATGCCGGAGAAGCCACACCAGGGACCACCGACAACAACTATGTCGTGGACATAACTCCGGCAGAAACCGCCCTGACCAACAACATGCTGCTCATGTGGACCCCTGATGCCGACAACGATGCGACTATCGGGGCCACGTCACATACCGGGACCGGCATCA
>CAZJGR010000111.1:0-1814 GCA_964545815.1 uncultured Dehalococcoidaceae bacterium | reverse complement strand
TCTTGCTTGGGAAGCAAGCACTCTGCCGCTGAGTTACACCCGCCTCATCTGTTATTTTAAAAGAAAATCCCACCACTGTAAAGACATACTTCGTTCCGCCGCTTTTCTCACAGGGAGCAATTTATTATAATAGTGGCAATATATTAAGGAGGAGAACCCGGTGAAAATCAAGAAAATTGAAGCCATGGTCCTGACCTGTCAGCTGGAAAAACCCATCATGGATGCCACCTATATCCTGCCTCAGCGCAGCGTCGTGCTGGTGAAGGTCGATACGGACGAAGGGATTTCCGGAATCGGTGAGGCCGCTTACTTCGGCGGGCCACCGATGATTACCAAAATGATTATCGAAAAGGAGCTCGCTGACTACCTTGTCGGGGAGGACCCGTTAAACATCGAGCGACTCTGGGAGAAAATGTACCAGCGGACGCTCAAACACGGACGCAAAGGTGCCATCATCGCCAGCATGAGCGGCATTGACATCGCCCTCTGGGATATCAAGGCCAGAGCCGTCGGGATGCCGTTGTACCGGCTCCTCGGCGGTTGTTACGAGCGAATCAGAGCCTATGCCAGCGCCGGTTTCTACGCTGAAGGTAAAGGGCTCAAGGAACTGTCTGATGAAATGGCCTCATACGTGAAGGAGGGATTCACCGCGGTTAAAATGAAGATAGGGCGCCTCAGCCAGGCCGAAGATGCGGCCCGGGTAGCCGCGGTCAGGAAAGCGATTGGCCCGAATATTGACCTGCTTGTTGACGCGAATAATGTCTACACCGCTTATGAAGCGATAAAGATGGCCCGCAAGATGGAGGAATATGACATTTTCTGGTTTGAGGAACCGGTGCCAGCCGAAGACCTTGAAGGGAGTGCCAAGGTCGCCGCAGCCATCGATACAGCAGTAGCGGCCGGTGAAAACGAGTTCACCCGTTACGGTTTCCGCGACCTCATCGTCAACCAGGCGATTGATATCGCTCAGGCTGACGCTACCTGGTGCGGCGGCATCACCGAGGCCAGAAAAATCGCGGCCATAGCCAGTGCCTGGAACATCATCTGTGTTCCGCACTCCTTTTCCTCGGCAATTGCGCTGGTTTCAAACCTGCATTTCAGCGCCTCAATACCGAACAGCCTGCTCCAGGAATTCGACCGAAATTATAATCCGCTGCGCGAAGAACTGCTGACGGAACCCATTAAAATCAAAAAGGACGGCTATATTGACCTGCCCGTTAAGCCCGGGCTGGGAGTGGCACTGAACGAATCGGTAGTTAAAAAATACCGGGTGGGCTGAAAAGGCTAGCTCCATTCACCGGCACTGGCCTGCGGCCATACCCTTGCCATCTCACTGGCCAGAAGCTGATGTTCGGGTTTTTTCAGGCCCGGGTCTACCTGAAAAAGCCCTATCGCCTCTTTGCGGGCCAGTTCCAGTATCTTGACGTCAGAAAGCCTGGCCATTCGCAGGTCGGGCAGGCCGCTCTGGCGCGTGCCAAAGAACTCGCCCGGACCACGCAACTTCAGGTCCTCCTCCGCCAGGACAAAACCGTCCTGAACGTTCTCGATAATGTCCAGGCGCTCCCGGCCCGCTTCAGACGGGTTCTCGGCAAGCAGCATGCAGTAGCTCTGTTCCCCTCCCCTCCCGACACGACCACGGAACTGGTGCAGCTGGGAGAGGCCAAAGCGGTCGGCGCTTTCAATGAGCATCACCGTGGCATTGGGGATGTCAATGCCAACCTCCACCACCGGCGTTGAGACCAGGATATCAAGCTCCCGGGCACGGAAGCGCTGCATCACCACATCTTTTTCCTCCCCGGATAGCCGACCATGCA
>CAZJGR010000110.1:0-1815 GCA_964545815.1 uncultured Dehalococcoidaceae bacterium | reverse complement strand
CCATATCACGTTCCCTTCTTGGGCGCATTATAGCAGAAGTGAATAGCTAGCTCCATTCCCCCGCCTCCGGCCAGATGCGGGCGAGCTCTTTGGCCAGGGGGGAGTGGGCGGGGTTTTTCAGTGCCGGGTCGTGGGCAAAGAGCTTTTCAGCTTCGGTGCGGGCGAGTTCTAAGAGAGCAATGTCGGACAGGCGGGCCATCTTGAGGTCGGGGAGGCCGCTCTGGCGGGTACCGAAAAATTCACCGGGGCCGCGCAGTTCAAGGTCGGCCTCGGCCAGCTTGAAGCCGTCCTGTAACTTCTCGATTTTGTCCAGGCGGAGTCGGCCAATATCGGATGGATTTTCCGCCAGCAACATACAGTAGCTCTGCTCCTGGCCCCGCCCTACCCGGCCGCGGAACTGGTGGAGCTGAGACAGGCCAAACCTGTCGGCGCTTTCCACCAGCATGACGGTGGCGTTGGGGATATCAATGCCCACTTCCACTACCGGCGTGGCTACCAGTATATCCAGCGCCCCGGCGCGGAACTGTCGCATCACCTCGTCCTTCTCGGCGGCCGATAGCCGACCGTGGAGTAAGCCCAATCTAAGGTCGGGGAAAACCTGCTGGGACAGGCGCTCGTATTCGGCGGTGGCGGCCTTGGCCTGAATCGCCTCCGATTCCTCAACCAGCGGGCAGATAATGAAGGCCTGGCGCCCTTGAGCTACCTGGCGGCGAATAAAGCCGTAGGCACTGTCCCTCTGCTCCGGCTTGAGCCACCTGGTCCTGACGGTCTGCCGGCCTGGAGGCAACTGGTCAATAACGGAGAGGTCGAGGTCGCCATAGAGGGTCAGAGCAAGGGTGCGGGGGATGGGGGTGGCCGTCATTACCAGCACATGGGGGTTAAAGCCCTTCTGTCTCAGTGCCGAGCGCTGGGTCACACCAAAACGGTGCTGCTCATCGACTACCGCCAGCCCGAGACGCCGGAATTCAACCTCCTTCTGAATCAGGGCGTGGGTGCCGATGATAATATCGGCTTTCCCCTCCAGGATTTGCTGCTGGAGCTCCCGCTTTCTGGCTTGATTGATGTCACCGGTAAGCAGAGCGACCGTGAGGGGACGGGATAGAAGCCCGGAGTAGCTGTGGAGGTAGTCCTCTTTGGTGGCCAGTTGCCCGGCGCGGGACAATAGCTGGGAAATGGTGGCAAAGTGCTGCTCGGCCAGGATTTCCGTTGGGGCCATAAAAGCGCCCTGATAACCGTTAGCCGCCGCTGCCAGCAGGGCGGCGGTGGCCACGACGGTCTTACCGCTACCTACTTCACCTTGCAATAGCCGGCACATCGCTCGGGGTTTCGCCAGGTCAGTCAGAAGCTCCTGGAGCACTCTCTGCTGGGCCGGGGTCAGGGTGAAAGGCAGAACGCGGAGAAAGCGTTCCAGTACCGCATGGTCAACCTTAAAGGGGTTACCCGGCTGGCTCTCCTGCCAGTCGCGCTTCTTGCTCAACACACCCAGTTGGAGGAGGAAAAGCTCGTCAAACGCCAGCCGAACCCGTGCCTTATCTTTCAAAGATTCGTCTTCGGGGAAGTGTGCCTGGCTGATGGCCTGGGGCAGTTCCAGCAATTTCTGCCGGTCTCTGACCTCGGGTGGCAGAAAGTCGGTTACCTGCCCGGCCCACTGGTCAATGACGGCCTTCATCAGCTTTCTGACCTGGCGGGGATGCAGCCCTTCCGTCAAAGGATAGAGAGGGACAAGCCGCCCGGCATGAATCAGCTCCCGGTCTTCCAGTAGCTCCCATTCCGGCGACTCAAACACATGGCGGCCTTTATATAGACCCACCCGTC
>CAZJGR010000109.1:0-1830 GCA_964545815.1 uncultured Dehalococcoidaceae bacterium | reverse complement strand
GCTATCTACCGCAAGGTTGAAGAATTGGAGGCAAGGGCATGAATTATTCATATATGCCGGGGTGCACTCTGCTTTCTACGGCCAAAGGATATGACAAATCGGGAAGGGCCGTCATCAGCGCACTGGGTTCCGAACTGGTGGAACTGGAGGACTGGAGCTGCTGCGGGGCTAACGCCATCGAGTCCGTGAGCTATCTGCTTTCGGTATCGCTGCCGGCCCGCAACCTGGCCCTGGCCGAGGCTGCCGGTTCGGAGCTGGTGACCAGCTGCAGTTCCTGTTTTTTAAATCTCTTCAAGGTGAACCACCGTCTCCAGAGGGAGCCGGACCTGCAGGGCAAGATAGATGAGATACTGGGGGCGGCGGGGCTGCATTACTCCGGGAAGACCAGGGTGCGTCACCTGCTCGATGTGATTGCCAATGACATCGGTGTAGAAGCCGTTGCCAAGAGAGTCGAGAAGAAGCTATCCGGTCTGAAGGTTGTTCCTTACTACGGATGCCAGACAGTACGGCCCTACGGCGAATACGATGGCCCTTACCTGCCTACCTCCATGGACCGCCTGATTGAGGCCGTGGGCGCCGAGACTTTCCCCTATCTATGGAAGACACGCTGCTGCGGCGGTGTCCTGATGACCACGGAGACGGAGATAGGAGTCAAACTCGTCGCGGAACTACTGACGGCCGCCCAGGGCGCCGACTGCATCGTGACAGTGTGTCCGATGTGCCAGATGAACCTGGACGCCTATCAGGGAAAAATTTCCGCCAAGCTCGGGATTAAGATACGCATTCCGGTACTCTTTCTGACCCAGCTATTAGGACTGGCCTTCGGGCTTCCGTCCGATGTACTGCTGCTGGACCAGAACGTCGTTCCGGTAAACGGGAAGCTTCGCCAGCTTCAGATTGCTTAAGTGAGGTGGCAATAATGAGTCAGTCAGAAACAAAAGTCGGTGTTTATGTATGCCAGTGCGGTATAAATATTGCCGCTACCGTGGATGTCGAAGCGGTCAAAGACCTTGCCGCCACCCTACCTAACGTGGCGGTGGCGCGGCAGTACCAGTTCATGTGCTCCGAACCCGGGCAGGAGATGATTAAGAAAGACATCCGGGAACTGGGGCTCAACCGTGTGGTAGTTGCCTCCTGCTCACCGCGCATGCACGAACCGACATTCCAGACAGTCCTTAAAGATGCTGGCCTCAACCCCTATTTCTTCGACATGGCCAATATCCGCGAACACTGCTCCTGGGTCACGCCGGATAAGGCTCAGGGCACGGAGAAAGCCAAGAGGCTGGTCCGGGGCGCCGTAGCCCGTGTCGTCTGGCAGGAACCTCTGGAAGCCCGCGAGGTGCCGGTAACGCCCAGCGCCCTGGTAGTGGGAGGGGGCATCGCCGGCATCCAGGCAGCCCTCAACATCGCCGATGCCGGATATCACGTCTATATGGTGGAGCGCGATGCATCCATCGGCGGCAGAATGGCGCAGCTGGATAAAACCTTCCCGACGCTCGATTGTTCCGCCTGTATTTTAACGCCCAAGATGGTCCTGGTAGGGCGGCATCCCAATATCACCCTCCTGAGCTACAGCGAGGTGGCTGACGTCTCGGGATATGTAGGCAATTTCAAGGTCAAGGTTAAGAAAAAGCCGAGATACGTTGAGAAAGAGAAATGCACCGGCTGCAACGAATGCGCCAAGGTCTGTCCGGTGGAAGTACCCAGCGAATTTGACATGGCACTGAGCAAGCGCAAGGCTATCTACCGGCCGTTCGCACAGGCGATACCCAGTGCTTTTACGATTGATAAAAAGAAATCACCCTGCAAAATCACCTGCCCGGCCCATAT
>CAZJGR010000108.1:0-1837 GCA_964545815.1 uncultured Dehalococcoidaceae bacterium | reverse complement strand
CCCGACGGCGGGATGCCACAACCGGACATGATGCTCGGTAGTAGCAGCGTCTGCGACCCGCGTTTTAAATGGTACCAGGCAGCGGGGCGCTACATGAACGTGCCCACCTATAGCATTGATGTGGTGATGCCGCCGGTTTTCACTGACCTGAACGAGGTGCGCGACCACTATATCAAGTACCAGAAAGAACAGTTCCAGGGCTTGATTGAGTTTCTGGAGTACCAAACCGGCAGAAAAATGGACAAGGAGTGCCTCTGGGAGACCATCCATCTGGGTGACGAAGCCTGGCGGCTCTGGTATGAGACAGACCGATTGAGAAGAGCCACGCCCTGCCCCATGCCGTCCCAGGACCACTTCAACGTCATGGTGCCTGCTTACTACTACTGCGGCACCCAGGAAGCGGTGGACTTCTACAACGACCTCTACGCCGAAGTGAAATACAAGACGGAAAAAAAGATGGGCGTGATCCCGGAGGAAAATTACCGCATCCTTTACGGCGGCGGACTTCCTCCCTGGCACACCCTCTGGATTTTCAATTACTTCGAGAGCTTCGGCGCCGTTTTCGTGATTGAAAACGTGTACCGTGCCTATGACCCGGTGGAAGTGCCAAGCCACGTCAAAGACCCTGTAGAATACCTGGCCTGGCGCACCTTTCTCCGCCTCACACAACGCCATGAGAAGGCCAAGGCTCATAGCGGTAATCCCGTCGTGGAACGGTTACTGGAAATGGTCAAGGATTACCAGATTGACGGCGTGGTCTTCCACGCCTGCCGCTCCTGCCGGGCCACCACCATCGGCCAGGTGCATATCAAAAACCAGTTAAGCCAGTTTACCGATATCCCTATGATGCAGCTTGTCTCCGACATGGTGGATCTCAGGGATTACTCGGAAGCGCAGTGGAAGACACAGATCGGCGCCTATATCGAGGCGCTCTCGGCCCGATCCGCTTAAGCCTGGCAGCATCACAGAAAGGAACTAAAGACATAATGCCTTTTGCAGGCATTGACATCGGCTCCACCATGACCAAGGTGGTTATTGTTGACAGGAACGGGATAGTTGTGGCTTCGGTCATCGGTCCCACCGGCGCCGAGCATCGCCATTTAGCCCTCGAGGTAATGGATGAAGCAATTAAGAAGGCAGGCCTTACCTTTGAGCAGCTTGATTTTATCGTGTCTACAGGCTACGGGCGCATGAATGTCCCCTTCAACGATAAGCAAATTACGGAGATAACCTGCCACAGCCGGAGCATCCGGACACTTTTCCCCACTGTGCGCATCATCATAGATATCGGTGGGCAGGACTCTAAGGGAATCAAGCTGGACACCGAAGGCAAGGTGATGAACTTCATCATGAACGATAAGTGCGCCGCCGGTACCGGCCGTTTCCTCGAAGTGATTGCCGAAACCCTGGGTATTAAGCTGACCGAGATGGGCGAGCTTTCTTTAAAGGCCAAGGAATACGTCAAGATTTCCAATACCTGCACCGTCTTTGCCGAACATGAAGTCACTACCAGGCTCATAGAAGGGGCAACGATACCGGAGATTGTAGCCGGCATGCACGAGGCTTTCGCCGGCCGGGTAGTCAATATGGTACGGAATTTAGGCATAGAAAAGGACGTGGTGGTCACGGGCGGGGGAGCCAAGAATATCGGCCTGATCAAAGCCATCGAGGACAAGGTAGGTTTCCCGGTGCTGGTGCCGCAGGAACCTCTTCTAACCGGCGCTCTGGGGGCAGCCCTGCTGGGTAGGGATTTCGCGGTCCGTGGCATCACCCCTGAACGCGAGCGGAGATTAGAAGGAGTTACCTTCTTCGAATGAGTGATTCCCAAAAATATTAC
>CAZJGR010000107.1:0-1846 GCA_964545815.1 uncultured Dehalococcoidaceae bacterium | reverse complement strand
ATTCGCTCAAGGGGCGGCGTGTCGTCGCACTTGACATGGGGTCTCTGGTGGCGGGTAGCAAGTTCCGCGGCGAGTTTGAAGAGCGGCTCAAGGCCGTCATAGACGAGGTCCGCCAGGCACGGGGTGAGGTCATCCTTTTCATCGATGAGATTCACACTGTGGTTGGCGCCGGAGCCGCCGAGGGCGCCATTGACGCCAGCAACATGCTCAAGCCGGCGCTGGCCCATGGTGAACTGCAGTGCGTTGGCGCCACCACCATTGACGAGTACCGCAAGTTCATTGAGAAGGACAAGGCGCTGGAGCGGCGCCTGCAGCCGGTATACCTGAGTGAACCAACGGTTGAGGCCACCATAGAGATTTTAAAAGGACTCAGGCCCAGGTATGAAGCGCACCACAAAATAAAAATCTCCGATGAAGCCCTGGAGGCCGCTGCCCGTCTCAGCCAGCGTTATATTTCAGATAGACACCTGCCGGACAAGGCGATTGACCTGATTGACGAGGCCGCCAGTAAAATACGCATCGATACCGAAAGCGCCACGCCGGAAATACGCTCGCTCGAGCAGCGGTTGAAACAGCTAACCAATGAGGAGGAAGCCGCCTCGCAGCGCCAAGACTACCAGCAGGCGGCCCGGCTCAGGACAGAAAGGCTGAAACTGGAAACAAAATACAACAAGGCCAAGAGCGAGTGGCTGAAAAAAGAGAAAATCAGCGAGACAGTGAACGAGGAACATATCGCCCATCTCATCTCCAGCTGGACCGGCATTCCTGTTTCCCAGATGCTTGAGGGTGAGGCGGAGAAACTTCTCCACATGGAAGATAGAATCCACGAACGGTTAATCAACCAGGAGGAGGCGGTCGCCGCTGTCTCCGAGGCCATTCGCCGCAGCCGTGCCGGACTGAAGGACCCGAGACGGCCCATCGGCAGTTTCGTCTTTCTGGGGCCGACCGGTGTCGGCAAGACCGAGCTCGCCCGCACCCTGGCCTGGTTCCTCTTCGACGATGAAAACGCCATGGTGCGCCTTGATATGTCTGAATACCAGGAGCGGCACACCGTGTCCCGTCTCATCGGTGCCCCTCCCGGCTATGTGGGTTACGAAGAGGGAGGCCAGCTTACTGAGGCGGTACGGCGGCGCCCCTACCGGGTCATCCTCCTGGACGAAATCGAGAAGGCGCATCCCGAGGTCTTCAATAGCCTGCTCCAGCTCCTGGATGACGGGCGTCTGACTGATGGCCATGGCCGGACAGTCGACTGCAAGAACTGCGTCATTATCATGACCAGCAACGCCGGCGTGGAACTCATCAGGCGTGAATCGGCACTCGGCTTTGCCCCACGCAAGGACGAAACCAAGGCGGGAAAGCAAAGATACGAGGCGATGAAGGAAAAGGTAATGGCCGAGGTAAAGAAGACCTTCCGACCCGAATTCCTCAACCGCCTCGATGAGATAATTGTCTTCCACGAGCTTTCCGAGGTGCAGCTGAGGAGCATTGTCGACCTGATGGTCAAAGACCTGCAGAAACGCCTCGCCGAGCGAAAGCTGGGCATTGAACTCACGGATAAGGCAAAATCATGGCTGGCCAAGGAAGGCTACGACCCGGTCTTCGGTGCCAGGCCCCTGCGGCGAGTTATAGAACGCTACGTGGAAAACCCTCTGTCAACCAAACTGCTCCAAGGGGAATTCAAAGAGGGTGACACGGTGAAAGTTGACCTTGGCCATGAAGGCTTGACCTTCGCCGCCAGGGCTCCAGCCAAGGCCGCCGCCTAGATACCAGGATTGTCTGATTCCGCCAGCTTGCAAAAGTTCAGAAACATATTGGACTCTTTAGGAGGTGATGAAAAGGGGTCCGA
>CAZJGR010000106.1:0-1872 GCA_964545815.1 uncultured Dehalococcoidaceae bacterium | reverse complement strand
AACCATCGGGAGACAATTCCGCCAGGTAATGATTCATGGCGTGAATCGTCCTTAATACTTTACGGCATAGGCTCTCCGGCAGTCAAACGGCGGGAACCATAATGGTTTGACCAGCGGCCATCCGTACAGTAAACTTAGGCCACGGATTAACCAACAGGACAGTGCGATATGAAGGAGGAGCCATGTTCGACCTGATGATAGAGGGAGGTCGGGTAATCGATGGCTCAGGCAGCCCCTGGTACCATGCTGATATCGGCCTCCAGGGCGACCGAATAGCGGCTATCGGCCGGCTCGATTCCTCCCAGGCAAGACGGACGATTGACGCCGCCGGACTTGTGGTCTGTCCGGGCTTCATTGACCTGCACACCCATTCCGACGTGATGATACTGGCCCATCCCAGACACGAGGCCAAGGTAATGCAGGGCGTCACCACCGACCTGCTGGGACTGGATGGGCTATCCTATGCCCCGCTATCCCCCGGCAACCGGCAGATGATGCAGCGCTACCTCGCCGGTCTGAACGGCAATCCTGATATCGCCTGGGACTGGAAGTCGGTTGCGGAATTCCTGGCCCATTTCGACGGCAAAGTGGCGATTAATGTGGCCTATCTGGTGCCCCACAACGCATTGCGCTTGGAAACGATGGGCTTTGTTGACCGCACCGCCACCACCGAAAAAATGACCAGGATGCAGGAGCTGATGGCGCAGGGGATGCGGGAAGGCGCGGTCGGTTTCTCCACCGGACTCGACTACTTCCCCTGCCGTTACGCCAATGAGGCGGAACTGATAAAAATCTGCGAGGTGGTCGCCGAGCACAACGGCATCTCCGTGTGGCATGTGCGGAAAAACGACCTCGGCCTGATTGAGTCAATTAAAGAGGTAATCCGTATTGCCGAAAAGACGGGCGTAAAGGCACACTTCTCTCATTTCTCGGTGTCATACCCCACCCGTCAGGGCGCATCAGCCGAGATGCTGGCGCTCATTGATGAAGCGCGGGCAAGGGGCATTGACGTTACCTTTGACAGCTACCCCTACATTGCCCAGAGCACGCTCCTGCTGGTCTTCCTGCCACGCTGGGCTCATGAGGGTGGGCCGGACGCCATCCTGGAAAGGCTGAGTCAGGCTGAGACCAGAGAAAAAATATGCGCTGAGATAAGGGCTTTAAATGTCCCCTGGGACAAAGTCGTCCTGACCTGCGTGCCCTCCCAGAAAAACAAAATCCATGTCGGTAAATCCATACTTGAAGCCGCCAAATTGGCCGGCAAGGAGGTGACCCATTTTGCCTGCGACCTGCTGCTGGAGGAAGAACTGGCCGTCGGCCACCTCAGCCTTCTGGGCAACGAAGAGGACATGCAGCGCATCATGAAACACCCCTGCCATATGGCCGGCAGCGACGGCATCCTCGTCGGGGAAAAGCCCAATCCTCGCGCCTGGGGCACCTTTCCCCGCTATATCGCGCGCTACAGTCGGGAACTGGGTGTGCTCAGTCTAGAGGAAGTTATCCGCCACCTGACGGCAGCACCCGCCCAGCGCCTCGGCCTGCACGACCGCGGTCTGATTAAAGAAGGCCTGGCCGCTGATTTGGTCATATTCAACCCGCAGACCATTGCCGATAAAGCCACCTTTGAGAAGCCAAAGCAGTACCCCGCTGGCATTGACTACGCGCTGGTCAACGGGGCGGTGGTGGTGGAGAAAGGGAAACATACGGGGGTATTAAAGGGGCGCGCTCTTAGGAGAAAATAGCGATAATAACCTGGCTTAACTTTTATTGACAGCTATGTTAAAATAAAAAGCTTGAACGGAGGAGTGTAGCTCAGTTTGGTAGAGCAGCGGTCTCCAAAACCGCCGGTCGCGGGTTCGAATCCTGCCACTC
>CAZJGR010000105.1:0-1874 GCA_964545815.1 uncultured Dehalococcoidaceae bacterium | reverse complement strand
ATATATGAGCCAATCCAGCATGAAGGCATCCGGTGGTTTGCCAAAGCCTTCTGGGCCGCTGGCTTCAGGAAGGGCGACGTGGTGGTGAATACCTTCACCTACCACCTGTCCCCCGCGGGTATCTTGTTCCATGAAGCCCTCCGGGACTGCGGCGCCACCGCCGTGCCCACCGGCACCGGCAACACCGATATCCAGGTCCAGGTTCTGCACGACCTGAAAGCCACCGGCTTCGTCGGCACTCCGAGCTTTCTGATGACCGTTCTCAAACGAGCGGAGGAATTAGGCTATAACGTTAAGAGAGACCTCAGCCTGAAACGCGCCTGGTTCACCGGTGAGATGCTGGCCCCGTCAGTGCGCAAAATATTGGAAAACGATTACAAAATAGATACCTATCAGGCCTATGCCGTCACCGAGACCGGGGGTGCCCTTGCCTATGAGTGCCGCGAGAAATCGGGGATGCACCTCATGGATGAGTATCTCATTGAAATCGTTGACCCGGGGACAGGTAAGCAACTTGGTGCGGGAGAAGTGGGCGAAATCGTGGTAACGCCACTGCACAACCGAAACTGGGGCCTTGTCCGCTTCGGCACCGGAGACCTGTCCTCATATACCACTGACTCCTGTCCATGCGGTCGCACCGCCCATCGTCTGACCGGCATTCTCGGCCGTGCCAGCGATGCGGTGAAGGTGAGGGGCATGTTCGTGGTTGCCCGCCAGGCAGAGCCGGTCTGTCTCAGCTTCAACCCGGTGGCCCGATTTCAGATTGTGGTGACCCGCCGTGGGCAGCGGGATGAAATGAACCTGAAAATTGAACTCAAGCAGGAGCTGAGCAGTGAGGGAAAGCAGAGGCTGGCTGAAGAACTAGGACTGAAGTTCCAGAATACCTGCCGACTCAAACCGGACCGAATCGACTTTGTCCCCCAGGGAACGATAGCCGAAGGACAGCCGAAAATCGTTGATGAGCGTACCTGGAAGTGAGACGGTTATTCGGTCAGCGTTTTTCTTTGCCGAGGTAAGCCGCGATGACTTCAGGATTAGCTCTCACTTCGTCAGGGGTTCCTTCGGCAATCTTCCGCCCGAAATCGAGCACCACAATCCTGTCCGCCAGGTCCATCACCACCCCCATATCGTGCTCCACAAGGACGATGCAGTTCACGCCATCACGGAGGGCCGGAGAATCAGGGTACGTTTCCCCCTGACCTTCAAAGATGTCAAGAATGAAGCGGGCGATATCCTCCTTCTCCTCCAGGTTCATCCCGGCCATCGGCTCGTCCAGCAGCAGCACCTCCGGCTCTATGGCCAGAGCCCGCCCCAGCTCCACGCGCTTGCGCATACCGTAGGGCAACATGCCCACCACTTTCTTACGTATGGACTCGATTTCCAGAAAATCGATGATATCCTCCACTGTCTTGCGGTGCCTGACCTCCTCACCGTGCGCCGGGCCGAAATACAGGGCACTGCTGAGAAAGTTCTGCTTCATCAATACGTGCCGCGCCGCCATGATATTGTCCAGAGTGCTCAGTCCGGTATAAAGCTCGATGTTCTGGAAGGTGCGTGCCAGACCCAGCTTGGCCGCCCGGTCCGGTCGGATACGGGTTATCCTCTGTCCCTCTAAATATATCTCACCCTTCTGCGGCTTATAGAAGCCATTGATGCAGTTCAGCAGACAGGTCTTGCCAGCGCCGTTCGGCCCGATGATGGCCAGAATCTCGTTCTCCCGTATGTCAAGGCTCACGTCTATCAGGGCTTTTACACCACCAAAGGCAAGGGAGAGATTATCAATCCGTATCTTGACCTTATTTTCGCTGCTTTCCTGGGCCATTTCCTTATTGAGAACCAGCCGTGCCCGCTTTCTTTGCCTCTTCGGCAAACAG
>CAZJGR010000104.1:0-2048 GCA_964545815.1 uncultured Dehalococcoidaceae bacterium | reverse complement strand
AATAGTGGACACCAAACCTTTCATGCTGCCAGTAACCCGGCATAGTATTTTTGGGTGTATGTTGCCGGCGACAGGTAGCCCAGCCTAGCTTGCAACCTCTGCCGGTTATAGAAAATCTCAATGTATTCGGTGATATCCTCCATCGCCTCCCACCGGCTTCTGTAGTGGCGGTGATGAACCAGTTCCTGCTTGAGTGTCCCCCAGAAGCTCTCCATCGGCGCATTATCAAAACAGTTCCCACTTCCACTCATTGAGGCTTCTAATCCAAACTGCCCCAGGAGACTGCGGTACTCCTGACTGCAGTACTGGCTGCCGCGGTCGGAGTGGTGCAAAAGCCCCTTCACTGGTCGTTTGGTAGCTACCGCTCGCAGCAAGGACTGGCTGATCAAATTCCTGGTCAGCCGCTCTCCCATGGCGTAGCCCACGATCTCTCTGTTAAATAAATCCTTGTGCCCTGCCAGATACAGCCAGCCTTCATCAGTGGGCACGTAGGTGATGTCGCTCACCCACACCGTATTCGGCTCATATACCTTAAACTGCTGCTTAAGCATATTCTCCGCCACCGGCAATTTATGCTTCGAATCAGTGGTCGCCTTGAATTTCCTCTTCTGTTTACAGTACAGCCCCAGTTTCCTCCGGATACGCTTGAGGCGGCAAATACCCACCCGCACCCCGTGCTCTGCCAGTTCATGCTGCAGCCTCTCCACCCCGTAAGTCTGCCGGGTCCGCTTGTGCGCCGCCTCAATCTCCACTTCCAGCCGCATTTCCTCCCGTGCTCGCTCAGACAGAGGCCGGTCCAGCCATGCATAGAAGCCGCTGGCCGATACCTTCATAATCCGCCGTATGAGTGGTAATGGGTAGTGGAGCCGCATCTCCCTCATTGCCGCGTACCGTGCAGCGACTCCCTGGCAAAGTACGCGGCTGCTTTTTTTAGTATATCCCGCTCCATCTTCACTTCCGCCAGCTCTTTCTTCGTCCGGGCCAGTTCCATCTCGATTTCAGTCAGGGGCTTTTGTGTCTTGCCAATTTCACCCAGCTTACTGGCTTTATATGCCTTGTGCCAGTAACTGAGGGTTGAGGGGGCCAGGGACAACCGGCGGGCAACCTCCGGCAAAGACAACTTCTCCTCTGTGACCAGTTTGACTGCTTCCTGGCGGAATTCCCGGGTGTACCTTCCTTGCGGGATCCCTTTCATGCTGACACCTCCGTCTGTCTATTTTACCTGACTTTGGTGTCCGTTTTTTCCATCCTACCTCAATCCTATGTCAAGGGGAACCAGCGCACGTTGTGGGGCAGGAAGCACAGTCTCCCTCAACTTATCCGCACGGCTTTCTACCTTCCGGTAAGTCTCACGTTCTTCCAAGTTGCGGTAGATTGCACCGAACCTGGCGTCGCAATATGAGTACAAAATGGCAAATACATCGAAAATGTTGATATCGGGTTCATCCAATATGATTTGTCTGGGTTGCTCAGAGCGCTCACTTGGTTGCGTATTCATGGCATTATTTCGTAGTATCGACTACAGTCCTGTCCCATTGGATTGAACCAGACCTTCGTAGCCCATGACTGAGTGCATTATAGGCCCATGCTCTGGCACAACTCAAGGGGGCCATGCTCATCCAACCATTGAAAGGCCTAAACGAGCGGAGAGATAGGGAAGTTGCCACGCCAAATTAGATTCGTATTTGGTGTTTTTGGATAGACTCGCAGTGTTGAAATGAATTTTTCGGAATCACTTAAAGCTGGATGTATGTTAGAAAATAGATATTGCGAAACCACTCCTTCCCATGGGAATGTTGACTCGGAACTGTTGTCTTTCATGCCAATATTATATACGCACAGTTGTTAGATGTCTGCAGATCCAGTTTAATCATGTCAAATACGCTCTTGGGCGGACAAATGGTTCAATAACGCTTCAGGGGTCGTTGAGTAGGTCGCGTAATGATTCATGATGGCAAGCATCTCGGACTCTAGTTCCATGAAAAGCGAAAACAAACATAGCTTCACTGGCAACTTGTCGACATCTACAAATGACACGGCATGAGTAA
>CAZJGR010000103.1:0-2088 GCA_964545815.1 uncultured Dehalococcoidaceae bacterium | reverse complement strand
CCGTGACCCTGGCTAAGAGCTACAAGTCGCCCTGGGCTGGGGCGCAGATATCCCTGGGACATGCTGTAATTGAAGTGCCACTCATCCTGCTAATCTACTTCGGCTTTGCCCGGTTCTTTCAGAACAACATCGTCCAACTGGTGCTCAGCCTGCTCGGCGGGATGATGGTTATCTGGCTGGGGGTCGGCCTGTTTCGTGCCCGAGCCGATGTGGTGGAGAAGGGTAAGGATTTGCCCTACAACGCTTTCATGGCGGGCATTCTGATGAGCGCCCTTAACCCCTTCTTTCTGCTGTGGTGGGCCACCATCGGCAGTATGCTCGTCATGAAGTTTTTCGCTTTTGGGGCAGTCGGGCTATCCACCTTTACTGTCGCCCACTGGCTGTGCGACCTGGTCTGGCTCTCCTTTGTTTCAGTCCTGATATACAAGACGAGGGCGCTCTGGGGAAAGAGATTTCAGCAAGGAGTCTTCATTGCCTGCGGTCTAGCACTGGTTGGTTTCGGCGTCTGGTTTATGGTCTCGGGAGTGCGGCTGGTAGTCTAAGCCTTCAGCTTTCCGGTGCGCGCATTGCAGGTGACAATTAAGCACTCTTGACACTCTATATCGCAGGGCTCGACATGGATGGTGACATTGGCGTTTTGCAGTCGCCTCTTAATGTCCTGTTCCAGGTGGTCGCACATCTCATGTGCCTCCTCCACACTGGCCCCCTTGGGCATAACCAGGTGCAGGTCAATATACTTTTGACTACCTGAACGGCGAGTCCGCACTTCATGCACGCCCACCAGTTGGCCGCTGTGCTCTAAGATAGTGGCCATCAGCGTTTCCTCATCAGCCTGGGGGATTCGGAAGTCAATCAACCCCTCCAGCGCCATCCGTCCCACCCGATAGGTCGCCCGCAGGATAAGGATAGACACCAGTATCGCCAGAATCGGGTCAATAACATCAAGGTGAACCCCGAATAGGTGACCGAGACGGACGATGGTCAATCCTACCAGTACCCCGGCCGTGGAATAAATGTCACCGGTGATGTTATTGGCATTGCCCTCTAAAGCGACAGAACCGGTGGCCCGCGCCACACGGAAGAGGTGACGGGATAGCAGGATGCTCACTACCATTGACACCAGCATGACGGCAATGCCAGCCTCGGTGTATTGTGGGGTCGTGTGCTCCATGATGCGCCGGATGGCATAGTAAATGATTAGGCTCGCGGCCACAAAGAGAAAGATGGCTTGGAAACCGGCGGCGATGTCCTCCGCCTTGCCGTGACCGAAGGGGTGTTCCTTATCGGCTGGTTTGGCGGAAAAGCCCACCGTCAGGAAGGTAATCACCACGGCGAAGATATCCAGTGAACTATCGACGGCCTGGGCCCAGATGCTGATACTGCCGGTGATTAGCCCCACCACCACCTTGAGAATAAACAGGCCGATAACTGTGAATAGTGCTAGCCTGGCCGCACCGCCTGGCGTTGAAAACTTTACCAAGTTACTTCCCCTTAGCTTCAACGGCGGCGGGACGCCGCCCGATAAAGCGGCCCCACTCCCCCTTTTCCCAGACTACGAGCAGGGGAGCCGCGGTGAACATTCCGCTGTAGGTACCGGTAAGAACCCCCGCTAGAAGCGCCACCACGAGATTCTGGATAGGCGCACCAATTATGAGGAGAAGCGCAATAAGGATAAATATCGTACCGACTCCGGTGATAAGGGTACGGGACATGGTCTCCTGTATGCTATCGTTAACCACCGCCTCAAAATCGGCCTCGCCCCTATTTCTCACATTCTCGCGTATTCTATCAAAGACAACAATCGTGTCATTGATACTGTAACCAATAACCGTTAAGACGCCGGCAATAAACATCAGGTCAATTTGCCAGCCAAATATCCCGCCAAGAATTGCGAAGACGCCTAACACCACCATCACATCATGGAATAAAGCAGCTATGGCACAGGTACCCCACCGGAAGGGGTTGGGCAGGCGGTGAAATGCCCAGCTAATATAGAGCAGCATACCAATGGCCGAAATAACTACGGCAATAAGCGCATTGCGTGTCGTATTAGCCGCAGCCTTTGCCGATACCAATTGAAAGCCCCCG
>CAZJGR010000102.1:0-2089 GCA_964545815.1 uncultured Dehalococcoidaceae bacterium | reverse complement strand
GCTCGCCCTGGTTCCACTGAGTCACCACGAAGTGAGCTTGTCGAAGGGCGAGGCAAGCATACCGCTATGGTTCGACAGGCGTTCGACTGAGCTCACGCCGAAGGCTCATCATGAGCGGTTAATAAACGATTTAAAATACTCGGGGTTGCGAAGAGTTTACATTTTATTGTATTATTTTAGTAATTAGCCCCTGTAACTCAGTTGGATAGAGTACTGGCCTCCGAAGCCGGGTGCGAGCGTTCGAATCGCTCCAGGGGCGTTTCCAGTATACGGAGTAAACATGACGAAAGAAAAAAGCCTTATCGAGATTAGATGGCACGGACGCGGCGGCCAGGGCGCCGTAACCTCTGCCGAACTGCTGGCCCAGGCGGCTATAAGCGAAGGCAAGTATGCCCAGGCTTTTCCCAGCTTCGGGCCGGAGCGGAGGGGGGCACCGGTACAGGCTTTTAACAGGGTGGACAAACAGGAGCCGGTGAGAATCAGGGCAGATATAACCGACCCTGATTTCGTAGTAGTGCTCGACCCCAGCCTGCTGGGAAAGGTCAATGTCACCTCCGGGCTGAAAAAGGACGGGGTGGTAATCATCAACACCAAGAAGACCATCAATGAAATCAAGTCCGAGTTCAAGATTAGCTATCACATAGCTACAGTCAACGCCACCAAGATTGCCAGGGAGGTGCTGGGGGTACCCATCGTGAACACGACCATGCTCGGCGCCGTGATAAAGATTACGGATATTATTAAAAAAGAGTCCGCCCATGCCCCGCTGGAAAAACGTTTCGGCAGGCTGGGCGAACGCAACATCAAAGCCATGGAAACAGCCTATGAACAAGTCGCAATAGAGGAGCGGTAAATGGCTAAATCCGAGAGTGAACTGACCTGGAGAGACATGGAAATTGGCTGTATTGTCACCGAGCCCGGCGGTGCCCGGCAATATGAGAGCGGGACCTGGCGCTCGCAGCGGCCAACCTATGATTTTAAAAAGTGCATTAAGTGCGGCATCTGCCAGCTCTTCTGCCCCGAAGGCTGCATCGAACCGAACCAGGACGGCTATTTCGAAGCTAACCTGTTTTACTGCAAGGGATGCGGTATCTGCGCCAGGGAATGCTGGCCAAGGGTGATAAAGATGGTAGAGGAGGAGGAGAAATGACCACAAGGGTAGGCATTGAAGTATCCATTGCCGTCGCCGATGCCGTCAGGTTGACCAATACCGACGTCATCGCGGCTTACCCGATTACGCCACAGACCCACATCGTCGAGCACCTGGCGGAACTGGTAGCTAATGGCGAGCTGGATGCAGAGTATATACCTGTAGAGTCCGAGCATTCGGCGATGAGCGCCTGCCTTGGCTCCGCCGCCGCTGGCGCCCGGACATTCACCGCCACATCCAGCCAGGGACTGGCCTTGATGAACGAGGTGTTGTACGTCGCCTCCGGTATGCGCTTGCCCATCGTCATGGCGGTGGCCAACCGTGCCCTGTCCGCCCCCCTCAGTATCTGGTGCGACCACTCAGACATGATGTCGGTCAGAGACACCGGCTGGATACAGATAATCGTTGAAAACGGCCAGCAGGCTGTGGATAATATAATCTGCGCCTTCCGTATTGGTGAAGACAGGAGAGTGCTGCTGCCGGTAATGGTCCACCTGGACGGTTTCAACCTCACCCACGTGATTGAGCCGATTGTTTTACCAGAACAGAGCGAAGTAGATAAGTTCCTGCCGACCAATAAATATCCCCTGCCGCTTAATCCGGATAAACCGGTAGCCATGGGAGATTTTGCTCCGCCAGTAATTTTCACCGAGGCGAAATGGGCACAGGAGATGAACCTGAGGGATTCTAAAAAGGTGGTTCTGGAATGCTGGGATGAATTTCATAAAGCATTCGGGCGGAAGTATAAACCAGTGGAGAAATATCACAGCGACGGCGCCGGTATAATCCTTCTAACTGTAGGAAGCGTCGGTGAGACGGCTTCCGTAGCCATCGATGAACTGAGAGCGGATGATGAGAATATCGGGCAGGTGAGGCTGCGTTTGTGGCGGCCTTTCCCCTTTGAAGAACTGCGCCAGGCAGTCAAAGACGCCGAGGTGC
>CAZJGR010000101.1:0-2114 GCA_964545815.1 uncultured Dehalococcoidaceae bacterium | reverse complement strand
CCCCTTTTCTCAGTACCCCACGAAGTTGTGGCTTATAATGATGGTTACCTTTGTTAGCTACGGTAACCAGCGCCTCCAATGATTCGCCCGGTTTCAAATCGAGCGAGGTGACTTCGCTATCGTGGACTAGCTTTGAGCCGTCAATTGTAAGTAATACCCTGGCAGCTATGGCACTTATTGTGGCAACCATTTGACCTTTAGGAGGAACAGTATGAATGAAGATGATAGCATACCTGCCCCCATCCCCTATCCCCGATGGGATTTTGGCACTAACGGTAATCCCGTGGGAATCCCCGGGTTCAAGATGAAAGCTATCTGTAGAAACACCTAGTAATTCCCTGGCGGTATAAGGAAGATTATCCTCGGCTGGTTCGAGAGCGATGAAAGCAGAGTCACCTGACGTACCATATCCCTTAACCTCAACCCCAATGTCCATCGGCACATCCGAGGTATTCGCCACCGTCATGGTGTAAGAATAGTCATTAGCCGGGCTAACCAGAGCGTCTATCTTACCCCCGTATACGGTTAAGCCACCAGCTAAAGCTGGAAAAGCAAGAACTAAGAGCAGGCATACCGCTGGTACGACACTGACAATCCACTTTTTGTTCACTCAGTCCCCAACCTTCTTCAAAAATGACCGCCAGGAGCTGATGGTCGCTCCTCAGGGTGGGAAGAGCCCCCCAGGGGGGCTCTTCCCATTAAGCGAGAACTACTATGAGCCGCTACTGGTGAAGGTAATGGTAATCGTGTATGTACCTGCACTGTCACCAACAGCCACAGTTTGGCTGGCATACAACGGCAGAGATGTAGCATTGGCGTCGTAGCTGAAGCCAGTATCTGCAACAGCGGTAGGACCCGTAGCCTTACCTATCAGTAACTTGTTAGTTAACGGAGTGAAAGGGCTTACGTTGAGCAGCATGTAGCCCTTAGTCGATGGAGTCACATTAGCGTCTTTGGCAGTCACTGTCCAGGTGCTGTAGTTAGAAGCCGAAGTGCCAGGCGTACCACTGGCGACCTCTTTTGCCACACCCACTGTCATCAAGCCCAAGCTAAAATTTGCCGGCGCGTTTACAGTAATATAGGAGGTTACTGTGAACAGAGCAGTAGCGCTAGTGCCTGTTTTCCCAGCTACAGTTACACTAACATCTCTTGCCCCTTGTAATGCACCGGCGGTAATTGTAACACCAGCTGTTATCGAGGTGGCTGAAACTACATCAGTAATAACAGCGGTTACGCCCGTACCACTAAAGGTGACTGAACTTGCCTCCTCTGAGTCCTGTATAAAACCGGTACCGGTGATTGTTACAGCGATCGGACTAGCTGAATAAAGACCGGCAGCAGGGTCGATGCCGGTTACTGTAGGCGTCTGCCCAACATCACCAGTGACTACGGTGTCAGCCGACACTGCCATCGGCACGACCAGAACCGCCGCCAGAGCCAACACTATACCTAGAGCTATAATTCGTTTTTTCAATATATTTTTCTCCTTATTTAGTCTATTTTTACTCTTTATATTTGCTTCCCTTCCTCTATGGCCTCACCTCCTTTTTTCCGGAGATTCGGAGATTCCGGTCCCGTCTAAACCTCAATATCTCACTTATCGCTGATGCCGGCCTGCTGGAAGAGCCCGGCCAGCTCCCGGCGGGCCCGGCGGATAGGCCTGGCCCCCTTGTATTCCCAGCGCTGGACAGTAGAAAGGCTGACATCTATCTCCCGGGCCAGGTCTTCCTGCGCCCAGCCCATCTTCTTGCGCAGTTCCTTCACCTTTTCACTCATCTTTTCCATATTCCGCCCCCCGAACGAGACTGCTTCGCCCCGGTAAATCGGGGCTCACAATGACAAAATAGCCAGAACCGGGCGGAACTGACGACTACACTATAAGACACCCAACGGACTTTGAGAAGGTTCTGTGTTCTAGACTAGAGTTCTAGACTCACACACGAACAAGGCCATTAGTAGTCGCGCCGCTCCGTCACCTTTTCACTCACCTTTTCCTATATTCCTCCCCGAACGAGACTGCTTCGCCCCGGTAAATCGGGGCTCGCAAGGACAGTCTAAGGCAAATGCCGGCAGATAAGACCCCTGCCTCTACCCCCTCCCGTAGGTACTTGCGG
>CAZJGR010000100.1:0-2157 GCA_964545815.1 uncultured Dehalococcoidaceae bacterium | reverse complement strand
CCTCACCCGCATTATAGCTTCCATACCATGTATGACGCGAAAGGGTGCTGGATAAATGAAATACCGGAACACAGGGTCAAAGCGAAGGACGGATACTACTATTGGGTCATCCGCATAAATCCAGAAGACTCCGAGAAGAGAGGTATCAATGACGGCGATATTGTTAAAGCCTACAATGACAGAGGCTCTGTCCTGCTGGTCGCTCAGGTCACCGGGCGTGTGCCAGCAGGGGTAGTCCATTCTTATGAGTCCTGCGCTATCTATGAGCCGACCGGCAACCCCGGGGAATCAACGGATAGGGGTGGATGCATTAACCTGTTGACACCGCACCGGTTTATTTCCAAGAATGCCTGCGGACTGGCGGCCAACTCCTGTCTGATTCAGATGGAAAAATGGAGTTAGCCCAAAAAATAAGGAGAATATGATATGACAAAATGGGGTTTTGTAATCGATATATCAAAATGCAATGCCTGCTATTGCTGCTTTATTGCCTGTAAAGATGAGTACTGGGATAACGATTATCCTCCCTATACCGCAGCCCAGCCTAGGTTCGGGCAAGCGTGGATGAACATCGCCAGGAACGAGCGCGGCAAACACCCGTACGTAAAGGTCGCTTATATGCCAGTCCCTTGCATGCACTGCGAAGATGCCCCCTGCATCAAAGCCGCCAGGGATGGTGCCATCTATAAAAGGCCTGATGGCATCGTGGTCATCGACCCGCAGAAAGCGGCGGGGCAAAAGCAACTGGTGGAGTCCTGCCCCTATGACGCCATATTCTGGAACGAGGAAAAGGCCCTGCCTCAGAAGTGCACCTTCTGCGTTCACAGGCTCGAGGAAGGCGGAATCCCCAGGTGCGTGCAGGCCTGCCCTACTGAATGCATACACTTCGGCGACTTGGATGACCCTGAGAGCGATGTATCTAAACTATTAAAGTCAGCGAAAGCCGAAGTCTTCCACCCGGAATGGAATACGAAGCCACTTGTCTACTATATAGACCTTCATAAGATGACCAGATACTTCATCGCTGGCGCGGTGCTATTCAAAGACACGGATGAATGTGCCGAGGGTGTGACGGCAACCCTGACGGCCGATGGCAAACTGGCAAAGACAACGACCAACAACTATGGAAACTTCGAGTTTGACGGTCTTGATGCTGGCAAGTACCGGTTAAAGCTGGAATGTGCTGGATATGCCCCGAAAACGATAACTGTCGACCTGAAGACTGATAGTTACCTGGGGGATATAGTGCTGGCCAAGGCTTAGGCGGCGATAGGCGATAAACGTCATGAGAACCAGGAAGGGCATGTATTGAAGAAGCAACCTCCGAGCCTTCAGGCTGCGGGGACTTGCGTGGTGGTATTTAGAAATTAATTAATGGAGGGTACGAGTATGACTGATTTATTTGACCTGACGGGTAAAGTGGCCGTCGTGGTCGGTGGGGCTGGTGGCCTTGGCAAGGCTCAGGCATTAGGTCTGGCCGGTGCCGGTGCGGATGTGGCTGTAGCCAGTCGTAATCTGGACTCCCTGAAGGCTGTAGCCAGGGAAATCGAGACTAAAGGACGGAAATCCTTAGCCGTTAAGGTGGATGTGGTCGATGCGAAACAGGTTAACGCCATGGTAGAGACTATTATGAAAACCTTCCATCATATCGATATCTTGGTCAATGCCGCGGGCTTAGCCATCCGAAAACCGGCCGACAGCTTCCCGATTGACGAATGGCAGCAGGTTATGGACATCAATACACGTGGCACGTTCCTGTGCTGCCAGGCGGTGGGGAGAATTATGATTAAGCAGAAAAGTGGCAAGATTATTAATGTCTCTTCGGTCAGGGGTAGATATGGTTTACCGGCCGGTTATGCGGCCTACTGCCCCAGCAAAGGCGCGGTGGATACGCTGACCCGCACATTGGCCTGTGAATGGGCCAAATATAACGTGCTGGTCAATGCCATCGCGCCGACCGTCGTGGAGACTGAACTGACCAAAGGCTTGCTGGCTGACGCTGAGTATGCCAAGACCTTAAAAGCCCGCATTCCCATGGGACGCTGGGCTTTGACGGAGGATATTGTCGGGCCTACCATCTTCTTCGCTTCGGACGCCGCTAATTTTGTGACCGGGCAAATTCTTTATATCGATGGCGGGGTTACCACCTGGTAGATG
>CAZJGR010000099.1:0-2184 GCA_964545815.1 uncultured Dehalococcoidaceae bacterium | reverse complement strand
GTCATAATAGAGGTCGGTTATCCCGGTCTCGTCAACCAGCAAGGTAGCGAAGCTGGAATCGGTTGCCACCTGCAGGCCGTAGTCGGTAGCGCCGCTTGATGCGTTCCACTCCAACCTAGGAGTTAGGGTAGGCACGGTTGAACCACTGGCTGGTGACTCTAGTGTGGGTGTTGGTGGTGGCAGCAGCAGGGTTTCCAGCCGGATGACAGTCACCCCAAAATGCTGCATACCACTGTACGTTCCGCCCCAGGTCATTGTATGGCCAGAGTAATCCCAGGTATTATGTACATAAATAGTATTTGTGGAGGTGTCGTAGCCATATCCCAGCATGGCGTGACCTGTGACAAGGATAAGTACCGGACGCCCGGCATCAATCTCAGCCTGGAAATCGGCGAAGGTAAAGCCTTTGCCCGGATCACTTCCCTGCCCTTGTATTAGTTGGTTGAAATTTGCCAGAACCGTATACTCACGCGATTGAGCGAATAATCTGAGGCCATGGCCGCCGTCACGATACATGGGCTCACTACCGGTGTAGTCATAAAGGGGGTCACCATTAGGGTAGAAGTATAATGTTGTGCTTCCATCGCTATTATGGTATTTTACCTGGTTGGTGCCCATATAGTCGCCGACGCAGTCAGGTGTGTGTTCCACCAACCCATTGGAAACATAAGGGTCGGTACCTGAGTAGCCATAACCTACCCAGTAGTCATCAACATGCCCCCTTGTGCCACTGTCGTCAATGCCATTGTGAGTAGCGCTGAGAGGGCATTCACCACAAATAACACCAGTCCAACTCGTATGACCCCAAACAGAGTTATCCAGCGGGCAGACACCGCTGTTTGTTGTGCCCGTGTACATATTGCTATAACCAATGCGGTCGTAGTAGCCAAAAAGCATCGCCGCCGCAGTAGCAGCACAGCCATAGCTCCAGTCAAATGCTGGCACGTCTGACAGGATATTGGTTGCCCCTGCGCTAGACATTTTCCGCATATCGACCGAGGCGTCTTCTGGTTTCTGTGGTGGTGCAGGAAAGATGGCTTGAATAAGCTGACGTCCGCTTGAATCGGTGATACTCTGCTGGCAGGGACTAACAGACTCAGCTACGATGGTCTGTGGCATGATGCTAACAGCCAAAGAAAGTATCAGCAAGAAGGATAACATGAATGATACCCATGTCCTCTGAAAGTTCAGCCTATGCATTGTTCACCCCCTTTTGCTACCGGGCTAAGATGTCACTCCTTTTCTCAATAAACTGACGCACCCGCAGATCGCCGCCCACTGTGTTATTGACGGGGTCCTACCCTCATCAAACCCATGATTGTCAATGCTGGATAGAAACATTATATGGTTCTATATGAATTAGTCAATAGCTCATTAGTACTGCGTAAGAAGTACTATAAGCTAATCGACGGAATGCGCCCCGTTTTGACTGGAGAGTTAGATAAGGTATAGTCAGGCCACTGGAAAGGAGATGAGTGGCATGAACCGTAGAGTCTGGTCAAGCGAGGAGAAAACGGCCATCGTCCTCGAGATGATCAAGGGAGGTGAATCGATGGCCTCCATCTGTACCCGCCATGGGGTGAGCGCATCCCAGGTCTATCGCTGGGAGGAGCAGTTCCTGGCAGGGGGGCGCGCTGCCCTGGTTGACAGGCGAGGAAGGAAGGGGCGTGATCCTGTAGAGGATGAGAATCGTCGCTTGAAGGAACTGGTAGGCCAGCAGGCGCTGATCATCGAGGCGCAAAAAAAGCTGGCCAGGGTCTTACCACGGCGATGAAGAGGAAGCTGGTGGATACTCTGACTAGTGAAGGCACACCTCGCACAGCTGTCATGAGGGCGATAGGCCTGGCCAGTTCAAGCTACTACTACCACCATGTCTCAAAACGAAAACCGCGAGCCCTGGATGTTGAGCTGGTTGCCGCCATTAACGAGGTTCGCCAGGGTCACGGGGAAGTCTATGGCTACCGCAAGGTCACGGAGGCCGTGAGGGCGATGGATATCAAGGTCAATGGCAAGAAGGTGCTGCGCCACCTACGCTCCTTGGGATTGACCCAGCCCAGGAAGATGAAGGGCTTAGCGTGGACACGTCCAGCAGTGGCTAAGCCAGGGGCCGCCAACACCTATTGGGAGGTCGATTTCACCTATGTCTGGGCGGGTGACGGAAATGCCTATCTGTGCGCCATCATC
>CAZJGR010000098.1:0-2214 GCA_964545815.1 uncultured Dehalococcoidaceae bacterium | reverse complement strand
ATTTGCGAGCGAGTGAGTTACCGGTACTGGACAAGGATGAGGCGGTTGGCATCGTTACCCGTGACAGTCTGCTGCGCCTGGCCAGAACACGTAGCGAGCTCAGAATGTAATTCGCTCCCGTCTCTCAGGGCACTTCTGACAGCTGCGCCACGATTTCATCAATGAGTCTCTTTTGGCGAATTTCTTTGGTGAAGACCTGCCACTCCGCCCGGAACCAGCGGAAGGGGCTCTCGGCTTGCGAAGCTATTCTCAATCTTAAATCGCGGGGGTCATCGGTCAGCCAGGATACCCCAGTAATGCTGGTGAGGGGCGTGCCGGTAACAATCCTCACCTCATAGTGGTCACGTTGACCGTCCGGCGGCAACAGCCCCTGCTCAAAGATAGCCCAGTCCACCTGCACCGTGCTTCGGGGCGCCGCCCAGGTGCGGAGGTAAAGGCGGCAGTCTGCCGAATTATCTGAACTGAGCCAGCGCGCTTCTTTGATTCCCGCCAGAAATGGAAAGCGATTGGTGCGATTGACCTGGTAGCTACTTCGCTGGTTACCGGGAGGACACCCCCCAACCACATCCTCCCATGCCTGCCATTTGAAAAAGGACTCGTTGGTATGGCGCACCGTGCCACGGCTGGCCGGCACTTCCCCCACCACCTCCTCCCAGGAGTCGGTTCCGGGTAGCCAGTTGGCCCGGTGTTCAAAGGAACCACCCTGGTTGAAGACCGAGAATTCTATATCGCCGCCGAAAATATAGCGGAGGGTTTTGTCGGCAATGAACTGGGCCACTTCATCATTATTGCCCAAATCACTATGCCCGTGTTCTCCGTAATAGATGACATCCGCTCCATAGGAATACTGGGCGGAGATGGGTATCAGGACATCATCCATATCTCGCGGCAGGGCATCAACACCACTGACGTCAAACTGCTGGCTGAGCGGTGCCCCCTCACTAGAAGTAAAGGCCAGCCAGTGCTTAGAACTACCCACCAATTTGCCATCCTGGGAACTGTCGTAGTAGACGACGGAATTGCATATCCCCTGGTCGGAGAGTAACCATTGGGTGCGGCAGTAATCTAACGGCGCGCCACCGCCGGCTACATAGTAGCCGTCAAAACTCTTAATCGGGCTGTTGATGGTGACGACCATGGCCACCTCATCGGCTAAATTGCCGATGTTGTGGGCGACCGTATAAAGCGCCGTCTTGCCGCCCATGCTATGGCCAATCAGAATCAAGTTCTTCTTGTTCTTGAAGTGTTGCCTGACGCTGTCGACAATGTTGTTGGCCCAGGTGTAGATGTCAACATTATTAGGGTAGCACCTTCTTAAGGAATCAACCCTAATCTTGATGCCCGGGTTAGCCTGCTCATATTCCAGGATATAGTCGGGTATTTGCGCCATGATGGCGTCCTCTAGAAGCTGCAAAGAGCAGGCGTTACCACCGGCGCCATGAAGGAAGACAAAGTTCAGTTCCTTGACCAAAGCGGCGTCGGCCGGCGCTGAGTGCACCGGAGTGGCGGCGACCAGCTGGAGGCAGAGAACGATAGTGATGAGCACCGCTACTCGTTTCACAGCACTATTGTATCAGAAAGGAACAGGCGGGGTTAATAGGGGTTAATAATGGAGCCCCGCCTTTGAGTTTGACGAGTGCTGCCAGATTTATTACACTGGTAGTGCTTCTCCTTAATTTTCTTGGTATGTTGTGATAATATATTTAACAGATGGGTAGGAGTGTAGCTCAGTTGGTAGAGCAGCGGTCTCCAAAACCGCCGGTCGCGGGTTCGAATCCTGCCACTCCTGCCAGTTTTAGCTTTGGCGGAGGTCAATTTTCTCCCCTTGCCCCATCCTCTCATGGTCGATTGCCGACATTTTGCCGACATTTCTCTCCTCAGACGGCCGCAGCACCTCGTCCAGTCGCTTACCAGCAGCCTCCTGAAGTCCCGGGACAACATGACTATATACGTCCAAAGTAAAGGCTACGCTTGAATGGCCCAGCATCTCGCTGACTACCTTGGGATGAACACCTGCCAATAGCATTAAACTGGCAAAGGTATGCCTGAGGTCATGGAAGCGAGTGCCAGCCAAGCCTGCCCTCTGAGCAATCCTAGCAAAGTTGTGAGTAAGGGTGCCGGGGTCTATAGGAGTGCCGTCAACATTGCCAAATACCAAATCGTCCTCGCTCAACAGTTTCCCCAGCAACAGGCACTCCGTTTCCCTTTCAGTTC
>CAZJGR010000097.1:0-2229 GCA_964545815.1 uncultured Dehalococcoidaceae bacterium | reverse complement strand
ACCTTTTTTCATGGCGGAACATGACTGTCTCGCCGCCAACCTTGAGGGCTTTATCACCGACGCCGATGGTAACCGGTAAAATGGGTGGTGCCGATGCCTCCGATAGTTTGCTTTTGGCATCCTCGGAGACATGGGGGCATTTGCTCAGTTCGGCTTTGCCTGCCGCCAGACTCATGGCAAAGGCGAGGCAGGTAGGTACGCCGCATTCTCCGCAGTTCGTCTTGGGCAGCAATTTAAAGATTTCTATTCCCGTAAGTGCCATTCTATTGTCTCCTTTCCTGGACGAGTATCAGGTCTAAGTTCATTATAATGTCATCAAGTAACCAGTAGATGTCATTCTGAGCAAAGCGAAGAATCCGTTATCCCTTATAGAAAGACGGATTCTTCAGTCGTTTCGCTCCTTCAGAATGACAATACTTCTTCTTTCCTAGCCCAGTATCGGGTCCATGGTCAGCGCGGGATGTCCTTTTTCCTGCAGGAAGGCGAGAATCGCATCCTCGGTGACTCCCACCGTTTCATCGGCAATCTTGTCAAGCAAATCGGGCACGCCCAGTTCTTTAGCTCTCGCCTTTATCCGCTCGCCAATTTCCTCTTTTAATATCTTGGGCATCCAGACCATTCTTAAAATTCCGCCCTCGGCGGCGAGGAACTTCCTCTGGGTGGTATTGTATTTACCATGCCCTACGAACCCGGGGGTACTCAAGCCCCCGCCGATAGTCCCGGCCAGGGTGGTGAACTTCATGCCGCAGGGGGTCTCGCCGGTATAGTCGCGGTTGACCGTCATCACACCGTTGCACATGGGCAAGACGGCAGCAATGGCTTCGCAGCAGCCGCAGGTGGTCATCGGGTCATGGACGATGCTGTAGAAGTTATAATGGTCAATCTTCCCGCGGGAAGCCTTCTGGACAAACTCGTTGACGCCCTTCCACTGCCCGAGCTTGGTATCGATAACCTCGCCCTTAGCTACCGGCTGGTTCGGGCCGGTCGGGTTAATTTCAAAGGCAGCCTTGCAGTCCATCCAGTTGTAGGAGCCGCAGAGTCCCGTCCTCTCCGGACTGATGACGCAGACATGGCTGGGTGCGAAGGACTGGCAGAGCGTGCAGGAGTAGTAGGTTTCGACAGACTCGTCGGTCATGCCTTCGATGCGGGCATCCCTTATCTTATAGACGGCTCTCGCCTTCTCCAGAATCTTGTTGACGTCCTCTTCCTTGGTATAAAGTTTCACCTGGAGCTTATCGAAGATACGGCCGAAGTCCTGGTGCAGCTTGGCGTGAATGATGACGCCGATGTGCTCCAGCTTAAATCCTTTTTCTACCGCTTGTTTGGCCACGCGCAGCCAGGCGATGTCTCTCTGTCCGATGTGCATGACTCCCTGGGCGTAGTTAATGAGGTGGTGAATCTGCCGTTCCAGGATTGGCTCGTAGTCGTCCTGCATCTGCCGGCCGGCAACCTCAACGTTAATCGCCAGGGGCAGTCGGGAGCCTGCCTTAATATCTTTCAATTCAGGACCGAATACCTCGACCTTGCCGTCTTCAACCTCGTCCATGCGTTTGCTGGTGACCCACTCAACCATGTGGGTTCTACCACCGCCGGCCTCCAGGTAAATATCGTCGCCGCGGACTCTTTCCCCCTCGAAGGCTGGCCCGAAGGCGACCGGTATAGGCACCTCGGTAATGGTTACTTTCAGGCCCCTCACCTCGATAGCTTTAGAGACTATTTCATTGTGCGGGATGTTGGAGACAACGTGCTCGTAGGTGCAGACGCCGGTAGGCAGGATTTCCGGTATCGGGGTATCGGCGATGACGGGGAAGCCCCAGTTAATGGCGCCGGCGCCGTTGGCGTACCATTCATCGGTGACATCGCCCATGGTCATGGCGAAGGCGAACACGCGGTCTTTGTTATAAATTAAAATCTTGCGGTAATCTCCCGCTTCAATGCCGCCGAAGGACATCGCGGCTCTGGTAGCAAAGCCCATGGCGAAGACCGTAGCGCTGACGTCCGGCCCGAAGGAGACCAGGCGTGTTCCCCAGCCAATCTGGACGCCGGCCTTGACCAGTTGCTCCGAGAACCTCTCGCCCTTGTGCTGGTCGGCCATGAACACATAGAGGTTCTTCTTCTGGAGTTCCTCGGCGATATTTTTGGCAATCTCCGGGGTCGGTGCCGCGCCCAGTATGGCGGCAAAGCCGGGGGCGGTGCCATCGACGAACTCCACGCCTCGCTTCCTCATGA
>CAZJGR010000096.1:0-2236 GCA_964545815.1 uncultured Dehalococcoidaceae bacterium | reverse complement strand
CCGGGGAAGTGCCGGCCGGCCCTTTTCATCTTCAGCCATGGGTTAGCAGGCATTATTGTCTGGCGGCCTCTTTTTTCTCTCGCGCCAGGAAGCGGGCGAGCCTATCCAGTTTGAAGATGGTGTTGAACTCCGTATTTTCGCTTATCCAGAGTTTTTTCGTGATTACAGAATCGGTAATCGCCCCTTTATATCTTAAGCCATCGAGCAGGGTCCTTGGGTCTTCACAAACCATGATGAAGTCAGGTGATTTGGGCTTTCTCTCTTCAATTCTGAAATCACCGTCATTGATGAACATGGCAAAGTCACCGCCTCTGGTCTTGACGCTGATTTCTCGTTTCCAGCCTTCTATGGCACGACGTGCCCGTTTTGAGGCGCTCATCTCCGCGGCCAAAACCTGCATTTCTTTGAGACATTGCCGGTAAATAGCTCTATCTTCAGCTGTTGGCTTGGGGAAAGCGGGCTCTACTGGGGCTGTCCACCCCAGTTCTGATTCCAGGAGTCCGTCTCTGGTTATCTGCTCCGGCGTGAGTTCCGCCGCGGGCACACCGAAAATATCGGTTATCTCACCGATTCGCTCATCCCGGAAAACCACCTTTACCTCGGTACCCTTTTTGAATATTCCCGGAACCAGTATGCCGGTGGTGGTATAGAGCATAACGCTGAGGGCGGTATCCGCGCCATTCAGTATCACTCGTCCTCGGCCGAAGGGAGCTTTGTCCAGGAAGAGCGCGTTGGCGAAATAGGTAATCGGTGGTGTGCTTAACATTTTGCCCACCTGACCTACCTCTACCAGCTCGGTGGGCGCAAAATCACAGAGAGGACAGTGGGTCACGAAGGGAGGCACTCTGACTAGACCACACTTGGTGCACTTGCCGCCGAGTATTTTGCGCTCGTCCTTGATGGCGAGGAAGAAGGGAGATAGCTCCCCGATGCTTCTCTCGTAAAAGGTATAGAAGGCATCATTCATCAAAAGATATTTTTGGTTGTCAATCGTGGTTATTCTGCCTTCCTTGTCCGGTATGAACTCAAACGGGATTACCTTTTTCTTCGGTGAGGGCTTCATATTGAACCTCCCCATTTATTCATGCTCCAGGATAATCACCACCCCATACTGGCAGATGGTACTCCCCGTGCCGTGAACCAGCCCACGGCGATAGCTTTTGCTAATCATTTCGTTGCGGCAGGACCAGGCTGACATGATATTGCTGGCGCCTACGGCATGCCCGCAGTAAATTAAGCCGCCGCTGGGGTTTACCGAGAGCCTGCCTCCGGGCATCATGATGCCTTCCTCAATCAAAGCGTCAGCCCGGCCCAGAGGCACAAAGCCCATCTCCGCCAGGCTAATCTCCAGCTGATGGATAAAGGCGTCATGAATCTCAACCACATCAATCTCCCCAAGGGGGTGCTTAATGCCTGCCATCTGATAAGCTCTCTGTGCCGCCACATGGTGCGACATAATGCGACCCCAGTGATTGTGGTTTTTGCCGGCAAAGGAGGCTTCATTAGCTTCACCGACCCCGGTTATCCACACCACCGGTTGGCCGCTGTTTTTAGAAATCGCCTTAGCCGTTTCCTCTTCCGCAATGAGCACCGCAGCCGCACCTTCGGAATAAACACAGATTTCCAGTTCTTTGAAGGGGTAAACGATGTACCGGGAATTCATCACCTCCTCGGGGGTAACCTGGTCAAGTTGCCGCTGCGCATAGGGGTTGGTCCTCACCTGCTGGCTGAGCTGGGCTGATATTTGAGCGGTGACCTGAGGTTTCAGGTCTCCGGGGTGCTCATCCATATAGGCGAGGACTACTTCCGCATAGCTATCTGAAGCCGTCCACCCTATCTTCTGTTCAAAGAAGCTGTCTCCAGACCAGCCAATAACTTTGATTACTTCCGGAGTTGCGGACATGGAGGTGAAGTCAAAACAGTCAGTTGCCTTCTCTACTCCGAGGACGAGGGCGACATTATATCTCTCCGCGGCGACATAGGCGTGGGCGGCGGAGATGGCATAAGCCCCGGTGGCGCCGCCGTTGCTGATGCGGATGCCAGGCTTGTTCTGCATGCCAATGACCGCCTGAAGGGGATGCTCCGGGATGCAGGTCCTCTCGAAAATATCGTTGTAAATGCCGTAGGCGACCGCATCAACATCCTTGATTGAAATCGCCGCATCTTTCAAAGCCTCCCTTGTCGCCATCTGCGCCAGTTCATAATAGGTCTTCTCATACCATTTGCCCCGGAACGG
>CAZJGR010000095.1:0-2335 GCA_964545815.1 uncultured Dehalococcoidaceae bacterium | reverse complement strand
ACAAAGACCAGACACTCAACGCCACTCGGAATTGGTGGGGCGATGTCAGTGGGCCGTACCGCGCAACACTCAACCCCGATGGTATGGGTGACAAGGTTAGCGATAGCGTGGATTTCGAGCCCTGGCTGGGGGCTGCTCTAGTAACCATAAAGACAGAGACGGTTACCAATAGCACCATTGATGCCAAGGACGAGGCTGACACCGAGGTTGCGGTAAACGGCACAGCTACGGTAACCGTGGTTCAATACGCTGATAATCCCGGCGACGACGCCCCCAGATGCTTCACCTCACTGGATAAATATATCGATGTCTACGTTCCCGATGCTGACGATGTCACCAAGCTCGGGATAAGGGTTTACTATACCGATGCTGAAGTAGCTGCGGCAGACATCAGCGAGGAATCGCTGCGCCCTTTCTCCTGGAACGGCACCGCCTGGGAACAGTGCTCAGACAGCGGAGTCAATACCACCAGCACCAATGGCTACAGCGGTTATATCTGGGCAGAAATAAGAGGTGATACCACGCCGACTCTAGCACAGTTGACTGGCACACCGTTTGCTGGTTATGGCCCGCGGTTTCTAGAGTTTTCTATTGCTACCACCGAACTGCCGCCTGGTAAGGAGAAGGAAGCCTACGAAGCGGAACTTGAGGCCTGCATGGGTGCCGAGCCCTACGCCTGGGCGATAACGGACGGCGCCCTCCCAGATGGGCTGGGGCTTGACGCTGATACGGGCACCATCTCGGGCAAGCCAACCAGAGCCGATGTCTTCAACTTCACCGTTACAGTGACGGATGCCGCCCAGGCTGCGGCAACCGCCGAGCTTTCGATTGCTATCAAGGATGTCTGTTTTATCGCCAGCGCAGCCTATGGTACTGATACAGCACAGGCAATTGACATACTGAGAGAGTTCAGGGACGAGGTCCTGCTGCCTGGCCGCCCGGGTGCCAGGCTTGTATCTCTGTATTATCAAGTCAGCCCTCCTATAGCCTGGCTTATCTCCGAACACGCAGTCCTGACGACAGTGGTAAGGGCGGGCTTTGTTGACCCGATTGTAGCCATATTAGATTGGAGCCACGATTTATGGTCGGCGAGGAACTCGCAGTGACGACTGGAGTGGAGAAAAATAGAAGGATAAGGATTTTGGAAAACGAACTGTTACCAAGGAGGTGAAGAATGAAAACAATGTTCGGTATCCTGTTTGCCCTGCTGCTGGTGGCGAGCCTGGGGCTGGTGACCGCGGCGCCAGTCTTGGCAGGTACAACTATTCATGTGCCCAATGACTACCCCACTATCCAGGAAGCCATTGATGCAGCAGGCTCTGGCGACACCATCATGGTGGCGGCGGGGGAATATGATGCCTTCGAGGTAGAGGCAAAGACAAATATAGGCATAATTGGCGCTGAGGGGGCAACCGTTACTACCGCAGAAGTTTTTCTGATTGATGTCGGGCCAATAAAGGAGGCATGGGTCATGGCTGCGTTGAAGGATTCAGAAGACATCAATATTGAGGGTATTGACTTTGATGGAACCAGGGTCAGTGGAAAACCTGTGGTTGCCGGCATCGCCTACGTTGACAGCACAGGGAGCATTGCTGACCTGACGGTGGAAAACATCATCGGCACCGAATTAGGGGCAGGCGTGGCCATCTTAGGGCATGCAGACACCTCTACAGTGGACCTCTCAGGCATCACTGTCGGGAACTCAATGGGGGGTGTCATCGTATGGGACGCTGAGGCCAATCTTGACGGCTGTACGATTACAGAGATGAACCCAGACGGTGGCTTCGGCATCTTGGAAATGGGAGTAGGTGTCGTGATAGGTATACCGGGGGAGGAATGGGCGGGACCATCCACTGTAGAGATGAGAGGCTCCACGATCTCTAACAACAATGGTATAGGCATATATGTTTGCGATGATTCGACCCTGGAAGCTCACTTCAACAATATCATAGGCAACACTGATCTTGGTATGTTGAACGATGGAGACAGGATGCTGGACGCCACATACAACTGGTGGGGCCACGCGACCGGGCCATACCCCAGCGGGACGGGCAATGCTGTCGTCGGTGATGTGGATTTCAAGCCCTGGCTGGGGGCTGAGACAGTAACACAGAAGATAATTCATAGTGGCACTGTTAATGCAATGCAGCAGGCCGACACCGCGGTTCTGGTAACCGGCACGGCTACCTTAACTGTTTCTAAATCCACAATTAATCCCGGGGGTGACCCTCCGCCCGACACCACCGCGCTGGGTAGATATATCGATGTCTATGTTTCGGACCCAACCGAAGTCAGTGAAATCGAGATAAGGCATTACTATACCGACGACGACGTA
>CAZJGR010000094.1:0-2486 GCA_964545815.1 uncultured Dehalococcoidaceae bacterium | reverse complement strand
GGGTGACCATCCACCTCGGGCTGATTATGGATTCTCTGACGGCGGTGATGCTCATCGTGGTTACCGTGGTCAGTCTGATGGTGCAGATTTACTCGCAGGGCTACATGCACGGCGACCCCGGCTACCACCGCTACTATGCCTGGATGTCGCTCTTCACCGCCTCCATGATTGGCCTGGTGATGGCCGATAATCTGCTCTTCCTGTTCGTCTTCTGGGAGATGGTGGGGCTGTGTTCCTATCTCCTCATCGGCTTCTGGTTCCACCGCCCCTCCGCCGCCGATGCTGCCAAGAAAGCGTTCATCGTTACCCGGGTGGGCGACTTCGGTTTCCTGGCCGGTATTTTACTGCTTTATCTGAACACGGGCACCTTTGACATTCACGAGCTCCATGAGCTGGCCATTGCCGGTGTGCTGGCCGGCACCACGCTCACCTGGGCGGCGCTCGGCATCTTCGCCGGTGCGGTGGGCAAGTCAGCCCAGTTCCCGCTCCACGTCTGGCTGCCCGACGCTATGGAAGGCCCGACACCGGTCAGCGCCCTCATCCACGCGGCAACCATGGTGGCCGCAGGCGTCTTCCTGGTAGCCCGCATGTTCCCCCTCTTCGAGCACTCCGCCCAGGCGCTGACCACGGTGGCCGTTATCGGTGGCGTTACCGCCATCTTCGCCGCCTCCATGGGCCTGGTGATGAACGATATCAAGCGCGTGCTGGCCTACTCCACCATCAGCCAGCTTGGCTACATGATGCTCGGACTGGGTGCGGGCGGGGTGGCCATCGGCATCTGGCACCTGTTCAACCACGCCTTTTTCAAAGCGCTCCTGTTCCTCGGGGCGGGGAGCGTCAACCACGCCACCGGCACCTTTGACATGCGCCAGATGGGAGGGCTGAAAAAGTACCTGCCTTGGACATATGTTACCTTTGTCATCGCCTCATTGAGCATCGCCGGCATCTGGCCGCTCTCCGGTTTCTGGAGCAAGGACGAGATTATAATCAGCGCCTTTGAGCACCAGCCTGTCCTGTTCTACCTGGCCATGATAACGGTATTTATGACCGCCTTCTACATGTTCCGCGCCGTATTCATGACCTTCGGCGGGGAGTACCGGGGAGGTGCCACAGAGGCCCACGGACATGAGGGACACCACGGTCAGCCCCATGAATCACCAAGGGTCATGACCATACCAATGATAATTCTGGCCGCGCTTTCCATATTCTCCGGTTTCTGGAACGTTACCGGCCACTTTGACGCCTTCATGGGGCACGGGGAAACGCACGGCTTCTTTGCTGGCCTCTTCCACCCCTTTGCCCAGCCACTTCCCTGGCTCTCGCTGATGCTGGCGGGATTGGGAATCCTGCTCGCCTATGCCATGTACCGTAAGTCCTGGGTCTCCGCCGAGCGCGTGGGCAGCCTGTTCAAACCACTCTATACCATGTTCTCCCGAAAGTACTGGTTTGATGACCTGTATGAGAATATCATCGTGAGAAACGCATTGTTCAAAGGGCTTTTCGCCGCTTTTGAGCAGTTCGATAACCGGGTCGTGGACGGGGCGGTCAACGGCGTGGCCGATGGCGCTATCGTCAGCGGACGGGCCATTCGACATGCCCAGACCGGGCAGCTCCAGCTCTACGGCCTGTTCATCGCTATTGGCATACTGGCGATTGTTTTCGTGATATATTTCTTTGGTTAAAAAGAGGAGCTAAATTGCTGGGTTCGGGCTATCTGACAACGATACTTTTCCTGCCCGCGGTGGGTGCAGTGCTCATTGCCTTTGTGCTGAGCAACCGAGGGCGGCTTATCAGGTGGACGGCGGCCATTTTCACCTTCATACCACTGGTTCTGTCCCTCATCCTCTTCGCCCTCTTTGACCGGTCGCCCGGGGCCGCGGGCCTGATTCAGTTCGAAGAAAAGGCGCTGTGGATTGCCCCCATCAATGCCTACTATCATCTGGGCATCGACGGCCTGAGCCTGCCGCTGACCGTGCTCACCGCTTTCCTTGGCTTCCTGGCGGTGCTCATCTCCTGGAAAATTGACCTGAGGGTGCGCGAGTACTTCGCCTGGCTCCTGCTTCTGGAAACGAGCATCCTGGGCGTCTTCCTTTCCCTTGACCTGCTGCTCTTCTTCATCATGTGGGAGATAGAGGTCATCCCGATGTACTTCCTGATTAACATCTGGGGGGCGGGTCGGAAAGAATACTCCGCCATCAAGTACGTGGTATACACGCTCTTCGGCAGCGCCTTCATGCTGGCCGGCATCCTGAGCCTGTATTTCACCACCGGCAGCCTGAGCATGGTGGAGATAGGCCAGCGCGGCCTCGGCCTGGTGCAGTCCATCATGCCGGCATCAGCCATCTTCTTCCTGCTGCTCATCGGCTTTGCCATCAAGTTGCCTGTTTTCCCATTCCACACCTGGCTGCCCGATGCCCATACTGACGCGCCGACCGCCGTCAGCGTCATGCTGGCCGGGGTGCTCATCAAGATGGGCGGCTACGGCA
>CAZJGR010000093.1:0-2498 GCA_964545815.1 uncultured Dehalococcoidaceae bacterium | reverse complement strand
CCCGATGTAGAAATGGCCAGTTTCGGCTTCCGCAAGTTTATTGACCCGGCCAATATCAGGCCGGAGGAAAAAGAGCAGGCTGAAGCAGCCCTGGAAACCGCCCGCCAAGCCGTCATCAGCGGCAAGTATAACCTGGTGGTGCTGGATGAAGTGAATGTCGCCCTGGGTTTTAACCTTATTGAGCTGGATGACGTCATCAGGCTCATCAAGGATAAACCATCCCATGTCGAGTTAATCCTGACCGGCCGCCGTGCCGATAGCAGGCTGATTGAGATGGCCGACCTGGTAACCGAGATGGTAAAGGTCAAGCACCCTTTTGACAAAGGGATAAAAGCCAGAAAAGGAATCGAATATTAATTAAGCGGAGGTGACAATGAAGTTAACATTGAGCGTTATTAAAGCCGATATCGGTGGCTATGTAGGACACTCCGAATCGCATCCTGATATCATCGCCAAGGCCGCTGAATGCCTGGAAAAGGTTAAAAAGGACGGTTTGCTGATTGACTGCTACGCGACCAAGTGCGGCGACGACCTCCAGCTCATCATGACCCATGAAAAGGGAACGGGCAACTACGAAATCCATAAGCTGGCCTGGGACACCTTTGTCACCGGCACCAAACTGGCTAAAAAGATGAAGCTCTACGGCGCCGGGCAGGACCTGCTGGCAGATGCTTTTTCTGGCACGGTCAAGGGCATGGGCCCGGGTGTCGCCGAGATGGAGTTTGAAGAGCGGCCGTCAGAGCCTGTCCTTATTTTCATGGCCGATAAAACCGCAGCCGGGGCTTGGAACATGCCGCTCTACAAGATGTTTGCCGACCCCTTCAATACTATCGGCCTGGTCATTGCCGCCAATATGCATAAAGGTTTTACCTTCGAAGTGCATGATGTCAAGGAACATAAGAAGATAAGATTCAATGCTCCCGAAGAGATTTACGATATGCTGGTGCTGATTGGCTCTCCGTCACGGTTTGTGGTGAAGGCAATCTATCATAAGGACAACAAGGAGATAGCGGCGGTATCCTCCACCGAGCGTCTCCATGAGGTCGCCGGTAAGTACGTGGGCAAAGATGACCCGGTGTGTATTGTCCGCTGCCAGGGTATCTTCCCGGCAGTAGGCGAGGTGCTGGAACCATTTGCCGCACCTATCCTCGTGGAAGGATGGATGCGCGGCTCCCACATGGGCCCGCTGATGCCGGTATCCGTGGGGGACAGCACCCCCTCCCGCTTTGACGGCCCACCGCGTGTCATCTGCCTCGGCTTCCAGCTTTGCAACGGTACCCTGGTGGGACCCCGCGACATGTTTGCTGATATATCGTTCGACCCGGCGCGTCACCAGGCTAATGAGATGGCCGATATGATGCGGCGGCACGGCCCCTTCGAGCCGCATCGCAAACCTCTGGAGGAAATGGAATATACCACCATGCCGGAGGTGATGGCTAAGCTTAAAGACAGGTTTACCAAACTTGAGTGAAGACCATGCCCAAGCTCCTGCTGGCGACGAACAATAAAGGCAAGATACGCGAGTATAAAAGCCTCCTCAAGGGCATTCCTTATGAAATTGTAACGCTTGCCGGGCAGGGCATTACTACAGAAGTGAATGAGGTCGGCGGAAGCTTTGAGGAAAACGCCAAGTTAAAGGCTTCCACTCTAGCCGCCCAAAGCGGTCTGTTGTCTCTGGCCGATGACTCGGGACTGGAAGTCGACGCCCTGGGGGGAGAGCCGGGCTCATTATCCCACCGCTATGCCGGTGAAGGCGCCACCGATGCCGATAGAATCAACTACCTGCTGTTACGACTTAAAGATGTGTCCGATAAAGAGCGTACCGCCCGCTTCCGCTGCGTGATTGCCATAGCCACCCCTGACGGTAATGTTGAGCTTTGCACGGGAGAGTGTCGGGGCCTTATCACAACAGCTCCAAGGGGTAAACAGGGCTTCGGCTACGACCCCATCTTCTACCTGCCTGAGCTTGGTAAGACCATGGCAGAGCTTACTCTGGAAGAGAAAAACCGGGTGAGTCACCGGGCTAAGGCAGCAGCCAAAGCCAAAGAACTATTGATTAACATGGCGGGTTAGGTCAGGCAATTTGCTTACTATTTCACGTTCAGCTGCCTGACCGGCAGGAGCTCGATATGACCCCGGTATCCCTGGGGATGAAGCTGGAGCCGCGGGCCGTCTTCATCCGCCCAGGCAAAACCGTATAACTCCGGATTATAGGTCTCCAACACTTCCCAGAGGTCCATGATGGCCTTTACGGCTTTTTTGGCGTCATCGAAGGGCGGACCCTGAAAGACCATCATCTTACACGGTTTCAGGTCGATGATTTCATACCCCGCCGGCGCTTTACCCTTGTAATCGGCCGGCATTTCCACGCCCATCGCAAACTCTGATGTCCCCGGTTTGCGCAGGCTTTTCGGCAGCCACATCCCGCAGGGTTCATACAGCGCTTCTTTGATTTTGCTAAGCTCATTCTCTACATCGTTGCCCACTTCCTCGCAGTA
>CAZJGR010000092.1:0-2508 GCA_964545815.1 uncultured Dehalococcoidaceae bacterium | reverse complement strand
TCAAGTCAATCACCAGACGTATCAGCGGTTGCACAAATCGCTATATTGTTGGATAACTTTCTACTTTTTTGTTACCCTGGCTAACATCCTGGGGCTAGGTGTACTAACCTGTATTGCCCATCATGACCATAATATTAAAACAATTCAGCTACCACTCGGCTTTCTCTATTTTTAGAGTAACTTTAGGTGGAGGTACCGCGCCGTAGCGTCAGCGAGGCCAGTATCATTAGGCCCACGGCATAGGCTGCCAGCACGCCGACATCCTTGCCGATGTCCAGCAGGTTTTTCCCCTCTAGCATGATCGCCCGGATGCCCTTTACTCCGTAGGTCAGGGGCAGGATATCTGCCAGCCACTGCAGATAGTTCGGCATTTGGCTGATATCCCAGAGCAGCCCGCAGAGGAATATCTGGGGCACGATAATCATGGGGATGAACTGCATCATCTGGAACTCGTTGCGGGCGAGGACGGAGAAGAAAGTCCCCAGGCAGACGGCCCCTATGCCAATGAGAGCCTGGAAGACGAGGATTTGCCAGAGCTCGCCCCGGTAGTTGATATCGATGACGTAGACCATGTAGAAAAAGATAATCAGCGTCTGCAAAAGAGCGAAGAGCAAAAACCCGAGCAGGTAGCCACCGACGATGTCCAGCCGCGTGACCGGCGAGGCCATCAGCCGCTCCAGCGTCCCCTGGGTGCGCTCCCGCAAAAAACTGATGCCGGTCAAGATGAAACCGAAGAAGAGGATGAGCGTGGCGATGATGGCCGGGGCGGTGTAATCCAACAGGCGCTTATCCGGAACGGCGAGGCCGACGAGGCTGGCGATGACCAATGGCACGATGATGACCAGGGCAATGGTGCGGCGGTCGCGTACCAGTTGGATGATGATTCTCCGAGCAATAGCCAGTGTGCTGCTAGTCATTCTGCTTCACCTCCTCCCGTCGAATGAAGTGCAAAAAGGCGTCCTCCAGAGACGCCCCGGCTTGGCCGGTAGCGGCCCGTAGCTCTTCTGGCGTTCCCAAAGCGATGACCCGGCCCTGCCGCAGGAAGACCAGATTCTGGCAGTGGGCGGCATCGTCCATGGTGTGGCTGGAGATGACGAGCGTCGCGCCGGCGCGCGTGAGATTTTCGAAGTGCTCCCAGAAGTGCACCCGCAGCTCCGGGTCGAGCCCTACCGTCGGCTCGTCAAGTAAGAGCAGCGGCGGCTGGTGGACGATGGCGCAGCCTAGGCTAACGCGCTGTTTCATGCCACCGCTCAGTTTCATCACCTGGGTTTTGCGTTTGGCCCAGAGGTCGGTCAATTCGATGACCTCGTCCACCCGCTGCGCCCTCTGTTTGCGGTCGCGCATGCCGTAGATGCGGGCGAAGAAATCGATGTTCTGCTGCACCGTCAGTTCGCTGTAGAGGGCGGGCAGCTGCGGCATGTAGCCGATGTCCCGGGCATTGGTGGGCGAAGGCGACTTGCCTAGGCAGCGGATGCTGCCGGCATCCGGCTTCAATAAGCCGACCATGAGACGGATGAGGGTGGTCTTGCCGGAGCCGTTGGGTCCCAGCAGCCCGAAGCTAGTCCCCGGCGGAATCTCCAACGAAAGCCCGTCAATCACCCGCAGACGGCCATAGTTGAAGACTAGGTCTTTGACGGCAATGGCGGCGTCGTTCATAAACTGCTCTCCTTGACTTTTTATCCCCGTTATCGTTCATCAGACCGCGACCCACGAAGTCCGCCAGAGCATCGGCCACCTCTTCCCGGGGCAGGCGGTTCAGGGGGCTGGAGTCGCCCTCCATGGTATTCAGCATCAGGAGGCCCAGCATCAGGCTGCCGATGATACGGGTGGCGATGGCCGGGTCCAGAGGGCGGAATTTGCCGGAGGCCACCATGGCGCGGAAGACTCCCTCCACCCGCGCGAAGAAGGGCTGCAGGAATTGCTCCGCCCAGAGGGCCTTGAGCTCCGGGTCACGGATGATTTCACCCATCAACGATGGTATCCCGGATATGGAAGCGCTCTCAATGAAGTTAAACCGGTTTTGCAGGATTTGCCGGAAGGTTATGTCGATATCCGCTTTGGGTATCTTTTCGATGAGGTCGAGCAGGGGGGTGGTGATGATGAACTCTCGGATGACGGCGATGAAAAGCTCCCGCTTACTCTTAAAATAGTTGTAAATGGTACCCTCAGCTATACCTGCTACCTGTGCTATCTCTACGGTGGTAGCCGCAGCAAAACCCTTCTTAGAAAAGACGGCAAGAGCGGCAGCAAGGATTTGCTGCTTTCTTATCTTGGTAATATTCTCTTTTCTTTCTTGCCTGGAAGGAACCATCATAACTCCTTAATATATATGAATGAGTACTCACTCAATATTATAACTTGAATTCATATTGTTTTCAATACCTTTATTAATTCTACGAAAATTGATTCTGAGGTTATTTTTTACTCAATGTGGCATACGTTGGGGTAACAAATTGAGTTTTTGTGCAATTCGGCAAATTGCACAAAAGTCAGGAAAGTGCAACGGCG
>CAZJGR010000091.1:0-2595 GCA_964545815.1 uncultured Dehalococcoidaceae bacterium | reverse complement strand
CGTGCAATTCTTCAAGTGAATAGCCGACAAGTTTGGAGGTAGCCTCATTGGCGGCAGTGATATTCCCATCCATGTCATGAATCCATACGGGGTCAGGAGCTATCTGGAATAGCTCTCGGAAATTCCTCTCGGACTCACGGAGTGTTGCTTCGGTGCTCTTTTGCTCCGCAATCGTTCTCTGGCGCCGGTGAAACCACACAGTCACCAGACTGCCAGCGACGAAGACTCCCAGACTCTCAAACAGGGGCTCCAGGGGCAATCCGCCATCAAGGATGAGGCGGGGCAATATGATAATGAGTGAGACGGCCAGACTGGTTATGCCACCCTTCAGACCAAAGATAAAAGCGGCGTAAGTAATCGGCAGGAGGAGGAAAACCCGCTCCACTGAGTGTTGAGCCAAGCGCAGGGATATTGCTGCGTCGGGCCAGGCGCTCGAGAGAAGCTGCTCCCGATAATGAAAGAGGGCGATGATGACAAAAATCGCCGCGATGCTCCAGAAATGGTAATTGCGCAGGAGCTTTGCTGTTGCGGTCACCAAGCCTCTTACCATACGCATATTGAATGAGAGGACTAATCCGACAGCTCTTCCAGCGCTAACCAGCCCCGTGTCATCGCCTGTATCACCGCTTCGGTGCGGGAACCGACTCCCAGTTTATTGAAGATAACACCCAGATGACTTTCGATGGTTCGGACACTCAGGTGGAGCTCTTCGGCTATGGCACTATTACTCATACCACGGCCGGCCATCTTAAGCACGGTAAGCTCGCGTTTAGTAAGCAGGTCGGAAGGTTCCGGATTGGAGCCTTGGCTGCCCCGGAACCGGCCCAGAACTTTGCGGGCCACAGCCGGATGAAGCACTGCCTCTCCCCGATACACAGTCTGGATGGCGTCGACAAGCTCGCGGCTGCTCACATCCTTCAATAGATAGCCAGTTGCGCCCACGGCAAGGAGCGGGAATATGTACTGTTCGTAGTCGTAGGCAGTCAACACCAGAATCTTGGCAGAAGGCAGGAAAGCCTTGATTTGCTTGGTAGCTTCAATGCCACTTAGCTTCGGCATAGAGATATCCATGATGATAACATCCGGTTTGAACTGCTTGGCCATACGAACCGCATCCTCCCCATCATTCGCCTCCCCCACTACTTTAAAATCCGGCACACGCTCAAGTGATTGACGAATGCTCTCACGGACGACAGTATGGTCCTCAGCCAGGAGTATAGTTATCTGTGGCATCTTGTGTCTACCCTTTTAATTTTATCCCAATCCCAGCCGCTTTGCAATCGAACCAACTACTTAGCCGGCCTCGTGGAAAAACCCGAGTCCAGTACTGTGGTTTTCCGCAGTGCAAAATCAGGCACCTCACGGATGCGCCTTTATCAGCCTTATGGTTTACTTAACTTTGGGAAAAAGGAAGGAGGTAATGAAATGGGCCTGCGAGCATATTTACTGGTTGATGTTGTTGATGACATGCAGCACGGGGACTTTGTCAAAGCGCTGAGGCAACTGGAGGAAATGCCCGGAGTGGACTTCGTTGACCCGGTTATTGGGTCGCGCGACCTGGTAGTGATGGTTGATGCACCAGTGACCGTGGATGCCATCGCCAACAAGATAAGAGCCACCGGCTGGGTCAAGAACATGGAGATTATGAGAATCGTCAGCATGTATGAGCGGCATCGGGCGGCCAAGACGGAGCTTCTCAAATCTCTCAGCCACACCGGAGTGTGAGGTCGGTTCTTGATTACCTTATGACAAGGAGGGAGGACACATGGCGATTGCAACCAGGGTGAGGGAAGAGCCAAGCTTCGCCGTGATTGATGCCATCACCCATAAGCATAATGTTCAGCCCGGAGCGGTGATACCGGTCCTCCAGGAGATACAGGAGGTCTATGGCTATGTTCCGCCCGCGGCAATCCAGCGTATTAGCGAGAACATGGGTGTCCCGGCGAGTGAGATCTCCGGGATAGTCACTTTCTACGCCCAGTTCCGGCTCAAGCCACTCGGCAAGAATGTGGTCAAAGTCTGCCACGGCACAGCCTGCCATCTGGGCGGAGCCGAACGGGTCTCTGACGCTGTCTGTCTGTGCGCCGACGCCAAAGAGGGGGAAAACAGCCCGGACGGTGAGTTCACCATAGAACGCGTGGCGTGTCTTGGCTGCTGCAGCCTGGCGCCGTGCGTAATGGTTAACGGGGAAGTCCACGGGCGTCTCACCCCGGAATCTGTTACTAAGGTGGTCAATCAGGTTCGAGAACCAGAGAAACTGGCTCTGGAGTAAGAACAATGAATGAAAGATATGGCCGGGACAGAAAGTGGCTGGTGAGAGTAGGCGTGGCCTCATGCGGTCTGGCGGCCGGTGGACGCCATGTCTACGAGGCCTTCGCCGCCAGACTCCGTGATAGCGCGCTGAACACAACACTCAAACCAACCGGCTGCATGGGCATGTGCTATAACGAGGTTCTCGTTGAGGTCGTGTCACCCGGTGGCGAGCATGTTTTCTACAAGCGGGTATCACCGGAGTATGTTTCGGAAATCATCCAGCAACACCTCATTGGCGGCCAGCCCGTTGTCAAATGGATGATTCCTCAAAATGAAATAGAT
>CAZJGR010000090.1:0-2636 GCA_964545815.1 uncultured Dehalococcoidaceae bacterium | reverse complement strand
CTGTCCGCTGGCATTGGCGCTCGTCGCCGTAATGGGCAGGTCGGTCATGGTAATTAGCTCCAGCATCACCTTATTATCAGGGATTCTGATGCCAACCGTATCGCGCCCGGCAACTAGCAGGGACGGAACGACCTCTTTCCTGGGCAGAACCAGCGTTAAAGCGCCGGGCAGAAAAGTGTGCGCCAGCTTCTCCGCCTCCGGGCTGAGGTGAGCATACCTCCCCACCATTTCCAGCGAACTGACCGCCATGTGAATCGGATTGGAGTAGGCACGTCCTTTGAGATTGAAGACCTTGACGATGGCTCTGGTATCAAGGGCATTGGCCGCCAGAGCATAACCGGTATCCGTCGGGCACACAATCACGGCTCCTTTAGCGATGAGGCGCGCCGCTCGTTTTAATACCTGTTTTGATGGTCTATCGGGATTGACCTCAATAACCTTAACCCCCATGCTGCACCTCAAGTGGCACATTAGGGATGACATCAAGGGACAGGTCATCTGCCTGACCCCGCCTCAGCCTGGCATGGCCGGCCGCCGCCACCATGGCCGCATTATCCGTGCACAGCGAGAGGGCGGGGAAATATACCTTCATGCCCTCCTTATGACAAGCGTCCGCAAATACTTCCCTCAAACGACTATTTGCCGAGACGCCGCCGGTAACGCTGACCGCCGATACCTCACGCTGTCTGGCGGCCCGCAACGTCTTTGCCACCAGGACATCCACTACCGCCTCCTGAAAGCTGGCGGCAATGTCCTCAAGTGGCAGGGCTTCGCCGCGGGCAAGCTGGCCTTTGAAAGCATTGATGATGGCCGTTTTCAGACCGCTGAAGCTGAAATAATAGGTTCTGGACTTCGATAACGGGCGGGGGAAGGCAAAGGCTTTTCTATTTCCCTTCGCGGCCAAGCGGTCAATCACCGGCCCCCCGGGAAAACCGAGGTCGAGGAACTTGGCAATCTTGTCAAAAGCCTCGCCGGCGGCGTCATCCACCGTGCCGCCAAGCCGCTCATACTGGCAGTAGCCCCGAACATATACCAGCAGGGTATGGCCGCCGGAAACCGTCAGACAGACATGGGGCAGCGGTATTTCCGGATTGCTCAGCAGGCTGGCGAAGATATGCCCCTCGATGTGATGCACCCCGATAAGCGGCACCCGCAATGTGTAGCTGAGCGTTTTTGCCGCCGCCACCCCAACCAGAAGCGAGCCGACCAGCCCCTGCTTCGCCGTTACCGCCACTGCCTCCACGTCACGCAAGGTCCGGCCACCGGCATCAAGCGCCTCATTGATAACGTAGCCGATGAGCTCGGTATGCCGGCGCGCGGCAATCTCGGGCACCACGCCACCGTATTTACGGTGCAGGTCTAACTGATTGGCGATGATATTGGACAGCACCGTCCGGCCGTCAGCCACCAGCGCCGCCGCCGTCTCATCACAGGAAGTCTCAATGCCCAGTACCAGCATCCGGTTACCCCTGCTGCGCTGCCTGAGCGCGCCTGGCATATTTATTCACAAAAGCTCTGGCCGTGGCCTCCTTCAGGTACAAGGGTGCCAGCGCCAGCGTATCATCATGCTCCCCTTTTTCGAGGCGGGCTGCTGCCAGCAACGCCACCGCCGCCCCGCCGGGCCTGCTTTCCACCGCCCCGATGGTATTCGATTTAACCAGTTGAGCTATCACGCTCTGGTATTTTTTTACATCTTTAGCCACCAGCACCGCCGACTCTTTTATCAGCTCAGCCAGGCTGGCCGGGTCGCCAACGTAGTAGTCGCTTACCTGATGAATTTTATGGTTGCCACCCCGGTAGAACGCCGCGTATATCGTCCCTCCGGCGCCGGCATCAATAATCGGGCAGATGAGCTTATGGCAATCGCGCGCGCCGTAGGCCAGCGCTTCCAGGGTGGAAACGCCCCTCACCGGTTTGCCCGTGCTGTAGGCCAGCATTTTGCCTACCGTCACCCCTATCCTTATGCCCGTCCACGAGCCCGGACCCAGTCCCACGCCGAACCCTTCAATATCTTCCAGGCCAAGTCCGGCCTCCTTGAGCACGCGGTCTACATTGGTCATGATTTTGGCCAGCGACTCGTTCCTGGTCTCGAAAATGAAATCGCCAAGAACGCGCTCACCATCGACCAGGCCAATGGCGTTGGCATAACCCGAGGTATCCATGCCGAGCACCCGCATCAGCCTTCAAGCCCCCGGATGATAGCGTCCGACTTCTCCCCGGAACCGGTGAATTCCAGTCGGCGCCTCTGCGGGGAAAGCACCTCGAACTTCACCTGCAGATAGTCTTCAGGCAGCAGAGAAAGCACTTTTTCCGCCCACTCCAGCACAATCACCCCCGTCTCCGCCCTGGCCAGATAATCGAGCATGCCGATTTCAAAACCGCTCTCAATATCGTCGATACGGTACAGGTCCACATGATAGACGGGCAGCCTTCCCCGGTACTCATTGACAAAGGCAAAGGTGGGACTGTTGACCTCTTTTTCTGGAATACCCAGTCCGGCGCAAATGCCGCGGGTGAAAAGCGTTTTGCCGCAACCCAGCTCACCGACCAAGGCAATAACACCTCCCACGCTGAGCCTTTCCCCCAGCCGCCGGCCAAAACGGAGCGTGGCTGCCGGGCTGTCGCTGAAAAAAACA
>CAZJGR010000089.1:0-2895 GCA_964545815.1 uncultured Dehalococcoidaceae bacterium | reverse complement strand
CGCGGCATGAGCAGTCAGGTGTCTATATGGCTGACGGATGGGCCAGAGCCAGCGGGAAAGTAGGGGTAGCCATGGGTACCGCCGGACCTGGCTTTGGCAATATGATATCGGCAATGTACCAAGCCTATCTGGCCAGGAGCCCAGTCATTTGTCTTCTCGGGCAGCATGCCACAGAAGAAGATGGTTGGGGCCCCTTTCAAGAGGCGTATGCCGAGCCGTTATCGGGTCATTTCACCAAGTGGACGAGACGAATCATTGACCCTTCTATGGCCGCTTACTTCACACAGAAAGCCGTCCGGGATGCTACCACCTATCCGTGTGGGCCAGTAGCCCTGGAACTTCCGGTAAACATCCAGGGACAGGTGGCCGGGCAGGAAGGTTCCTTACGAGGCTATTTACCGCATGGTGTCTGTGCTGCCCCGTCCCGGCCCGCTGGCGACCCACAGATGGTAGAAAAGGCCACGCGCATGTTGCTTGAGGCCAAAAAACCGGTGATTATCGGTGGTGATGGTATTTATTGGTCTGAGGCATCGGAGGAACTCAGGGAATTTATTGAGCTGCTTAATATTCCGGTGCTGACCCGGAGAATGGGTAGAGGTGCGGTGCCTGAGGACCACCCCCTGGCCTTTGGCGCTGGCTTCCGCAGACCCATCCAGATGCAGGCTGATGTGATCGCCATCTTCGGCTTAAGAATGAATATGCTTGAGGGCTTTGGTATGCCACCGCGTTTTCCGGTGGAGAATGTCAGGTATATTCAGGTATCGGAAGACCCGGAGGAACTGACCACCAGGCTGTCCAGTGAGGTATCAATTATGGGCAGCCCCAAGCTGGTTTTGCGGCAGATGATTGACTGTGCTAAGGACATGACGAAACGCAAGCCAGCCAGAAGTGAGTGGTTGGGTTTCGTCAACAAGGTGAGAGAGGAAGACAGAGCTAAGGGAAAAGAGCTTATCGATAAGGTGCGCAATAACAAGCCTATCCACCCTGACTTTGTGGCGGCTGAGCTTTGTGATTTCCTGGACAGAGATGCCACCATTATTCTGGACTCTTACTGCATGGCCGGATTTGCCACGGACAAGATAAAGGCCTACTTTGCCGGACAGATACTGGATGGCGCCACCTGGAGCGGTGTTGGCCACGGTGTGGGCATCGCCATGGGCGCTCAATTAGCCAGACCGGGCAAGCAGGTTGTCGACCTTCTGGGCGATGGCGGTGTCGGTATTGCCGGCTTTGATATTGAAACCGCCGCCCGCTACAATATCCCGGCCTGCTATTTGCTTTTCAACAACAGCAGCTGGATGGGTTATGCCGCGCAAAAGGGAATTCTGCCGAAGGACGTGAAGAATTGTGACTGGAGTATGCTGCCCGATATCAGGTACGATAAGATATTCGCCGAGATGGGATGCCATACTGAATTAGTTACCGAGCCACAGCATCTCAGGCCGGCACTGGAGAGAGCCTTTAGCTCAGGGAAAACTTCGGTGATTAATGTCATTCCTGATAAAACAGTGGTAGCACCCCAGCTTCAGGGCAGGATGGAATACTATAGGAAAATTTTTGCTGGAGAATAGGTGCTGAATTGTACGTCTCCATTAAAAACTGCGTAGGGAGGTGATGCAAAATGGCTCGTCCACTCGAAGGAGTAAAATGTGTCGGTGTTATCATGTTTCAGCAGACAACGGTAGCGTTTAGCATGATGGCTGACCTGGGGGCTGAGGTAATCAAGATAGAACCCCCGGAAGGTGAACTGGGCAGACGGCTTGGCGTGACACCCAAATTCCCGCTCAGCCCCTACTTTGAGACGAACAACCGTGGTTTCAAGTGTATCACGCTGGACCTTAAGAAAGAGAAGGCCAGAGAGATACTGTATAAGCTGGTGAAGGATGCCGATGTCTTCGCCCAGAACTTCCGCCCCGGCGTAGCCGAGCGTCTTGGTTGTGGCTACGCGGACCTGGTTAAGATAAACCCCGGCATCGTTTATCTCAGCGCATCAGCCTATGGTCCAGATGGGCCAAATGCCAAGTTACCGGGAACTGACGGCATAGCCCAGGCGATGGGCGGCGTTTGCTTTAGTTATGGCGAGGAAGGCAGCCGCGTGACGACAGGGCAAATAGCGGTGGGGGACGAAACCGCTGCCTTTCATAATTTTCAAGCGGTGATGGTCGGCCTGTACCACAAGCTGAAGACCGGCGAGGGCCAGTTGATTGAGACGTCATTGCTCGGTAGCCAGGTTCGCCTGATGGGCTTTTCTATGACGCGATTTCTCTTCACTGGTGAAGAGATGCCACGTAGTCGAATACGCTTCTTTGTTGGCGAGGCACCGAACATGACGGCTACCTTCACTGACAAGAGAGGCAAGCCCTTTATGATTCAGGTGGTTGGTGAAGAGCGCTGGCGGAAAGGCCTAGAGAATACCGGTCTTGCCGCGGAGTTGGACAAAGTCGGTTGTGCCAGATTAGGAGATATCGCGGCTTCCCCGGAGACGAGGAAGACCTTCTTAAGTACTATGGACCGACTGTTTGCTGCTGATACCAGAGAACACTGGCTGAAGTTACTTCGTGAAGCCGATGTGATAAGTGCTCCAATTAATACCGTGGGTGAAGCCGCGGTCGACCTTGATGTCATCGCCAATAAATATATAATTGAGGTTGACCACCCCGAGGTGGGCAAGATAAAAGAGGTCGGTTTCCCCTGGAAATTCCATAAGACCCCGGCCAAAGCTGGAATCGCCCCGAAAGTGGGTGAACACAACAATGAGGTCTTAAAGAGACTAGGCTATTCGGCGGCGGATATCAAGCAGCTCAAAAAAGAGGGGGTCATGTAGAAAGCTAGGGCCGTGTCCGGGGAAGTGCCGGCCGGCCCTTTTCATCTTCAGCCATGGGTTAGCAGGCATTA
>CAZJGR010000088.1:0-3016 GCA_964545815.1 uncultured Dehalococcoidaceae bacterium | reverse complement strand
TGCTATTTGACCAAATCAAATCCGAACGTATGGAAAACGGAAGAATATGTGAATAACCACAAACATTGACCCATCCGTCGCCACATACATTGACCCACCCCGGTAGTGCCATATTTCTATCATTATCAGGTCATGATGTCAATGCCTCCTTTCTTCGATGCGGAGATTGCCGTTCACGGTAACTGGTGCCATCGATGACGATCTGGTAGCTGGCGTTGGCCAGCCGGTCCAGGGCGCTGTTACCAAGGACGGCATCTTCGAATAGTCCCAGCCACTCATCAATGGCCCGGTTGCTCGTCATGACGAAGCTGGATTTGCGGTGACGGGCGATGATGAGCTCATAGAGGTCGGTGGACTGCTGGGCGGTTAACCGCTGCAGGCCAAAGTCGTCCAGGATGAGCAGGTCGGGAGTCAAGAATGAGCGAAAGGTTTTCTCGATTGAGTGATCTACCCGCGCCTGCGCCAGCGTTCTGAAGTAGACATCGGTGCGTGTAAATCGCACGTTGTGCCCGGCACGGGTGGCGGCATAACCGAGAGCCTGGGCCAGGAAAGATTTACCGACACCTACCGGCCCGACAAAGAGGACATGCTCGTGGCGATTTAAGAAGTCCAGCGAAAAGACCAGGTCAATGAGCCGGCGGTCGGCCTTGATGCCAGCGCTCCAATCGAAGTCTTCAAGGCGGCAGATTTCCTCAAATCCCGCTTTCTGGAGACGGACTTCGAGATTCCGGTTATCACGCCTCTCTACTTCATCAGTCAGCAGTATTTGCAAGAAAGCAGCGTAGTCCAGCTGGTCACGGCGGGCAAGAGCCAGCCGCTCTGGGAGCGTGTCCAGCATGGCGCCCAGCTTCAAGCGCTTGAATAGTGGTTTCAGTTCTGTGGTGGTACTCATAAGAGCCTTCCTTCATTACGGTTAGTGACGATGGCGAAAGCGTTACCCGGGCGGACAAACCGGCCCGGCGGCGCGGCCATCACCGTGGTCGCCGGTGTTGCTTCTTCCTCAAGGGCTTCGACCAGAATGCGCTCCAGACGGCGCACATCGATAAGGTCGACTTCCAGCGCCCTCCGGCAGGCGGCATTGAGCCGGGCCGGGGTGTAGCGTTCGCCCAATCTCAGCATTTTCTGCGCCTGCCGCAGCTTTGACCAGGGCGTAGGACCACTGAATAATCGCTCCGCGAAGGCGCCGGCATCTTCCCCCATTTCGGCTAACTGGCGGCGCATGTAGTTGGGGGAGCGCAGCGTATAGGCGGTCAGCTCTTTTGGGTAGTCCTCAGGATCCGTCGAGCGCCCGCCTCTCGGCTTACGGGGATGGACTTTGACCAGGACGCCGCGATTGTAGAGCCGCACCAGCTTGCTATCGCCACGCACTTCGAGTTTTGTTCCCGGCGGGCACGTACTGTCTGGGACTGAGTACAGAGCATACCGGTAGGCGATATGGTGGTCGGGATGGACGGTGACATTACGCCAGTCGGGTACATCGTAAGGCTCGCCATTCCAGGGCAGTAGCTTGGCCTGCTCCTCTTCCTGGAAGACCACCAGTGGAAGATGCTGGGTGGTGCCGTGGACTCGCTGCCCGGCGGTTTGAAGGCACCACTGCCTGGCCTGCTGGCGGGTATCGGCAAGGCCATGGAAATCGCCACCTTTGAAAAAGCGCTCTTTCACGTAACCCACGCCGTTTTCGACTTTGGGTTTGTCCTGGGGGTGCCGTACTCGCGCCGGGTCGGCGAAAAATCCCCGACACTGGACATACTCCAGAAAACCACGGGTGAGCCGCGGATTCAGCGGGTCCGCACCGGCCACGGCCGCCAGGAAATTATCGATGATAAGGTAGCGGGGAATGCCCCCAAAGAAAGCCCAGCAGGCTTCCAGACCTTCGATGACGTCGCTCAACTGCTGGCGGAACATGGGCCAGACAAAGCAATGCCTGGAGTAGGAAAGCACGATGACCATAACCCATGTCAGTCTCTTCCGGCCGCTTTCGGGGTCCCAGAGCATCCCCAAACGCCCGAAGTCCATCTCCGCCACTTCACCCGGCTCGGTATCCGGCATGCGCACGGTATTCCGGTTGTTCCTCTCCCAACCTCTCCGAGCAACGAAACGCCGGAGGGAAGTGTAGGCGACGGTGCAATTATTCTTTCCCAGTAATTCCTGAATCCGGGTTAACTCAAGGCGTTCGTCTTTTAGCCAGCGGTGGATCTGATCAGCCCATGGCCCAAGGACACCCTCGGTGGGTATGGTCGCCGGGTGGCGACCGGCCACATTAAGCTGAACCAGAGATACGATTTGAGATTCGGTCGGCGGTGGCCCGTTATTGGTCAGGCCTACACTTTTTGCCGCCAGAATGTATTTTTTGATTGTGTTACGCGACAGGCCGGATGCTCGGGCCAATCCTCTGATAGTTGCGCCAGCCTGACAGCGTCTGATTATTTCTGTAACTTCCACCCGGGAAACCTCCTCATATGCCATTGCCGCTCCTTATTTTTTGATTTGCGACAATGGTACTCTATTCGTTTTTCCGGGTGGGTCAATGTTAGTGGCGATGACGGGTCAATGTTTCTGGCGATATCGCCCTTTACCGGGTCAATGTTTGTGGTTTTTCACATGTTTGACACTTGAATTGACTAATGTCGGTAACAGCCCCGTTACCCTTCGGCCAGGTGAGCGCATAGCTCAGCTTGTGTTTGCATATCATATTCCTAGCAAGAAACCTTTTACAAGCAAATATTTATTAGCAACAGGGCCGGAATTTCCGAAGATGTGGAAAGATACAGACCGTAAGTTCCTAAGGAAACTAGGAGGCAGTCACTAGGCCCCAGCTAGATGGCTTTGTAGCGCAGCAAAGATAATAAAATGATGGTCGGGGCGAGTGGATTCGAACCCCACCGGGCGTCTAAGAGGGGGCGAAGCCCCTCTTTCTGTTTCTTCCCCCTTCACCTTCAGGGGAAGGGGATTAAGGGGAACGGTGAACAGTGGAGCTGGGGGGATTCGAACCCCCTACCTCTTGAATGCCATTCAA
>CAZJGR010000087.1:0-3039 GCA_964545815.1 uncultured Dehalococcoidaceae bacterium | reverse complement strand
CCACTGAGCATGAAAATATCAGTGCGTCGGCTGTAGAAAGGAGTTCGGTCGTCATTGGTGCCGCGAGCCCGAGGAGGCAATCTGAACCGGCAACCTGAAGGCACCACAGATTGTTGCACCGCTTCGGCGGTAGCACGCGTGACAATATATTTAATCAGGGGTTGCCTCCAGCCGATAGAATTAAGACGGAGGGGAGCATGCAAGTAATCCATGAGCGGTGCTGTGGATTGGATGTCCACAAGAAAGAAGTTGTTGCCTGTGTTATCACGCCTGAAGGGAAAGAGATTCGAACTTTCTCTACCATGACTAATGACCTTCTGAAACTGGCGGACTGGCTCTCGGAGCGGGGAGTCACCCATGTGGCGATGGAAAGCACCGGAGTGTTCTGGAAACCTATTTACAACCTGCTGGAAAGTGATTTTGAAGCGATGGTAGTCAATGCTCAGCACATCAAGGCGGTGCCTGGACGCAAGACAGATGTAAAGGATGCGGAATGGATAGCCGAGCTTCTGCAACATGGTCTTATACAGGGCAGCTTTATACCAGACCGACCACAGCGGGAATTGCGGGAACTGGTACGATACCGGCGGGGTATTATTCGCCAGCGGGGGCAGGTGGTGAATCGTATTCAAAAAGTGCTGGAAGGAGCCAATATTAAGCTGAGCGCCGTAGCCACTGATGTCGTAGGCGTTTCCGGGCGCGCTATGCTTGAAGCCATGGTTAATGGGACAGAAGACCCTAAAGTACTGGCGGAAATGGCCAGGGGACGGCTGAGGAATAAACGCCTTGAGCTGGAGGAAGCCCTTAATGGGCTGATGAACGCTCACCATCGCATGATACTGGAAAGCATGCTTCGTCATCTGGACTTCCTCGATAAAGAAATTAGCCAGTTAGACAAAGAGGTGGCTGAGCGTATGCGCCCTTTTGAGGAAACCATCCGGCGCCTCACTGAGATGCCGGGCATGGGCCAACGTAATGCTGAAGAGGTGTTGGCAGAGATCGGTACAGACATGAGTCGCTTTCCTTCAGCTAACCACCTGGCATCTTGGGCAAGAATGTGCCCCGGCAACAACGAAAGTGCCGGAAAACGTCTCAGTGGGCGCACCGGGCATGCCAATTCCTGGCTCCGCACAGCTTTAGTTGAAGCATCCTGGTCGGCTAGCCGTACCAAAGACACGTACCTATCAGCGCAATACCATCGCATAGCACCACGCCGTGGAAAAAAGAAAGCTATCATCGCTGTTGGCCATACCATTTTAGTCATCATATACCATATTATCCGAGACAAGACTGACTACCATGACCTCGGTGCAAATTATTTCGATGAACGCAACCGCTCCTTTGTTATTCAAAGGGCTATTCGCCGGATTGAGCAGTTTGGTCTAAAAGTCACCCTTGAGCGTGTTCAACCGGTATTTTCGTGACAATGACAATGATGTGTGACTCTATTTTCAGAGTAATCAGTCATGCTGGTATTATTACCAGCACCACGAAGAATGAAAATGCAGGAGTTAAAGAGGGTGTAACCCTCTTATCAATAACTTCCCTTCCCCAGTGGGGAAGGGATAAAGGGATGGGGCACTGTGCTAGCCCATGTTTGACAATTGAGTTAATGGTCAGCTTCAAAAAGAGCGCTTTTAGGGCATGTTTGTCATCACATTGGGGTATCAGGTCGTTTTGGGGGCTTGTGGTGGAGTAGTCGTGGTGATGCCTAAAGCCTTCAGTACCTCACGGGCGCGGCTGCTGCCCGTGGTAACGCCTTGTTGGCGTTCCGACCCCACCTGCGTCTGGACGATATGGATAGTCCGCAATGCTTCGAAAGCGGCTTCACCTGATAAGTGACTGCCGGCCGCTTTCAGTTTCTTTTCCAGCGCCCGCTGGAGCAGAAAAGCGAGCACGGCAACGAAAATATGTCCTTGTACCCGTCCGTCATCACGATGGTAAATAGGGCGCATTTCGATGACGTCCTTGAGACAGCGGAAGGCTCGCTCTACCTCGCTTAGTTCTTTGTAAGCAGCCACCGCCTCCACTGGTGTCAGACTCTGTTCTTCCGTCTGGATCAGGTACTTGCCTTCGTAGGCTTTCTCTCGCTCCAGGTTGGGATGCTCAAAGTGGCGAAAGGCGCCGTCCTTTAGCTCCCAGCCGTAGTAACGATGACCGTGATTTCGACTCAGTATCTGAGCCGCGGCGGCGCCGATCTTCTCCGGTGCTTTCAGTTTGCCTACGGCCACTCGCCTTTCCAGCTTCTCCAGTTGGGACCGGGTACGTTCCATCGACCGCTCCCGCATCGCCCGCTCATAGGCCAGCCGCTCTTCCGAGTGGACCACAAAAACGCGCACCCCCGCTCCGTCACCGGGTACTTCCTGCACCAGCGTCCGCAGTCCGCTCTCCTTTGCTCCCACCGGCGAGGGACATTCCTGCCATGGCCCCGTCGCCTTCATGATAAGCTCGTAGATATCCTCCCGCCGCCTCCGCTGGAGCCCCACGAGATAGCCCTGCTTCCGTTCCCGCAACATCGCCAGATTGTCCGAGGTCACCATCCCCCGGTCACCTACGAAGACCACCCGCCTCAGCCCAAAACGCCTCTCCAGGTCATCTATTATCCCCTTCACTGTCTCTGACTCGCGCTGGTTACCTGCAAACACATGGTGCGCTATCGGCCAGCCATTAACCATCACTATCCCGATCTGTACCTGCTCATTGTGCGGTTTGCCATCCCGACTGTAACCATGCCGCCCCAGTACTTCGGGACCTTCTCCCTCAAAATAGGTCGAGGTCAGGTCGTAGAAGACCAGTTCGGCATTCAGCGAAAAAATGTCACGCAGTCTCAGATACAGGGCTTGTTCGATTCCTGCTTGACGTTCCACCATTTTGTCCAGTGTACGATACCACCGCTGTAGCCAGGTAGGGTTTACCTGAACCCGTCCATGTTCTTCCCATGGCGGCAACCAACGCCTACCCAGACGGTCACACACATAATCCGTCTCCAACCAGGTCGCCAGGTGGTGCTCACTGCCCGGCGCACACAAACGATTGGCA
>CAZJGR010000086.1:0-3098 GCA_964545815.1 uncultured Dehalococcoidaceae bacterium | reverse complement strand
TATTTCACTGATGAAACAGGGCGTAAGTTCAAAGGTGAAATCCCTGAACAGTGGCGAGAAACTATCTACGAGCTCAATGATGTTTGAAGTTCTCAGTGAGAAATTAGGTAAGGTATTCCGTGCCCTGAGCAGCCGGGGGCGGCTGACGGAAAAGGACATCGACGAGGGCCTGCGCCAGGTGCGCCTGGCCCTTCTGGAAGCTGACGTTAACTTCAAGGTGGTCAAGGACTTCATCGGCCGGGTGAGGGAGCGCGCCCTCGGCGCAGAGGTACAGCAGAGCCTGACCCCGGGCCAGCAGGTGGTGAAAATCGTCAATGAGGAACTCATCGCCACGCTCGGCAAGGAGCCGGGTCGATTAAGCGCTTCCGGCCAGCCGCCTTTTGTGGCCATGCTGGTCGGGCTGCAGGGCAGCGGCAAGACGACCACCGCCGCCAAGCTGGCACTTCATCTGAAGCATTCTGGCCAGAGCCCCCTGCTGGTGGCGGCGGACAATAAGCGTCCGGCGGCTATCGAGCAGCTGGTTGTCCTGGGAAAACAGCTGGATATCCCGGTTTACCATGAAGGCACCAGCGTGCCGAGCCGGGAAGTCTGCGCCCGCGCCCTGGACCGGGCTAAGTCTATGGCGGCCACCTGGGTGGTGGTGGATACCGCGGGCCGACTCCATATCGATGAGGAGATGATGAAGGAGCTGGCCGAGGTGAAAAAGGCATTGCATCCGGCCGAGGTGCTGCTGGTGGTTGACGCCATGACCGGCCAGGATGCGGTGCGCAGTGCCCAGGATTTCCATGCCCGGGTCAACCTCACCGGGCTCATCCTGACCAAGATGGACGGTGATGCGCGGGGCGGGGCCGCCCTTTCCATCCGCTGGGCCAGCGGCGTGCCGATAAAATTCATTGGCATCGGGGAGAAGGTGGATGCCCTGGAACCGTTCCATCCTGACCGCCTGGCTTCGCGCATTCTGGGGATGGGGGACGTGCTAACTTTTATTGAAAAGGCGGAGGCGGCCTTTGACCAGAGTCAGGCCGAGGAGCTGCAAAAGAAGGTGGAGAAGGGCGGTTTTAACCTGGAGGACTTTCTATCACAACTCCGGGCAGTAAAGCAGATGGGGCCGGTGGGGCAGTTGCTGGAAATGCTGCCCGGCATATCCCGTCTGGCGGCGAAACTCCCGCAGGGCGTCGAAGAGAAGCAGTTAAAGAAGGTGGAGGCGATGATACTCTCCATGACCCCGGGGGAACGGCGCCATCCGGGAACCATCGGGGGCAGCCGACGGCGTCGCATTGCGCGGGGCAGCGGCGTCCAGACCCATGATGTCAATCAACTGCTCAACCAGTTCCACCAGATGCAGAAGCTGATAAAGATGGGGGTGAAGGGGAAACTGCCACAGAACCTGATGGGGATGTTCCGCTAGCCCCTATTATTCCAGATAGTCCTTCAGCTTACGGCTCCGGCTGGGATGGCGCAATTTTCTCAGCGCTTTCGCCTCAATCTGGCGAATTCGCTCCCGGGTAACGCTGAACTCCTTGCCCACCTCTTCCAGTGTCCGGCTGCGCCCGTCCTCAAGGCCAAATCTGAGCTGCAAGACGCGCTGTTCGCGTGGCGTGAGCGTATCGAGCACGTCCTCAATCTGCTCCTTGAGGAGCTGTTTTGAGGCGGCGTCCACCGGTGGCAGGGCGTTCCGGTCCTCGATTGAGTTCCCCAGCGGGCTGTCTTCCTCCTCACCGATGGGCGATTCCAGCGAGATGGGCAATTGCGATACTTTGACGATTTCCCTGACCTTGTCCGAGGATATCTCCATCTCTTTGGCGATCTCGGTGGAGGTAGGCTCACGTCCGTACTCCTGGGCCAGACGGCGGCTCGTTTTGAGCAGTCGGTTTATGGTCTCCACCATGTGAACCGGGATGCGGATGGTGCGTGCCTGGTCAGCGATGGCCCTGGTGAGCGCCTGACGTATCCACCAGGTGGCATAGGTGCTGAACTTGTAGCCCTTACGGTAGTCGAATTTCTCCACGGCGCGCATCAGGCCGATATTGCCTTCCTGAATCAGGTCGAGAAGGGACATGCCACGCCCGATGTGTTTCTTGGCCACGCTCACCACCAGGCGCAGGTTGGCCTCAATGAGATGCCTTTCCGCCCTTCTGGCCTCAAAATCAATGCTGCGATAATGGGCCTCAAGCTGGCGTTCGCGAGCTTTAATCGCTTTGATGAACGATTTATCGTTGACCAGTCGGTCAACATCAGGAAACGAGACAGCGGGGCTGATGGCTTCACGGACATCGCTGGTCAGCAGCTTGCCGTTGAGCGACAGGTTAATCAGCTTCTGCTCGGTATCCAGCATGGAGAGCCCGGTTCGTGAGGAAATATCCTGGATAAGCTGCGGGTCAATGGTATTGTCCAGGCTCTCCCGAAACTTGCTGCTGCTGATGGTGCCAAGGAAACCGGTCTTCTTGGGCAGGCCGAGCTGTTCCTGAATCAGCTGTATGATTTCAGACGCCTCTCTGAGCTCCCTGATAACGGCCAGCGCGATGTCCACCGCCGTGGGTGACCTGCCGTGCTCCTGCAGGTACTGTTGTTTTATCTCGTTGAGGCGCTTGCCCTCCTCCATCTTTTTGGCCAGTGTTTTTTCATCCTCGGCGGTAAGGAGGTGCACCCGGCCGATCTCATGCAGGTAGATGCGGACCGGGTCATCGGCTATTTCCTGTTCTGCCAGGCTTCCAATTGGTGCCTCCGGTATGAGTTCGAGAACTGGCTCAGGCTTTTCAATCTCGAAATGCTCTTCGTGCCAGAATTCGTCCATCTCGTGCGGCATCTCAGCCTCAGCACCTTCGACCTGGTCCCGGGGGGCTTTATCTTCAGCCGGGGACTTGCTCGACAGTTCCTCCCCGGTTTTCTCTTCATCATGCTCGTCTTCAGGAACCAATTGATTTTCCAGTTCTTCCCTGCTCATGTCTTACCTCCTGCTCTCCGACCGTCTCTGGCTTTTTCGCTCATATATTTCCTTTAAGCGGAGTGCATAGCCTATTCCTAACTCATCAACAAGCTTGGCGAGGTCAGCACCGACCCCCTTTGCCTCTCTTTCCAGCGCCAGTATTTCACCTATT
>CAZJGR010000085.1:2032-3279 GCA_964545815.1 uncultured Dehalococcoidaceae bacterium | reverse complement strand
GATATCATTTAGGAGGTAAGGACGGTGGAAGACAAAGCGGGGACTAAGCAAGTACTGGTTATTTTGGGTAGTCCGAGGAGAAAGGGAAATAGCGCCACCTTGGCAACTCAGATTTCGCAAGGGGCGAAATCCGCCGGCGCAGATGTGGAAACCATATTTCTTCAAGACCTTAAGATTAGTCCTTGCAGGTCCTGTTATACTTGCCAGAAGCATAACAGCAAAGGATGTGCGATCAAAGACGACATGCAAGAAATTTACCCAAAGTTGATAAAGGCAGACGCCTGGGTCATTGCCAGCCCAGTTTATTGGTTTACAATGTCCGCCCAGACAAAGATATTTATGGATCGCTGTTTCGCCCTGCCTGCTTATGCAAAGAATCCTTTTGTCGGCAAACGCATCGTCATCGCCATGAGCTATGGGGATGTTGATCCAGTCGCATCAGGGTGCGTGAACGCCTTGCGCACATTTCAAGACGCTTTCAGTTACACAAGATCAAAGATCGTTGGTATGGTATACGGTAGCGCCATGAAGGCCGGTGAGATTGCAGAAAATAAAGCATTGATGCAGAAAGCTGAAGAGCTGGGGAAACGGCTGGTGAGCAAATAATTGGATAAGATTACCTTGACACGCTATTTCGCTCCTTAGTATAAGTGTGCGCAAACGCATTTGACTACTATTGCTTTCAAAAAGCACTGGATTTTGGAGGAGGTCGCAATGAATAGTCCTGTAATCTACCGAATGTCAGCCATCGCCATGCGTAACGCCATCAGGAGAAAGAAGCTCTCTCCCGTGGAAATCGTGGATGCAGCGCTCGAGCGTATCGACCGTATCAATCCCCGAATCAACGCTTATTGTACCCTCGTGCCAGAGAGCGCTCGCGCTCAGGCGAAAAAGGCGGAGAAGATGGTGATGAAAGGTGAACCGCTCGGACCTCTGCACGGCGTGCCGGTATCCATCAAGGACCTGGCCTTTACGAAAGGTATCCGTACCACCGGTGGCTCCAAAATGTACGAAAATTTCATCCCCAATGAAGATGCCATTTTTGTGGAGCGATTGAAGGCGGCCGGGGCAATCATCCTGGGAAAGACCAACACACCGGAGTTCGGCTGGATTGGTACCACCACCAATCCTACCTTCGGTATTTCGCGCAATCCGTGGAATACGGATTGTACGACCGGCGGCTCTAGCGGGGGAGCGGCGGCGGCAGTGGCGGCGTGCCTGGGCCCCCTGGCACAGGGTAGTGATGG
>CAZJGR010000085.1:0-1932 GCA_964545815.1 uncultured Dehalococcoidaceae bacterium | reverse complement strand
GCACTCCGGGGAGAAGTGAGCATCAAAGGATTGAAGGTAGCCTGGGGTAGTGACCTGGGCTACGCGGAAGTGGACACCCGTGTGCTGGAGATTACCGAGTCGGCAGCGAAGGTCTTTGCACAACTTGGCTGCAAAGTGGACGCCGCCTATCCTGATGCCCCTGACCCCCAGCCGGCGTTCTCCACTCAGGTTTCCAGCGCTGTAGCGGCTCAACTCTACGATGAACTGCCAAAGTGGGGCAAATATTTTGACCCAGGGCTGGCGGCATTTGTGGAGCGAAGCAAGGATATTCTGGCACGCGATTATGTCAAGGCACGCATGAGGCACCTGGAATACTGGGAGAAAATCCGTGTCTTTTTTGAGAAGTATGACCTGCTCCTGACGCCGGTATTGGCAGTACCGCCTTTCTCCGCGAGTATCTATGGACCCACTGAAATCAACGGGAAAAGAGTACCGCCCATAGCCTGGATGCCCTTCACCTATCCTTTCAATATCACAGGACAGCCTGCCGCCTCAGTGCCCTGTGGTTTCACCGATGACGGACTACCCATCGGACTCCAGATTGTCGGGCGGAAATACGATGAAACCACCGTGTTCCGAGCCGCGGCGGCGTTTGAACAGGTGAAGCCGTGGGCGGACAAATATCCGCCACTGGACCAGTAACGACTGATACCCCGCTCGTTCTGTATGTAGTCAGTGAAAGTGGGACAGCAACATACCAATTGGCGACCCCCTTGTACTACCACTCATTACAGCCTGATAGAAGGCATTGTGATAGACATCCTGGGTAGGACAGCGACAAAAAGTGGCGTCAGCATTGCTGTATAGAATGAGTGAGCCTTATCTTCGCGTTGCCGAAGGGGCTGGCAGTAGTGAAGCGTACACAAGGTCACCCAGAATACGGTAGCGTTCCCATTCCCGGCCGCCAGTCCGCATACCATTGCACAAGAAGGCTACGGCTAGATGTTCGCTCGGGTCAGCCCAGACGACGCTGGCCCCGCCCCCGGCATGCCCGATGGCCCCAGGGTGCAATTGGGTGCCATAGATATCCGGCGTATCACCGGTAATCACACCTAACCCCCAGCATACAGGCCGCTGCAAAACGAGGTCAATATCACCCGGGCTGTTAGTTGGTCTGGATATTAGAGCTTGGGTCTGCTTTTTCATGAAGGTATGGCCAGCGAATGTGCCTTCAAAGGCGAAAATGTTGAATATCCTGGCCAGGTCCCAAGCATTGGCCACCCCGGCAACCCAGGGCAGAGGCAGACTAATGCCCCCACGGGAATCGATGAAATCGCTGAAAGCCGCCCGCCCCGCAGTTGTCGGGTCAAGAACGGCCATTGGACAGAACCTGTGATATTCACTTTCCGGCAAACCAATATAAACATCCTTGATACCCAGCGGTTCGGTAATCTCAGTTCGCAAGAGGCTGGCAATGTTGTGACTGGTCAGTCGCATGGCCAACTCGTCAAGTACCCATCCATAGGTAGACGCGTGGTAGCCATTGGCAGTTCCAGGGGCCCATCTGGGCTGCAGTCCTTCAACCGCTTTGGCCACCGCTTCCCGGTTACCGTACTCCCGGAGTGGTATTGGCAGGTCTTGTGGAATGCCGGCCCGGTGGCTCATCACCTGGCCGGTGGTTATCTTTTCCTTGCCATTCGGCGCAAATTCCGGCCAATACTTCGCCACAAGGTCATCGTAGCTAAAAAGACCGCGGTCATACAGCATAGCCATGACTAGAGCAGTTAGTGCCTTAGTACAAGACCTCATACAAAACAAGCTGTCAAAAGTGATCGGTTTACCGGTAGCGACGTCAGTACCAGCGGCTAAGGCCAGCACCAACTGACCCTCCCGGTAGATGGCTAGCTGGGCACCAGTGAGGTCGGATGTCAATAGTGGACACCAAACCTTTCATGCTGCCAGTAACCCGGC
>CAZJGR010000084.1:0-3500 GCA_964545815.1 uncultured Dehalococcoidaceae bacterium | reverse complement strand
GTAGAGCACGTTCTTGGTAAGAACGGGGTCACCAGTTCGAATCTGGTTGTGGGCTCGGTAGAAACGGAGGATGAAATGGCAAAACAGAAATTCGCAAGAACCAAGCCACATGTAAACGTGGGGACAATCGGTCATGTTGACCACGGGAAGACAACGCTGACATCAGCCATCACGCTGGTGCTTTCCAAGGCGGTTGGTGCCACTAAGTTCTATCCCTATGACGCAATTGATAATGCTCCGGAAGAGAAGGCACGCAACATGACCATCGCCATCTCTCACGTTGAGTATGAGACGGCCAAGCGGCATTATGCCCACATTGACTGCCCGGGCCATGCTGACTACGTCAAGAACATGATCACCGGCGCTGCTCAGATGGATGGTGCCATTCTGGTGGTCAGCGCACCTGATGGCCCGATGCCGCAGACCAGAGAGCACGTGCTGCTGGCACGACAGGTCGTCGTCCCCAAGATTGTGGTTGCCCTGAATAAAGTGGATGTCATGGAGGATGAAGAGCTTCTGGAACTGGTGGAGATGGAAGTGAGGGAGCTGCTCAGCAAATACGAGTTCCCGGGAAGTGAGATACCGGTGGTGCGGGTGAGCGCCCTCAAAGCGCTGGAGTGCGGCTGCGGCAAGAGGGAATGTAAGTGGTGTGGCCAGGTCATGAAGCTGATGGATGCGGTTGATGAGTATATCCCGGTTCCGGTTCGAGCCAAAGACCAGCCTTTCCTCATGCCGGTTGAAGATGTGTTCAGCATCAAGGGTCGCGGCACGGTACCCACCGGCAGGGTGGAGCGCGGTATCGTTAAACCAGGCGATGAAGTTGAGATTGTGGGACTGCATCATGAGCCACGCAAGGTGGTGGCGACCAGCCTCGAGATGTTCCACAAGATGCTGGACTACGCTGAACCCGGTGATGCGGTTGGTGTCCTGCTCCGCGGCGTGGAACGAGAAGATATCGAACGCGGTCAGGTGCTGGCGGCACCGGGCTCGATCAAACCGCATACCTATGCTGAGGCCCAGATCTACGTGCTGACCAAGGAAGAGGGTGGCCGGCATACCCCATTCTTCAATGGCTACAAGCCACAGTTCTACATCAGGACCACGGACGTGACCGGAAGCATTGAGATGCCAGAAGGTGTGGAGATGATCATGCCGGGCGACAACGTGACTATGAAGGTCAAGCTGATTTATCCGGTGGCTCTTGAACCCGGTCTGCGCTTTGCCATTCGTGAAGGAGGGAAGACCGTAGGCGCCGGAACGTTCGGTAAAATCATAGAGTAGGTTTATGGCGAAAAAAAGTGAAGCAAGGGGCATAATCCATCTCGCCTGCACTGAATGCAGGGAGAGAACATATACGACGACGAAAAACCGTAAGAACGATTCCCAGAGGCTGGAATTGAACAAATACTGCCCTCGTTGTCGTACGGTACGACTTCACCGTGAGGTTAAGTAGTACGGCATGTTGGAGAGGTAGGGATGCCTGCGGTGGCACATAATTCAGCGACGACCAAGCGTTCAAGGTTCAGAGCCATCGGCGATATTGTCACCGAGTTGAAGAAGGTGGTCTGGCTCTCCCGACGGGAGATTCTTTATGTATCAACTCTGGTGCTGGTAATATCAGTCGCCGCCGGTCTGCTACTGGGGGCAATTGATTTTGGCTTTTCCAACCTCGTTGAAAGGGTTTTTCTGGGCCATTAAACGCTTATTTACGTCGATGGCCGCAGAGAAAATCGCGTCAGGTGTGAGCCAAATATGAACGTTGAGGTAATTCGTGGCGGATAACGAAACAAAGTGGTACGTCATTCATACCTACTCGGGGTATGAGGACAGGGTAAAGAAAAACCTTGAGCAACGCATCAAGTTCATGGACTCTGGTAGCGAGGTACTTCAGGTGGTGATACCCACCGAGGATGAAATTGAGGTGAAAAACGGCCAGAGACGTACCGTGACCAAGAAAATACTGCCCGGCTACGTCCTGGTAAAGATGAAAATGACCGACCAGAGCTGGGGTGTGGTGCGGAATACGCCCGGTGTTACCGGCTTTGTGGGGAGCGGCGGCAAGCCAACACCGCTCCAGGAGAATGAGGTCGGCCAGATTTTGAAGCGGATGGAAGCCGAAGCACCCAAGGTGAAGGTAGGTTTTCGCCGCGGGCAGAGTGTGCGGGTCACCGATGGCCCGTTTATCGATTTTGTGGGCGTGGTGGATGAAATAAATACCCAGAAGGGCAAGGTCAAGGTGTTGCTGTCCCTCTTCGGGCAGGAAACCCCGGTAGAACTCGACTTTTTACAGGTGGAAAAACTTTAGACAGTTTGAGGAGATAACATGGCAAAAAAGGTAAGGGTGATAATAAAATTGCAGATTCCGGCGGGCCAAGCGAATCCGGCGCCGCCAGTAGGTCCGGCACTGGGTCAGCACGGGATTAATATCATGCAGTTCTGCAAGGAATACAACGACCGCACTGCAGCGCAGGCTGGTTCCATTATCCCGGTGGAGATAACCGTCTTTGAGGACAGGTCATTCACCTTCATCACCAAAACACCTCCGGCCGCCGACCTGCTGAAAAAAGCGCTCGGTGTGGAGAAGGGGAGCGGCAGTGCCGGTCATGAAGAGGTGGGCACCCTTTCCCGTGACAAGTTACGAGAAATCGCCCAGGTCAAAGCCAAAGACCTGAGTGCCAACAGCCTAGAAGAGGCGGAGAAAACAATCGCCGGCACCGCCCGGAGTATGGGAATCAAGGTGGAATAAGGAGATGGCTAAACACGGTAAGAAATATAACGAAGCAGCACAGGTAATCGAAAGGGCAAAAAACTATGCGCCGGAGGAGGCAATCGAGCTGGCCAAAAAGACGGCGCACGCCAAATTTGACGAAACCGTGGAGCTGCACCTTCGCATGGGCATTGACCCGCGCAATGCCGCGCAGCAGGTTCGTGGTGTGGCGCTCCTTCCCTACGGGCTGGGCAAAAAAGTGAGGGTCCTCGTCTTTGCCCAGGGAGAGGCGGTCAAAGCCGCTGAGTCCGCCGGAGCTGACTACGTCGGCGGTGATGAGCTGGTCAAGAAAATTGAAGATGGCTGGCTGGAATTTGATACCACCATTGCCACGCCGGAAATGATGGGCAAAGTGGGCAAGCTGGGTAAGATTCTGGGCCGGAAAGGACTGATGCCCAACCCCAAGTCGGGAACCGTTGTTCCCGCTGAGAACCTCGCCCGCGTTATCGCGGATTCAAGAAAAGGCCGCGTTGAATTCAAGCTGGACCGCACCGCCATCATTCACGTGCCGCTGGGCAAGGTCAGCTTTGATAATGAACAGTTGATGGGCAATCTGACGGCTCTCATCGAGGCGGTGGTGAAGGCCAAACCCAGCGGGGTTAAGGGGCAATACGTCAGAACCGCCGTTCTGACGACGACCATGGGGCCGGGAATAGCCCTTGACCTCAAGCCAACCCTGGCGCTCACCAGCAGCTAACGATAGTTTACTTTTCCGGTTAAACCGGCTAAAATA
>CAZJGR010000083.1:0-3501 GCA_964545815.1 uncultured Dehalococcoidaceae bacterium | reverse complement strand
GCCAGATAGGCGGCATTCTTGGCGCCGGCGGTGCCAATAGCCACGCAGGCGACCGGTATTCCGGCCGGCATCTGGACAATCGAGTAGAGGGCATCAACGCCTTTCAGCTCACCGGAGGCGAGCGGTATACCGATAACCGGCAGGGTAGACCAGCTGGCCAGAACACCGGGCAGGTGAGCGGCGCCTCCGGCGGCGGCTATGATGACCTCAATGCCGCGCTCATGGGCGGTCATGCCATATTGTCGGGCTTTCTCCGGAGTGCGGTGTGCCGAAATGACATTGACCTCATAGTCAATGCCAAGCTGTTCCAGTATCTCCAGCGCTGGCTTGAGTGCTTCCGTATCTGACTTGGAACCCATGACCACGCCAACCAGCGGCATATTACGCTCCCTTTGCCTTTATGTCGGCAATGTCCCGGCGGTACTGGCATCCCTTAAACTGTATGCGGGATATATTATTATACACTTTCTCCCTTGCTTCAGTAAGGTGCTTGCCGGTGGCCACCACGGTCAGGACTCTGCCGCCGCTGGTCACCACCTCGCCTGGCGCTGGCCCATCTTTGGTGCCGGCGTGGAAGACCATGACATCCCTATCGACCTCGTTCAGACCGGAAATGGGAAAGCCGGTCTGATAGCTTCCGGGATATCCGGCGGAGGCCATCACCACGCCGACGCAGGCTTCCTCACGCCACTGTATCTTAACCCGGTCAAGTTTCTTATCCACCACCGCCATGATAATATCCAGCAGGTCGGCCTTCAGCCTTGGCAGCACCACCTGTGTTTCCGGGTCGCCGAACCGGGCATTAAATTCTAGCACTTTTGGCCCATTCTTGGTAATCATCAAACCGCCGTAAAGCACCCCCCGGTAGGGCCGGCCCTCCTGGCGCAAAGCTTTCACTGCCGGTTCCATGATGGTTTCCCTGACCGACATTTCGAGCTGCGAGCTGAGAAAGTAGGGCGGACTGTAACTGCCCATGCCGCCGGTATTGGGTCCGCAGTCGGCATCAAAAATACGTTTATAGTCGCAGGCGGGCACCATGGGGACAACGGTGGTGCCATCGGTGAAGGCGAAGGCGCTCATCTCCCGGCCGGAAAGGTGCTCTTCAATGATTATCCGCTCTCCCGCAGCGCCCAGTGTTTTCGATTCCATAAAGCTGGCCAGAGCGTTAAGGGCCTGCTCGGTTGACTCGGCCACGACCACGCCCTTCCCCGCCGCCAGCCCATCGGCCTTGATGACCACTGGCGGCCTTTGTTTCTTGACGTACTCTTTTGCTTGGGCATAGTTGGAAAAGCTGGCGCTGCGGGCGCAGGGAATACCGTATTTCTGCATCAATTGCTTGGCAAACACCTTGCTGGCTTCAATCTGGGCGGACGCCTGGGTCGGGCCAAAAATGGGCAGGGCTTCCTTATTGAATTCATCAACGATGCCCGCGGCCAGCGGGGCCTCCGGGCCGACCACGGTCAGGTCAATCTTATTCTCTTTTACCGTTTTAATCAGCGATTCAATGTCGGTGGGGCTTATGGGGAGATTGTGAGCCTGCTTTGCCGTACCGGCGTTTCCCGGCGCAGCGAAAAGCTCGGTTATTTTCGGGCTCTGGGCGAGCTTCCAGACCAGCGTGTGCTCCCGTGCCCCGCTGCCGACAACCAGTATTTTAATTTAGTTTACCCCCTGCTTTGTCGCTACTCCCACTCTATGGTTGAGGGCGGCTTGGAGGTAATATCGAAGACGACGCGGTTGACCTCGGGCACCTCGTTGACAATGCGATTGGAGATACGTGCCAGAACGTCATAGGGCATGCGCGCCCAGTCTGCTGTCATGGCGTCCTCGCTGGTCACGGCGCGGATGGCAATCACGTGACCGTACGTCCGGTAATCGCCCATCACGCCCACGCTGTGGATGTCGGGGAGAATGGCGAAACTCTGCCAGAGCTGGCGGTAGAGCTTTGCCTTCTTAATCTCATTCATGACGATGAAGTCGGCACTGCGCAGGATTTCCAGTTTCTCTTTGGTCACCTCGCCGATAATGCGTATGGCCAGTCCGGGGCCGGGGAAGGGCTGGCGCCAGACCATCTCTTCGGGCAGGCCCAGCTCCCGTCCCACCTGCCGCACCTCATCTTTGAAGAGGTGGCGCAGCGGCTCAAGCAGTTTCAGCGTCATTCTGGCGGGCAGGCCACCGACGTTGTGGTGGGTCTTTATTTTGGCGGAGACGTTGCTCACCGAGGACGTGCTCTCGATAACATCGGGATAAAGAGTTCCCTGGGCGAGGAAGTCAACCTTGCCCGCTTTCTTCGCCTCTTCCTCAAAGACGCGGATGAACTCCTCGCCAATGACCCGGCGCTTCATCTCCGGGTCGGTGACGCCTTTCAGATGGGTGAGGAACCGTTCGCTGGCATCAACATACTGGATTCTCATGCCCAGGTTCTGCTGGAATACCTTGAGCGTTCTTTCCACTTCCTCGCGGCGCAGCAGCCCGTTATTGACAAAGATGCAGGTAAGCTGGTCCCCGATGGCGCGGTAAATAAGTGTGGCCACCACTGCGGAATCAACTCCTCCGGAAAGCGCACAGATGACCTTGCCATCGCCCACATTTTCCTTGATTCGGGCGATGCTCTCATTGATGAAGCTGCCCATGGTCCAGTTCCCCTTGCAGCCGCATACCCGGTACACGAAATTCCGCAGTATCGTTTTACCTTCCGGCGTGTGAACGACCTCGGGGTGGAACTGGAGCCCGAAAATGCCGTCGCCATTGCCCATGACGGCAATCGGCGAGTTTTCCGTGTAGGCGAGGGCGGTGAAGCCGGGTGGCATCTCCTCAATCTTATCACCATGGCTCATCCAGACCGGTGTCGATTCGGGTAAATCGGCAAACAGGGCTGAGTCCGGGCTGCTCAGGTGCAGGATGGCATGCCCGTATTCTCGTTTTATACCGGGTGCGACCACTCCGCCGAGCTGTTTGGCGATAACTCCCATCCCGTAGCAGATGCCAAGCATCGGAAGATGGCTTTCGTAGATATAAGACGAGGCCAGCGGTGCATTGAGGTCGTAAACGCTTCTGGGTCCACCGGAAAGAATAAACCCCCGGGGATTGAGCGGGGCAATCTTTTCCCAGGGGGCATCATGGGGTACCAGTTCGCAGTAGACCTGGCACTCGCGCACGCGGCGGGCAATCAGCATACTGTACTGGGAGCCAAAATCAATAATGATGATGGCTTCACGTTCCGCTCCGGAGACCGCTTTCTCGGTCGCCGATGGCTGTTCTCCGCCTATCTTCTTGGCAATTTCCAGATAAGTGGAGACTTCGATGTCGCCGGTCGTTGCGATGCGGAGGCTTTTGTCTGCCGCTGGTTTTGCCTTCCCTGTCACCATGTCTTTATAGAACACAGATTACCATTATGATATACTACCGTCAAGAGGAACAACAGGTCGCTTTTCAAGGATGTCAGCTTCAAAAATCGCCAAAACGAGGTATGTTTTTTTCAGCGACAGGCCGGCAGCCACGCTC
>CAZJGR010000082.1:0-3817 GCA_964545815.1 uncultured Dehalococcoidaceae bacterium | reverse complement strand
ATTATCACCAGGATTACGATGTCAAGCCAGCTCATGGTCTTTTTAGCCCTTCAACAGTTCGCTTTCAATCCCTTTTTATTAATTCAGGTTTCGCCATTATTATTATCATTCATAACGCAGCGCGTCAATGGGGTTGAGTCGGGCAGCCCTCATCGCCGGGTACAGTCCGGAGGCCAGCCCGATGAATAACGAGACGGCGAAGGCCAGTATGACGATGTCAGGTGAGACCACCGCCCCCAGTCGGAAGCCACCGATGGCTATCTGTGAAATCGCCCAGGATAGAAGCCAGCCCCCGGCGACGCCGATGCCGCCGCCAATAAAGCCCAGTGTGGCGGCTTCAAGCAGGAACTGAAGCAGGATATCACGCCGTTTGGCGCCCACCGCCTTGCGGATTCCTATCTCTCGTGTCCGCTCCGTGACCGAGACCAGCATGATGTTCATGATGCCGATGCTGCCCACCAGCAGCGAGATGCTGGCGATTGAGCCCAGAAAGATGGAGAATATCCCCGTTACCTGGCCGACGATTTCCAGCACCTGTTCCTGGCTGACCACGGCGAAATCGTCCTTGTCATCGCTCTTCAGATTGTGCCGCCGGCGCAGGGTGGACTCAATTTCCTCGGTGACTTTTTCCCTCAGTTCAGGGTTGGTAACGGTAAAGCTGATTGAGGCCACCGCATCCTGGCCGGTGGCGGTCTGCTGGGGAAAAAGCCTTGCCTGGTAGGTAGTTATGGGGACAATAACCAGTTCGTCAAAACTGACGCCGAACATCGCACCACCCTTGCGCTCAAGGACGCCAATCACGGTAAAACGCTGTTTCTTTAGCTTCACCTGCTTCCCCACCGCGTCTTCTTCACCGAACAGGTCTTTGGCTACTTCGCTGCCCAGCACCACCACGTTGGCCCGCTGCGCCACATGATGGTCGGTGAAAAACTGCCCGGAAGCTATCGCATATTTCAAAGTGTCTAGATATTCAGGGGTCGCCCCATGGAGCAGTGCCCCTTTGGTCTCGCCATCGGCGGTCACCGTAATAAAATTCTCGTTTATCGGCACCACAGCGCCGATGCCAGCAATCTTCTCCATGGCGCGGGCGTCATCTATGGTAAGCGTGGGTGGGGCATAGGCCGGGGACAGGGCAAAGCCCCCCTCCACCTCAGGGTTTTTGGGAATTACGGAGAGAACGTTGGTGCCCAGCTGCTCGTAGGCGGAAGTGATAGTGGCCTCAGCGCCCCTGCCCACCGACATGAGCGTAATCACTGACCCCACGCCGATGACGATGCCAAGCATGGTCAGCGAAGACCGCAGCTTGTTGGCGAATAACGACCTGATGGCAATGATTATGGAATCTATCAGCTTCACTTATATCTCCTGCTGTTTCATATCCAATCAATGGCCAAAATCTTTGCGTTTGCCTATCGTTTTATCATTGTGCGTGACTTTTTCATCGCTGATAATCTTGCCGTCCAGCAGGCGTATTATGCGCTGGGCCTGTGTGGCCACGTCCATCTCATGAGTGACCAGAATCACGGTAATCCCTTCCCGGTGAAGCTGACAGAAAATGCGGACAATTTCGGTGCTGGCGGCGCTATCCAGGTTGCCCGTGGGCTCATCCGCCAGAATGAGAGATGGCTGGTTCACCAGTGCCCGGGCAATGGCCACACGTTGCTGTTCACCGCCGGACAGTTCGGTGGGTTTATGGGTCGCCCGGGCCCCCAGCCCCACCTTTTCCAGAGCTTCCAGGCTGCGTTTGTGCCGCTGCCCGCCGCCACTGTAGATGAGCGGCAGCTCCACGTTGGAAAGGGCTGAAGCGCGGGGTAAGAGGTTAAACGTCTGGAAGACAAAGCCGATTTTCTTATTTCTCAGCTCGGCGAGCTTGTTATCATTCAGGCGGCTGACATCAACGCCCTCCAGCATATACCTGCCGGTGGTGGGTTTATCCAGAAAGCCGATGATGTTCATCAGCGTTGACTTGCCGGAGCCGGAGGCGCCAATGATGGCCACCATATCTCCCTGATTGATGGTCAGGTCAATTCCCCTGAGGGCGGGGACTTCAACCTTGCCCATCCGGTAAATTTTGGCGATATTCTCAAGCTGAATCATTGGCTGCTCCTAGTCACCACAATTTTCAATACCACCGTCAATATAAGCCATGCCCGGGTGCCTACCGGCGTTTGCTGTCGGCAAGAACGGTCTCTCCAGCCTGGAGGCCGCTGACGATTTCCGTATTGAAGCCATCGCTGATGCCGGCAACTACCGGCCTTTCCTCCTGAGCCTTGCCCATGACGACGATGACTATGGGGTTACCTTCGCTGTCTTTGCCGATGGCGCGGTCTGGTACCAGCAGGACATTGATTCGGCTGGCCAGGATGATATCGGTCGAGGCACTCATGCCGACCCTGATGCCTGAGTTCTCCGGGACGTTGAGCCCGATTTTAACGTTGTAGACGATAACGCCGCCGACCTCGGTCGGTAGTGGGTAGATGGTGGCGACCACGCCGTCTAACTTCTGGTCAGGCAGTGCGTCCAGGGTGATAATTACCTTCTGGCCCACCTCCACATCAGGGATATCGATTTCATCCACTTCCACGACCAGTTCCAGGCTGGTGGGGTCAATCAGGCTTATAATCTGCCGGGGCGACATCGTTGGGGATGGTATCATATCGCCTTCTTCGGCGGTGACGCTGGCCACTATACCATCAAAGGGGGCAATGATGACCGCCTCCTTGAGGTCTTTCTCTGCCTGTTCCACAGACCTCCTGGCCAGTGCCACTGACTGTTTGGCCTGCCCAACGGCGGCTCTGGCTGCTTCTACCTGCAGTTCTTTCAGGGCAATGTCCCGGTTCAGTTTATCGAGGTTTTTCTGGGCCTGGGCTTCAGCCAGTTCGGCGGCTTCCAGCTGCATCCTGGCGATGGCTACCTCCTCAGTATCATAGGCGTTTCTTTTGGCGTCCAGTACCGCCTCGGCGGCGTCCAATCTGGCCTGTGCGTAGTCTATCGTTGCCTGGGGCAGATTTCGGTCCAGTGCGTACTGCAGGAATGCTTTGGCGTTGTCCACATCTTTCTGTGCGGTTTCAACATCCGGCCAGGTGTATATATCGCGGGTCTCATCAAGGTGATTCTTGGCCGACCTCACGTCTATCTGTGCGTTGAGTAAGGCCAGTTCCAGCGTATCCTGCTGGTCTATAATATTATCCAGTTCATATTCGGCGGTTTTCTGGCTCAACTCGGCCTGGGTGAGTGCCACCTCAGCCTGGGTAAGCACGTATCCGGCCTGTTCCTTGGCCAGCTCCAGGGAGTCGAGGTCAAGCTCCGCCAGGATTTCGCCTTTGGCCACCCGGTCGCCCTTTTCCACGTATATCCGGGCGATGCGGCCACCGCTGCCAAAGCTCAAATTCGCGTCCTGTGATGTCTCAATGTTGCCACTGCCGCTGACGGTAACCAGCAGGTCTCCCTTTGCCACCTCAACATATGGCGCTACCTCCTTTTCACTTTCGGCCAGGGGACTGCAGGCGGTAACCATGGTCAAGGCGACCAGTATTAAAAAAGCGGTGATGATTCTTATTTTTTTCACTCTCTATACCTCCCGGAAAATGCATGGTACCTGGCTGACGGCCTCGCTTTACCGTTTGGGCACCATTCTGGTGTTCTTTTCCCCATTATTTGCCGAGTTCCTTGGCCCTGCGGTGAGCTGCGGCGACTGCCTGATAGACCAGCTCCCGGAAGTTCCTGTCTTCAAATTGTTGCAGGGCGGCGGCGGTAGTGCCACCGGGTGAGGTTACCAGACGGCGCAGTTCCGCCGGTGATTTCCCTGACTTCTTCA
>CAZJGR010000081.1:0-3818 GCA_964545815.1 uncultured Dehalococcoidaceae bacterium | reverse complement strand
GTTTCACTGCCATGACGGCGAATGCGTCCCTTAATTTGTGAGGACTAACGTTGTGTACCTTGCCTGTTTCTGGGTTTATGAGCTTCGGCAACCCGGCTCTTTCGGCGCATTGTTTAATGATTTGCCAGGCTCGGTGACGATTGATACCGAAGATTAGAGTTTTCCCTTCTTTAACAACCGGGCCGCCACGCTGGACATATTCTTTGAGCAACTTCAAGGTAGCACCGTCAATGGGCAGCACCCTCTGCCGACGGTGCTCCTGCTCTTCGATCCGACTCTTCTCAATCTTCCCGCCACATTGGGGACAGAAAAGGTGGGCAGACCCTAGCCTGGCTCCACAGGAGCAGGATAGCTTCAGCCGCCTTTTCAGATGCTTGATGGTCAGGATGGCTCTGCTGAAGTCTATGTCGTCCGTAGCCAACCCGAGAGCTTCACTAACTCGGCAGCCGAGGTGGAAGAGTGTCCGAATAAGTAGCCTGTCTCGCAGATTAGTTGCCGCCTTCTCCATCATAGCTACTTCTTCTGGCTCGAGATATGCTTTCATTGTTTGCTCACTACTTTGTCGCTTCTACTCTAAGAGCAAAGGGGAATAAGGGTGTATTGTGTACATGTAAACAAGATGATGATGGCTCTACCTTTTCTGGTGGTGTGCTTGCGCCAATAGACACCGTCTCCTTTGCCCAGGTGCTTATAGACCGTCTGCCGCTGGTAAGCGAAAGCCGTCTTGAGTATGTGAATCGCCAGCCCCTGATCCAAAACACCGCGCCCAGTTGTATCGATAGCCCTCAGACAGTACCGGAGTAACAGTTGATTATCCTCTCGTGATCGTGCCTTGAGGACAGCCAAGTTTAGTGAGGGTACAAACCGGATGATGTAGCGACAGCATTCCTGCTGTCGCTCTGGCGGGGCAAGCAGATTCCTACCGTTCATCGGTTGCCCCCAAAGACTTCAGGATCTCCGCGAAAGAGATCCCAGATGTTTGTGGGTCGTCTTCTGTGATAAAATGGGAAAGTGCTAGACGAAGTGGATAAGTTGTATTGCGTATATCAATCCCAGGGACGGGTAACCTTCCCGGCCAACTTCATGCTGGTCGGCGCCATGAACCCCTGTCCGTGCGGTTACTACGGCGACCCATTCCGCAAGTGCACCTGTTCCCCGGGCCTGGTATCACGCTATCAGCGGCGCATCAGCGGCCCATTCATCGACCGGGTAGACATCTTCACCGAGGTGCCACACATTGACTACGAGAAACTGACCGACAACCGCCTCGGAGAACTATCAGCAACCGTGCAATCAAGAGTCAAGGCGGCCCGTTCCCGTCAGCTCGAGCGCTTCCGGGGAACGCATCTGACCAGCAACGCTGATATGACACCGTCCGAGATAAGGGATTTCTGCCATGTGGAAGAGTCCGCCCAGGGGCTGCTGAAGGCAGCCATGAAGCAGCTTTACCTCTCGGCGCGGGCGTTTCACCGCGTCCTCAAGCTGGCCCGGACTATCGCTGACCTGGAAAATTCTGATATAATTAAAGTCCACCATGTGGCGGAGGCCATTCAGTACCGGCCGAGAAGGACGGAAATATAGGTTACTTTGCCGGGAGGAGAAAATGAGGCGCGGGATGGGGAGATATTATATATCATTAATGGCAATTACCCTGCTTTTAGCCATGGTTGTTATGGCCGCGGCTGGCTGTGCCGACTTCGGCACCTTTCCCACTCCCGAGCTGCAGCCGCCGGAAAAGCCGGCGCCGACCACCTTCATCAACTCTGAGGACAGGGCTACCCTCGCCGTCTACGAGCACCTGCTGAGCCTGGCGGAGAGCCATGAGGCAAAAGCCTACCTTGCCCAGTTCTCCGCCGTCAGCGATAACTGGAGTGCCAAGTCAGAGCTATTCAAAGACGGCACCAACATCTGGTACGTCACGGTGGATATGAGCGGGGTTGAGGACTGGAAAGAGAAGCCGTATTGGCAGCGCGCAGGCTGGTTTGTCTATCCGGACGGCCGGGTGATACCGTCAAATCGACTTGAGGCCAATGCCCTCAGAATTGAGGCTGACCTCCAAGAATTGAGCGTGCCGTCGCCCGCTCCGTAATGCGCTAAAGAGCTAAAAGACAGAAGATTCCACCCGTGACCAGCAAAATGGCACCCACGGCGATGGCGATACCGCCTCCTATCTTCAGGGCGCCGGGCTGCTGGCGTGGTGGCCATCGTTGCATGAATTCGCGGGCATCTCCAGGGTGCTTTGCCAGAGTGCGGTAGTAGCTCTCCTCCTCCCTCTTGCCCCAGGTATATGCCAGTATACCAATGACCAGAAACAGGCCACCAGCGCCAATCAGTATTAAACAATCCCGTATTAACATGCCCCACCACTCTCCGTAAACCGGAGTTTCATTAGTGGTTACTATAGGCTATTCTGCCCTCTTTTTCAACCAGAAGGGTGGGGGCCGGGATTACTTGACCTCCGCTTTAGCCCCGGCGGCTTCCAGCTTTCCCTTGATTGTCGCCGCCTCTTCCTTGTTTACGCCCTCTCGCACTGGCTTGGGTGCGCTCTCCACCAGGTCCTTGGATTCTTTCAGACCCAGTGTTGTCACCTCGCGCACCGCCTTGATGACGGCAATCTTGTTAGCGCCCACCTCGGTAAGAATGACACTGAACTCGGTCTGCTCTTCCGCCGCGGCTGCGCCAGCTTGAGCCGGTGCCCCGGCTGCCGTCGGCGCTGCGGCTATTACGGGCGCGGCCGCCGTAACGCCAAACTCAGCTTCCAGCGCCTTGACCAGGTCTGCCAGCTCGATAACGGTCATTTTCTTGATTGCGGTCGTGATTTCCTCAATGGCCGCAGATACCTTGACCTTCTCTTTGGCTGGCGGCGCCGGCGCTTTCGCAGCTTCTTTCTTTGCCGCCTTGGGCTTCTCCTCCATTTTTTCGGCAGCTGGTTCTTTCTTTGCCTCAGCCGCTTTCTCGGCTTTAGCCTCAGCTACTGACGCTTCCTTTTTCGCGGCGGTTTGTTCTTTTGCTTTCGCTTCAGCTCCAGTGGTTTCCTTGGTCGCTTCCATCTCTTTCTTTTCGGCCATGTTATCCTCCCTCCAGTTGTTTCGCTCTGGCTTGCAATACCCCCATAAGTCCTCTCATGGGGCTTGCCAGACAGTTGACCAAACGGTAAATGGGACTCTGCATCCCGGCTAAAATTTTAGCCAGCAATATCTCAGCGGGCGGCAATGAGGCCAAACTTTCGATATCGGCCGGAGTAAAAACCCTATCGCCGGCAAAGCCTCCCTTAATCGTCAGGACTGTTTTCTGTGTGCGGATGTAATCGGCGAGAACCCTGGCTGGCGACACAATGTCTCCATAGCCAAAGGCAATCGCGACCGGCCCCTCAAAATAGCTGGCCAGCTCCTTTTTCCCGGCCTTCTGCGCGGCAAACCTGGCCAGCGTGTTTTTCACCACGCGGTACCTTATCTTTGAATTCCTAAGGTTACGCCGCAGGTCGTTTATTTCCGCGGCGGTCAGCCCACGATAGTCGGTCAGGATGCCGATGCGGCATTCCGAAAGCATTTGACTCAGTTCATCAACAATCTTTACTTTCTTTTCTCGCGGCATTTCTTATCACCTCCTGAACATGCCGGTCAGGTCATAAAAAATCCCTGTGCTGCTGCACAGGGATATTGAAATCCAGTTTACTTGGATTCTCTATCATCCTCGGCAGGCACATTGATTAAGCCGTTCCCGGCACCCGCTGTCTCATGACAGGCTATTCAGTTGTCTTATGTATTTTAGCCGGTTTAACCGGAAAAGTAAACTATCGTTAGCTGCTGGTGAGCGCC
>CAZJGR010000080.1:0-3864 GCA_964545815.1 uncultured Dehalococcoidaceae bacterium | reverse complement strand
CCGTGCGCCTAGTCCCCGGCTCTGTCATCGACCAGATGTTAGCACAAAGAGGCGGACAGGCGACGGGCGTTGCGATGGATGTTGAAGCCATCAGACACAGTATGGGGCTGGACCAGCCAGTTCATGTACAGTACGGGCGATGGATATGGAGTCTCCTTCACGGTGACCTCGGAAAATCCCTGTGGACCGGTCGTTCCGTCTCTGAGGAGCTGGGCGAGCGGTTAATTGTGACCTTCGAACTTGGCGTCATCGCTTTCATCATTGCCCAACTAATTGCCTTGCCCATCGGCATCTATTCCGCCATACGCCAGGATACTGCTGGCGACTTCATTGGGCGTAGCTTTGCCATCCTGTGCATCGCCGTACCGAGCTTCTGGCTGGGAACGATGGTAATGGTCTTTCCCTCCATCTGGTGGAACTGGTCACCGCCAGCGAGGTACATCACCTTTTTTCAAGACCCATCACAAAATCTGGAACTGTTCATCATTCCCGCCATTCTGCTGGGCATGAGCATGTCCGGAACCACGATGAGAATGTTGCGTACCACCATGCTTGAAGTCCTGCGTCAGGACTACATCCGTACTGCCTGGTCAAAGGGTCTCCGGGAACGGGTTGTCATTCTGAGGCACGGCTTAAAGAATGCGCTAATCCCGGTGGTTACCGTAATCGCTGGTCAGATACCGGTCATGCTTGGCGGCGCGGTCATTATCGAGCAGATATTCAACCTGCCGGGGATGGGCCGCCTCTTTCTGGATTCTATCATGGGGCGAGATTACCCCTACGTTCAAGGAATAAATGTCTTTCTAGCCGTTATCGGCATGTTCATAATCCTGGCTACCGACCTGAGCTACGCCTACTTAGACCCCAGGATTCGCTATAGATAGAAGCAGGTGAATAGGGAGTAAGCGAGATAAATAGTACAGTATCAACAGTAGCTCGTGAGCCAAGGCCACGCTCTCAACTGGCGGATTTCTTCGTAAGGCTGGTTCGGGAGAAGCCAGTAGGAACCGTAGGTGCCATCATCGTCCTGCTCCTGCTCCTTACCGGTATTTTTGCCGATTTTCTGGCTCCATACGGTTACAATGAAATCCATATAGTCGACAGGCTGATGGCTCCATCGGCCAAATATATCTTGGGTACGGATAACCTGGGACGAGACCTGCTCAGCCGCATCATTTATGGAGCCCGCATCTCCATGTATGTTGGCCTGGGTGCCAGCGCCATTAATGCGCTGGTGGCCGCCGCCATCGGTATTCCCTGCGGCTATTTCGGCGGTACCTTTGATATCCTGGTGCAGAGGCTGGTTGATGCCGCTCTCTCTTTCCCCATGCTCATCATGGTCATCACCATCATGTCCCTCATCGGCAGCGGTACCGTGCAGGTCATCATCGTTCTGGGAATATGGGGGGCTATCCTGTGGATACGGGTGATGAGAAGCGCGGTTATTGCTATCAAGGAGAATATCTACCTTCAGGCCGCCCGGGCCGTTGGCTGTTCCACCGGGCGAATAATTTTCCGGCACATCCTGCCCAATGTTATGCCGGTAGTGATTATCATCTTCAGCATATCCATGGGCGGGAATATTCTGGGGGAGGCCAGCCTGAGTTTCCTTGGCTTTGGTATTCCACCACCCGCCCCTAGCTGGGGTGGCATGCTCAGCGGCGTCGGGCGGACCTACATGTACGAGGCACCCTGGCTGGCTCTCTGGTCTGGTCTGGCGCTGAGCATCGCGGTATTCGGCATTAACATGTGGGGGGACGCCGTCAGAGACCTGCTTGACCCGAGGTTGCGCGGTGGCATCGGGCGTTACGGCGGGCGGCGAACGAAAAAGGTTAGCAAGCAGGGCTAGAAAACTTGACAGTCAGTGATTGACGGGTATAGAATTGATGCTATCATCAGAGGCAGTACAAAATGGGGCATAAACGCGTTCCGGCGCGAATAAGATATTTGAAAGGAGATAGAGAAATGAGGAACAGGGTTGTCCCGTTGATTTTAGGCTGCCTGGCTGTAGCCGCACTAGTCTTAGTATCGTGTGGTCCGGCAGCCACGACAACACCACCAACCACCACACCACCAACGACAGCACCACCTACGACGACACCACCAGCGACGACACCAACAAAGGAAGTACCGAAGTATGGTGGGACAATTAGCTTCTCTAATCCTTCGACGACACCGACCACCACCTTTGACCCGGCTATTGCCACCACCTCGGATTATACTGCCAGCGTGGTCTATGGTCGACTCGGTGTGGGCGATTGGACAAAAGGCCCGTCAGGCACGAATGAGTACTCTTACGAGTCTACCTGGATTGCCGACCCTTACCTCACCGGTGAGCTGGCGGAAAGCTGGGAGAGGCCTGACCTCAACATAATTATCTTCCACCTCCGCCAGGGGGTCCACTGGCAGAGCCTTCCCCCGGTAAATGGCCGGGAATTCACCGCCGATGATGTCGTCTATTCCTTTGAGTACAACAAGAAAGAACCGCGCAGTGTCTGGTACGGCACCGGCGCCAAATGTGAAAAGATTGATAAGTACACAGTCAAGGTTAGCGAGGGAGAGCCGCCGGTCACCTACCGCAAGCTACACTCCTGGACCAACTGGCTCTACATACTGCCCAAGGAAGCTGTTGATAAGGCCACTGCCGACAAGACCACCATCAATGACTGGCATTATACGGTTGGCATTGGCCCGTTCATGCTGAAAGATGTGGTCTCGGGCAGCTCCTGCACCTTGGTGAGGAATCCCACCTACTGGCGCTCCGACCCCTTCAACCCGCAGAACAAACTGCCCTATGTTGACAAACTCGAACTACTGGTCATTATTGATGAATCAACCGGGCTGGCGGCCATGCGGACCGGTAAGCTTGAGCGCCTCGCCGTCTCCTTTGACAAGGCCGCCGGGCTGAGCGAGACGAATCCCGAACTGAAGTGGCGCAAGATTAACCCGGACTACGGTTACCTGGTATTTCTGCGGACTGACATTGCCCCCTTTAACGATGTCAGAGTCAGGCAGGCGCTGATGCTGGGCGTAGACTACCAGGGAATAACCAGGGACTTCTTTAAGGGTGACGCGGTCATTCAAAACTGGCCCCTAGCGACGTTCATGGGAGATGCTTATACCCCACTGGAACAGCTACCCGCCGATGCTAAGGAGCTCTTTAGCTATAACCCGGACAAGGCCAAGCAACTGCTGGCCGATGCCGGCTATCCCAATGGCTTCAAGACACAACTGGTCATCGGCAACTGGACCCGTCATGTGGACGAAATGTCCATGCTTAAGGAGTACCTGGCCAAAATCGGTGTTGACGCCGCCCTCAATGTGCAGGAGCCGGGTACATATACTACAAGTCTTTACGGCAAGAAGTACCCTGGAATGATTTATGTCCGCGGCTGGTCAAACAACGGTGACGAGGACGCGCTGGGTTGGGCTCACGGCGGCTGGGTCGGCGGAAAGGGAGAGCCATCGGTCTACAACTTTAGTAATGTCGTTGACCCGGTGGCCGTCGAGGTATTCAACAAAATCATGTCGAACCCAAGCCAGAAAGAGCGAGACGCGCTGAGGAAAGAGGAAGCCATCCGTGAAATCAAGCTGGCCTGGGAGCTACCTATACCGGCCGCCAACTGGTACATGTTCTGGCAGCCGTGGCTGAAGGGCTACAAGGGCGAAGTCGGTATGGGGCCTGACCCGCCTGAGGGTACCATGGTGTACACCTATACCTGGGTTGACCAGGACATGAAGAAGAAGATGACCGGGAGATAAGCCCCGGCACCGGCAGTAAATGGGGCTCGGTGTAAGCCGAGCCCCATTTTTGTTTTTCAGCGCGGCATCTCAACCGCCGCTGCTGTTCCTGAGCCGATAGTA
>CAZJGR010000079.1:0-3969 GCA_964545815.1 uncultured Dehalococcoidaceae bacterium | reverse complement strand
TACAGAAAGGGTACTCGCTGCCGCTAACTATTTCCACACCTTTTGATTGTAGCTCGTTTCGCATAACTCACTGTGCAGGACTTTTTTTGCCATGTCAACTCCTCCTGTGCAGTGCCTACGGTTTTAACAGGACTGCGATGTTCTTAGCCGTATGCAATGAATCAAATCCCCTTTGCGCTTGCACAAGCGGTACGATTTCAGTGATGACCGGCTTGACGTTCACGCGCTGGAATTCCATCAATTTAAGCGAAGGAAGCATTTTTTCACCCATGTGGACGGCTCCTTCCACTCTCACCTCTTTAGTAAGCCATTTGCCAAAAGGCAGGACCTCTGGCGCGGCATTACCTACCAGAATTACTCTACCTTCGCGTCTGACCATCTCAAAAGCCTGACCAACAACTCCTGGAGCTTGCGAACTCACGCAGACAAAAACAACATCGGGACCTGCTTGGGTAATGTCGACTACTCTCTGAAGGAAATCCGTGTCACTAGGATTAAGGACAATATTCGCACCGACCTGCCGGGCGACATCGAGGCGAGTATTTATCTTATCAAGGGCAATGAGAGGCGCAGCACCTGCGGCTTTGGCGGCTGCCAACACCATTAGCCCAATGTGTCCCACCCCTATAACCACGGCCGAATCACCAATTCTAATGCCCGCGGAATGCACCGCGGTTACCCCGGTAGCCAACGGTTCTGTCATTGCCGCTTCTTCGTCAGAGATATTATCCGGCACTTTCAGTTCATTTACGGCGCGCCTCAGAATATATTCCGCCATGGCACCCTGCCGGTTGGCATTCGGGTATGGCGACGGTGTGCCATCATATGGATAGCCCCTCACTCTACCGCCCATGCACAGGTCGCTCATGCCCCTGAGACAGTAGTAGCACCTGCCGCAAGGAATATGTACATCGACGATGCGGTCGCCAATTTTCAAGTTCGTCACACCTGGTCCGACAGCTTCGACTCGGCAGACATGCTCGTGACCGAGGATAGTGCCCCTTAATTTTGCCAGCTGATCTTCAGGTTGAAGATCCCAGTGGGCACCATATAGACGCTCAACATCCGAACCGCAAATAGAACAATAGAGGACTTTGTTTAGCACGAGCCCGGAACCAGGTTCCGGCACGGGTATGTCTTCAATTTGCACCTGCCCCTTGCCCTTGATAGATACTGCTTTCATGGTTACTTATTCTCCTTGTCCAGTTATTTTTGTATCTGAAGCCTGGATTTGCGTTATTCTCCCTCGGCCAGATTAACGTATTTATCCCTGGTGACTTTGCCTGTGTCATGGCTCTTATGGCTTCATTAGAACGGCAATGTTTTGACCACTGTAAATCGAGTTGATAGCTCTCTGGCAGTCATTAAATGGCATGATCTCACTGATCAATGGTCTCGGGTCAATCTGCTTATGGGCAATCATGTACATTGACAACGTCATCACGTTCTGGCTGCGGGCAGGACCACCTAGAACGCCCACAATCCTCAACTGCCTGACTGTCCAAAGCATCGGGTTCACTTCTACCGGTGGGACAAAACCGGCCAACACAATCGTGGCGCCCCGGCAGCCCATCTCCACCGCCTGGTTCAGTACTTTGCCATCTCGAACGCAAATGATGATTGCGCTAGCCCCATCGCCAGTTAGTCGCGCAACCTCGGACACAGCATCCACCTTGCTGGCATTAACAACAGCGGCCGCCCCCAGTTCAAGAGCTTTTTCTAGCCGTGGTTGGACGACATCGACAACGATTACCGGCGCCGCGCCCGATATCCTGGCCGACATCATTGCAAGCAGACCAATCTTCCCGGCGCCGATGATTACTCCTGATTGTCCCGGCCCCAGTTCAGACCCCAGTACTGAACCGATTCCCGTGGCCAGCGGTTCCACAAACACCGCTTCCTCATCAGAAACATGGTCGGGCACTTTCTGCACTGCCATTGGGGACGTGAGCATATATTCCGCAAAAGCCTTATATGTCTCATAGCCGCCGGGTTGACTGCGTAGGATTCGCTGTGGTTGCGGCACTCCAGGTAGACCGGACCCGGGCACAACGCGATCACCAACTTTCCAACCGTTAACCCCCTCACCAACACCCACGATCTCGGCAACGAATTCATGGCCCGGTACGGAACCCGGGCGTATTCCCATATCTCGCGGACCGGAATCCGGGTTAAGACCTAGCTCGGCCGCCACCTTGTGTCCTACAATAGCTCCCGGATGAGTCACGCCCTGGTTAATGAGTGCGAACGAACCATCCAGATATTCAAGGTCGCTGCCGCAGATACATGCATACCTGGTCTTCAGTAGCAGCATCCCCGCTTCTACGGATGGTGTCGGTATCTCCCTGTATTCAATGCGCCTTTTTTCTCCCGTGGCAACACAAGCTTTCATCAGAATCCTCCTTTTCAGCACTTTCCGCTGGCTGGAGACTGCCTTGACCGGCGCTCAGTATGACATATCCGTTGAAAAACAGGCTATCCCTGACCTATCGCATAACGAAGCCCCCGTCGACGTGCAGAACCTGGCCGGTTACGTTTTTAGCATCTTCGGACACAAAAAAGACCACAGCCTTACCCATATCCTCCGGCGTCTGGGCTCTACCGTTGGGAGTGTTGGGTATAACGATGTATTTCAACCAGAAATCTTCCGGTGTCAGGCTTTCCAAATCCGCAGTTGACAGTCGACTAAACGGGGGCGGGAGGTTTTCTCCCTTCCTCTTCGCTTCGCGGAGTGCCGTTAGCCTGGCAATCGCTCCCCTCGCCCACAGCGGAGTATAAACAAAACCCGGGCAGATGCAGTTAACCGTCACATTATGGGGAGCCAGCGCTCTTGCCAGCGACCATGTTATTGAGATGTCGGCCGCCTTCATGGCACCGTAGGGCATCTGGGTGGTGTCTGGGAGTCTTCCGGCATCTGATGATATGTTCACTATCTTACCACTCTTCTGTTTTATGAAATAGGGTGTTACCGCGTGACTCAAAATCACGTGCGATTTGAGATTCAACCCGGTAATATCTATCCCATACCTCTGAGTTGCAGCTCATGAATTCAGGAAGACGTTCATCACCCGCCGCTGCCCTGTTAGCTAGCATCAGCGCCAGTGTCTCCCTGCTGACACCACCAACACAATTAACCAAGATGTCAATCTTGCCAAAAAAGTCAATAGTCTCCTTAACCACCCTAGTTACCTCGTTGTCATTTGTAAGGTCGGCGGTTATTGCCAAAGCCTTTCGGCCCATCGCCTTAACTCCATCGACAACCTTACTGGCATTATCACCGTTAATGTCAACCACGGCGATATTTGCCCCCTCCTCAGCCAAGCATTTAACAATACCCTCCCCAATACCTTGTCCTCCACCGGCAACAATGGCTACCTTTCCTTCTAGCTTCATTTGTATCTCCTTCGTCACTTTATTGTTTTTACTCAGTATTGCACATGGTCCGGTGCATTATTTTATCACCACGGTTATGTATGATAAAAGGACTAGGTACGGAATTTGACATTCTGAGTTAATGTGTAATTGAGATGAGGAAGCGCATTACAAAATTACTTCTTCCCCTCTAAAATTCCTTTAGCCCAACCTGCAGCCCGCTCCAGTTCTCCCTCTTTCACCGGCCCCTTAGTACCCTCAACTATGAAGCCCTCCGGCAGCGCCGCCAGATGACCCTCCTTGTCTTTCAAACTATCTGCGATTCGCCCGGCAGCATAGCCGAAGGGTCTGGCCAATATGTTTGTAACCCTTGTATCGAATGAGGCCACTCTGACATTTTTAAGAGCATTTGCTGGGATTTTGCTGAGGAACTCTTTAATTGCCGGCGTCGGCCTGCCTCCCTGGGTTGGAGAGCCAACGATGAAAAGGTCAATCGTTTCTAATTCGGAAGGATTTACTTCACTCACACGGAGCGCCTTAACTGAGGTCGGATGTCAATAGTGGACACCAAACCTTTCATGCTGCCAGTAACCCGGC
>CAZJGR010000078.1:0-4458 GCA_964545815.1 uncultured Dehalococcoidaceae bacterium | reverse complement strand
AGGAAATCCTGTTTGAGCACCGCTTCATCACGGCCTGGGAAGCCTATGAGTACGGGTTTGTTAACCGTGTGTTCCCCAAAAAGAAACTAGAGGAGGAAACCCTGGCTTATGCCGACCGTGTGGCGGATAATTACGCACTAGACCCCTTCCGGCTGCGCACGGTCAAGTTCTCCATCAACCACATGATGGACACCATGGGCTTCACCCCGGCGCTGGAAGCCGCCTACCAGAGTTATTGCGTCATGATGGGGCTGGAGGCGCGCCAGGCGCCAAGTGTGGCCCGGGGTGGCGTGTCCCGAACACCCGTTGCCGTGAAGAACCTGGAGCTGAGCAAGCCCTGGCTGGAAGCCAGGCGCTCGGAGGCAAAGTAAGCGCGGCGGCTAGAGTTCGGACTGATTAGCCAGATACGGCCAACATTGACAAAAGTTGACCTATCAGGCAAAATATTAAGCAGTGTGCTCAGCTATTTTCTTCGCGCTAGCAGGGGCGACCTAACTGGCTAAACACAAGGAAGGGAAATGCGGGCCTATATAGTTCGTAGACTCCTCCTGATAATACCCACCCTGCTCCTGGTGACTATCGTCGTTTTTCTCACCGTGCGCCTAGTCCCCGGCTCTGTCATCGACTTGATGGTAGCGGAAAGAGGCGGCGGACAGGGGACGGGAATTGCGATGGATATTAATGCCATCAGACATAGTATGGGGCTGGACCAGCCGGTTTATGTACAGTACGGGCGATGGATGTGGGACCTTCTTCACGGTGACCTCGGAAAATCGCTGTGGACCCGTCGTTCCGTCTCTGAGGAGCTAGGCGAGCGGCTAATTGTGACCTTCGAGCTTGGCGTCATCGCTTTCATCATTGCCCAACTAATTGCCTTGCCCATCGGCATCTATTCCGCCATACGCCAGGATACTGCTGGCGACTTCATTGGGCGTAGCTTTGCCATCCTGTGCATCGCCGTACCGAGCTTCTGGCTGGGAACGATGGTAATGGTCTTTCCCTCCATCTGGTGGAACTGGTCACCGCCAGCGAGGTACATCACCTTTTTTCAAGACCCATCACAAAATCTGGAACTGTTCATCATTCCCGCCATTCTGCTGGGCATGAGCATGTCCGGAACCACGATGAGAATGTTGCGTACCACCATGCTTGAAGTCCTGCGTCAGGACTACATCCGTACTGCCTGGTCAAAGGGTCTCCGGGAACGGGTTGTCATTCTGAGGCACGGCTTAAAGAATGCGCTAATCCCGGTGGTTACCGTAATCGCTGGTCAGATACCGGTCATGCTTGGCGGCGCGGTCATTATCGAGCAGATATTCAACCTGCCGGGGATGGGCCGCCTCTTTCTGGATTCTATCATGGGGCGAGATTACCCCTACGTTCAAGGAATAAATGTCTTTCTAGCCGTTATCGGCATGTTCATAATCCTGGCTACCGACCTGAGCTACGCCTACTTAGACCCCAGGATTCGCTATAGATAGAAGCAGGTGAATAGGGAGTAAGCGAGATAAATAGTACAGTATCAACAGTAGCTCGTGAGCCAAGGCCACGCTCTCAACTGGCGGATTTCTTCGTAAGGCTGGTTCGGGAGAAGCCAGTAGGAACCGTAGGTGCCATCATCGTCCTGCTCCTGCTCCTTACCGGTATTTTTGCCGATTTTCTGGCTCCATACGGTTACAATGAAATCCATATAGTCGACAGGCTGATGGCTCCATCGGCCAAATATATCTTGGGTACGGATAACCTGGGACGAGACCTGCTCAGCCGCATCATTTATGGAGCCCGCATCTCCATGTATGTTGGCCTGGGTGCCAGCGCCATTAATGCGCTGGTGGCCGCCGCCATCGGTATTCCCTGCGGCTATTTCGGCGGTACCTTTGATATCCTGGTGCAGAGGCTGGTTGATGCCGCTCTCTCTTTCCCCATGCTCATCATGGTCATCACCATCATGTCCCTCATCGGCAGCGGTACCGTGCAGGTCATCATCGTTCTGGGAATATGGGGGGCTATCCTGTGGATACGGGTGATGAGAAGCGCGGTTATTGCTATCAAGGAGAATATCTACCTTCAGGCCGCCCGGGCCGTTGGCTGTTCCACCGGGCGAATAATTTTCCGGCACATCCTGCCCAATGTTATGCCGGTAGTGATTATCATCTTCAGCATATCCATGGGCGGGAATATTCTGGGCGAGGCGAGCCTGAGCTTCCTCGGCTTTGGTATTCCACCGCCCGTCCCGAGCTGGGGTGGCATGCTCAGCGGCGTCGGGCGGACTTACATGTACGAGGCGCCCTGGCTGGCTCTCTGGTCTGGCCTGGCGCTGAGCATTGCCGTATACGGCATAAACATGTGGGGGGACGCGGTCAGAGACCTGCTTGACCCGAGGCTGCGCGGTGGCATCGGGCGCTACGGCCGGCGGCGAACGAAAACGGTTAGCAATCAGGGCTAGAAAACTTGACAGCCAGCGATTGAGGGGTATAGAATTTATTCTGCTATCGGAGGCAGTACAAAATGGGGAATAAACGCGTTCCGGCGCGAATAAGATATTAGAAAGGAGACAGAGAAATGAGGAGCAGAGTTATTCCGTTGTTTTTGGGCTGCCTGGTTGCAGCCGTGCTAGTCCTAGCATCGTGTGGTCCGGCAGCCACGACAACGCCACCGGCCACCACACCACCCACGACAGCACCACCCACGACAACACCGCCAACCACGACACCGACAAAAGAGGTGCCGCAGTATGGGGGCACAGCGAGCTGCCTTCTCACTACGACAACACAGACCACCACCTTTGACCCGGCTATTGCCACCACCGCGGCCAGTAATGCCGGCCTGGTCTATGGGCGACTGGCCATTGGCGATTGGACAAAAGGCCCACAAGGCACCAACGAGTACTCTTTCGAGTCCTCATGGATAGCCGACCCTTACCTCACCGGTGAGCTGGCGGAAAGCTGGGAGAGACCTGACCTGAACATAATTATCTTCCATCTCCGCCAAGGGGTCTACTGGCAGAGTCTCCCTCCGGTTAACGGCCGGGAGTTCACCGCCGATGATGTCGTCTATTCCTTTGAATACAACAAGAAGGAACCCCGCAGTGTCTGGTACGGAACCGGCGCCAAATGTGAAAAGATTGATAAGTACACAATCAAGGTTAGCGAGGGTGAGCCGCCGGTCACCTTCCGCAAGCTGCACGCCTGGACCAACTGGCTGTACATACTGCCCAAGGAAGCTGTTGATAAGGCCACGGCTGACAAGACCACCATCAATGACTGGCGGTATACGGTTGGCATTGGCCCATTCATGCTGAAGGATGTGGTCTCGGGCAGCTCCTGCACCTGGGTGAGGAATCCCACCTACTGGCGCTCCGACCCCTTCCACCCGCAGAACAAACTGCCGTATATTGACAAACTGGACGGCATAGTCATGCTTGATGAATCGACTCAACTGGCGGCAATGCGAACCGGTAAGCTTGAGCGCCTCGGCGTTGCCTGGGACAAGGCCGCCGGGCTGCAGGAGACGAATCCGGAACTCAAGTTCCGCAAGATGCGCCCGGATGCCGCCTTCGTGGTATTCCTGCGGACTGACATTGCCCCCTTCAAGGATGTCAGAGTCAGGCAGGCGCTGATGCTGGGCATAGACTACCAGGGAATAGTTAGGGACTACTATAAAGGTAATGCCGTCATCCAGACCTGGCCGATAGCGCAGTTCATGTCTTGTTATACTCCGCTGGAACAGCTCCCCGCCGACGCCCAGGAGCTCTACAGCTATAACACCGACAAGGCCAAGAAGCTCCTGGCCGATGCCGGCTACCCCACCGGCTTCAAGACTCAACTCGACACCGGCAACTGGGCCCGCTATGTAGACGATTGTTCCCTCATTAAGGAGTACCTGAGTAAAATCGGCCTTGACGTAAACATCAACGTGACGGAGCCGGGGACATATAGCGCCACACTATACGGTGAGAAGTACCCCGGAATGATTTATGTCCGTGGTTGGGGCAACAATGGCGACGAGGATGTCCTTGGCTGGGCTCATGGCGGCTGGGTTGGCACCAAGGGCGAGCCAGCGGTCTATGACTTTGGCAAGGTGGTTGACCCGGCGGCCGTCGACGCATTCAACAAAATCATGACGACCCCGACCCAGGAAGAGCGGGATAAATTGAGAAAAGAGGAGGCCATCCGTGAAATCGGACTGGCCTGGGAGCTGCCCATGCCGACACCCAACGGGTTCATGTTCTGGCAGCCCTGGCTGAAGGGCTTTGCCGGTGAATACGGCCTGGGACCCGACCCGCCGGAAGGATACATGGTCTTCGGTTATGTCTGGATTGACCGGGCCCTGAAGAACAGTTTGACCGGAAGATAAGCCCCGGCACCGACAAAAAGTGGAGCTCGGCTCAGGCCGAGCTCCACTTTTGTTTTTCAGCGCGGCATCTCAACCGCCGCTGCTGTTCCTGAGCCGATAGTA
>CAZJGR010000077.1:0-4560 GCA_964545815.1 uncultured Dehalococcoidaceae bacterium | reverse complement strand
GGACCCCTTTTCATCACCTCCTAAAGAGTCCAATATGTTTCTGAACTTTTGCATTCGGCACCAGCGTAATTGACGGCAACGCTGGCAAATATGTCTTCACCTTGATTCACCCCTAAATGCGAACTGGTATTCCCTTTTTCGCCAGATATTTTTTGGTCTCGCGTATAGAGTAGGTGCCGTAGTGGAAAATGCTGGCCGCCAGCACCGCATCTGCCTTACCGGCCACGAGCGCCTGATAGAGGTCTTCCAGCGTCCCGGCGCCACCGCTGGCAATAACCGGCACGGTCACGGCTTCAGAGATGGCGCGGGTAAGTTCAATGTCATAGCCGGCACGGCGTCCATCAGCGTCAATGCTGGTCAAAAGTATCTCACCGGCACCCAGGTTGACCGCACGCCGTGCCCAGTCAATGGCATCAAGGCCGGTCGGTTTCTGGCCGCTGTGAGTATACACTTCCCACTGCAATTTTTGCCTGCTATCCAGCCGCTTGGCGTCTATGGCCACCACGATGCACTGGCTGCCAAACTTGGCCGCTCCTTCCCGAATCAATTTCGGGGTAAGCACCGCAGCCGTATTGATGGAGACCTTATCCGCACCGGCTTTCAGCAGGCGGCGCATGTCACCCGTGGTGCGCAGACCACCGCCCACGGTGAGCGGCATAAAAACCTGCTCCGAGATGCGCTCCACCGCATCCACCAGCGTATCACGTCCCTCCGGCGTGGCGCTGATGTCCAGAAACACCAGCTCATCGGCTCCCTGCTGGTAATAAAAGGCCGCCAGTTCCACCGGGTCACCGGCGTCACGGAGGTGGACGAAGCTGGTTCCCTTGACTACCCGCCCGTCTTTGACATCAAGGCAGGGGATAATGCGCTTAGTGAGCATAGGAAATCATCTCCTTTTCAGGGCATGGCGGAGGAAGTTATCATACATCTTTAGGCCGTGCTCACCGCTTTTCTCCGGGTGAAACTGCGTCGCCACCAGGTTGCTGCGCACAATAACGCTGCCCATGATAATCCCGTATTCCGTTTCGCCGGCCACCAGGGATTTATCCTCAGGCACCCCGTAATAGCTGTGAACGAAGTAAAAGTTGGCTTCATCAGGAATGCCTTCAAATAATGGGTGGGTGAGGCGCTGCTTTACCTGGTTCCATCCCATGTGGGGCACTTTCAATCCGTCAGGCAGTTTTTTTACCTGACCGGCAATGACCCTGAGGCAGTCATGCCCGCCGCTTTCCTCGGTGCCGTCGAAGAGCACCTGCAGGCCGATGCAGACGCCGAAGAAGGGCCGGTCATCAGCGATGAGCTGCTTTATCGGTCTCACCAGCCCCAGATTCCGCAGGCTGGCCATGGTATCGCCGGCGGCACCAACTCCGGGCAGGATAACCGCCTGCGCCTGGGACAAGTCCTTGGCCTGACTGGTTATACTGGGCTGATAGCCCAGCCTAGCGACGGCATTGGCCACGCTGCGCAAATTACCGGCCCCGTAATCGATTATGGCAATCATTTATTCTTCGCCTATCCATTATTCCCTTATATCTTATATATTGTAACTGATATTTTTACGGTATGGAAACAGGGGATTTACTTTCGTTTCATAGTGGTGGATTGAAAAATGCAGTAAAAAATTATTAAAGATGTCATGTTGGCGTTACATGGCAACTGTGGCTACATTTCAGAAAGGCATTTCCGATGGAAAAAAGTTATAATAGTGAAGATTGCCGGCTGAAATGAGCAGGGGACAATTGCACAAGAGAATAAAAATCCTTATTGCTGTTATACTAGTAATTGGACTGACGTTCGTGCTTCCGGCCTGTGCCCCTGAGGGAGAAAAAGATGGCAGGGTGGGGGTAGCAGTTACCATTCTACCGCAGGCCGAGTTTGTGGAAAAAGTGGGTGGGGAGAAAGTCAGGGTGACGGTTATGGTGCCGCCGGGAGCCAGCCCTCATACCTATGAGCCCAAACCAGCACAGATGGCGGCGCTGGCCGAGGCGGAAATGTATGCCAAGGTGGGCTCGGGGGTAGAATTCGAGCTCGTCTGGATGGACAAACTGGTGGCGACCAATAAAAAGATGGTGGTGGTGGATTGCTCAAAGGGGGTGACATTACGGGAAATGGCGGTAGAGGAAGAGCCTGAAAAACACGGCCGAATGGACCCCCATATCTGGATGTCCCCGGTGAATGCCCGGATAATGGTGTCTAACATCTGTGATGGGCTGGTGGCAGTGGACCCGGCAAACAAGGGCTATTACCAGCAAAACCGGGATGCCTATCAGCAACAGCTGGCGGAAATCGACCGCGAAATGAGGGAAGGGCTGGCGGCGGTGAAAAATCGGCGGTTCATGGTATACCATCCGGCATTTGGCTATTTTGCTGCTGAATATGGCCTGACCATGATACCCATTGAAAGAGGAGGCAAAGAGCCGACCGCTGCCGGTCTGAAAAATTTGATAGAGCAGGCCAAGGCGCAGGATATCCGGGTCATCTTCGCCGAACCGCAATTCAATCCCAAGAGCGCTGAGGTCATCGCCGAAGCCATCGGGGGCAGGGTGGTGTTGATTGACGCACTGGCCAAAGACTACATCGGGAACCTGCGCCAGCTCTTGAATGAGATGCTCCCGGCCATGGATTAAGGGTGGCATTTGAGAAAAAAGTATATAATACGTTATCAAAGTGGCCAAAGCGTGATAAGATAAATAGGGCTAATAAAGACCGAGGAGCGCTCTGTGGAAGACAAACTGGAAATGAAAATCAAATCATCGCTGGTGAACGGCAGGCTACCGTGCGCTGTTGCTTTCCGGATTGCCAAGGAACTGAAGGTCAGCCCGCGTGATGTGGGCAATGCGGCCAACCGGCTGTCGGTTAAAATAAGCAGTTGCCAGCTGGGGTGTTTCCCATAAATATAAACCATAAATGATAAGCTAACCTTTTCGCTCCAGCTATCGTTTTATATAATGAATAGAGCCAACAGGAGGTTGTTATGAAAAGGTTATTGCCCGTTGCGGCCCTGATAATGCTGGCTGCGGTGCTGGTTGCCTGTGCCGCGCCATTATCAGCTCCGGCGCCGGCGCCTGCCCCAGCCCCAGCGCCGGCCCCAGCCCCGTCTATAGTGATTCCCGCGCCATCTGCATCTAAAGGAACCTTCGGCGAAGTGGTTGTACCAGCACCAATGCCGGCACCAGCACCATCACCGGTGAACGGGGGGGACCTGACTATTGGCGCCGACCGTATGATTGTGCGCACGGCCGATATGCAGCTGGTGGTGGACGATGTCCGCAACACCATAGATAAAATCACCGAGCTTGCCGAAGGTCTGAAAGGATTCGTGGTCAATTCGAGCAGCTGGAAAGAGGGAGAACGCATTGTCGGGCAGATCACCATACGGGTGCCGTCATCGGATTTCAACCATGCGATGAGCGTGCTGCGCAGTATGGCGGTGGAGGTGAACTCCGAGACCACGTCAGCACAGGACGTTACCGAGGAATACATTGACCTGGAGGCAACGCTCCGCAATCTGGAAGCCACGGAAACGCAGCTCCTGAAGCTGATGGAGAAAGCGGAGAAGGTGGAGGACATCCTCAATGTTCAGCGCGAGCTATCCAGGGTGCAGCAGGACATTGAGCGGACCAAGGGGCGTATGCAGTACCTGGAGCGAACCTCGGAGATGTCACTTATACAGGTGGTGCTGGAGCAGTCCAAGCTTGAGGTCAGGTTCAGTGCCAGTCAGGTAACCGCCAAAGAGGGAGAGCAGATTCGTTTTGACAGCGAGGTGGCGGGCGGCATCTGGCCGTACAGCTACGAGTGGGACTTTGGCGACGGCAGTACCAGCACGGACAACAGTCCAAGGCATAAATACAAGTCAAAGGGAACCTATACCGTTACGCTGACGGTGACCGATGACCGCAGTAATCAGGATATGGAAAAGAGGAGCGACTACATCACGGTACTGCCCGGCTGGAGTGCCGGCAGCATCGTCGATAGCGCCTGGAACGGGCTGGTCACCTTCGGACGGGTGCTGGCCAATATTTTCATCTGGCTCGGCATCTTCAGCCCGGTCTGGATAATAATCGGTGTCCTGCTGTATTTCTTCTGGTGGCGCCGCAGGAAGAAGCATGCCTAGACAAGGAGGGCAGCGAGCATGAACCTGTCCCGATTCTCCCTGGAAGGCAAGGTGGCGCTGGTCACCGGGGGCAGCCGGGGCATCGGCCGCGCCATCGCACTGGCCCTGGCTGATGCTGGCGCGGATGTCGCCATAAGCGGTCGGAAGCTTCCTGACCTGGAGGTGGTGGCGGACGAAATAAAGAAGAAAGGCGTCAAAAGCATGGCGGTGGCCAGCCACGTCGCCAAGGGCGAAGAATCAAAAGCCCTGGTGGACAGGGTAAAGGGGGAGTGGGGGAAAATAGATATCCTGGTCAACAACGCCGGGACCAATCCGTACTACGGGCCGCTGCTGGAGGCCGAGGAATGGGCCTGGGACGCGACCATGAACGTCAACCTGAAGGGGCCGTTTCTGCTGAGCCGACTGGTCGCCGGGGTGATGAAGGAACACGGCGGTGGCAGCATCAT
>CAZJGR010000076.1:4185-5250 GCA_964545815.1 uncultured Dehalococcoidaceae bacterium | reverse complement strand
GCCCCGAACTGACGCACCCATTATACCACATCTGAAGCTCATTTGTGTCTTTCCGCCTCTAGTTCTGCTATTCCTGTCGTTCTTGTCAGCTATAGTCAATGCTGTTATACTGAACTCGTTGCCGATTCGAGGAGCGGCTATGAACTTTGAGACCATCATCGGGCTGGAAGTACACGTGCAGCTGTTGACCAGGAGCAAGATGTTCTGCGGCTGCAGCGCTGATTATGCCAGCGCCCCGCCCAATACCCATGTCTGCCCGGTATGCCTCGGCATGCCCGGCGTCCTGCCGGTGATTAACAAGCAGGCGGTGGAATTCACCATCGTGACGGCGCTGGCGCTGAACTGCGCCGTTTCCGAATATACCAAGTTCGACCGCAAAAACTACCCGTACCCGGACCTGATGAAAGGCTATCAGATTTCCCAGTATGATGCCCCCATCGGGCGCGGTGGCTGGCTCAACATTGAAGTTGCTGGCCAGAAAAAGAAAATCGGCATCACCCGGGTGCATCTGGAAGAAGATGTGGCCAAGCTCTTGCATCGGAAGGCGGCCGATGGTGAGGAGTACAGCCTGGTGGACGTGAACCGCTCCGGCGTACCGCTGATGGAGGTTGTTGGTGAGCCGGACCTGCGTTCTCCGGAGGAAGCCGAGGAGTACCTGAGGAAACTGCGCAGCATTCTCCAGTATCTCGGCGTGTCAACGGGAAACATGGAGGAGGGGAGCTTCCGCTGCGATGCCAACATCAGCATCCGGTCTGAAGGCAGTTCCAACTCGATGCCCAAAGTTGAGGTCAAGAACATGAACAGCTTCCGGGCAGTCTATCAGGCGATGGACTATGAGGCAAAACGGCAGAGGAAAGCCTTCAACGAAGGGAAAAAACTGACGCAGGAAACGCGGGGCTGGGTGGAGGAGAAAGGGAAGACGGTGGCGCAGCGCAGCAAGGAATATGCCCATGACTACCGCTACTTCCCCGAGCCCGACCTGCCACCGATTTCCATCAGCCGGGAATGGGTGGAGGCAATAAAAGCCAAATTGCCGGAACTGCCGGAAGACAGGCGAGACCGGTT
>CAZJGR010000076.1:0-4085 GCA_964545815.1 uncultured Dehalococcoidaceae bacterium | reverse complement strand
CGTGATAAACTCAAATGCTCAGGCCGTGTCCGATTACAAAGCGGGCAAGGAGACGGCGCTGAAATTCCTGGTCGGGCAGGTGATGCGGGCGACAAAGGGGCGTGCCAATCCGGTCATGGCCGGTGAACTGTTGCAGAAAAAGCTTGAGGAAGGCTGAAGCAGGTAAAGAGGAAGGGAACGATGGAGACCTATTTAAATATGGCTCAGATAGTGCTGGCGGTATCTTTAACGTTGATTATTCTTTTACAGGTTCGAGGCGGTGGGCTGGGAGGCATCTTCGGTCAGCCTGACACCGTGTACCGGACGAAGCGGGGCCTGGAAAAAACGATGTTTCAGCTCACCATTGCCCTGGCCGTCCTCTTTGTCATCATCGCTATCGTCTATCTCCGGCTAACCTGATTCACCAGTTTGCGGAAACTGGGTGAAATATGAGCGCCATCATTACCCTGACCACTGATTTCGGCCTGACCGATGCTTATGTGGCGGCGATGAAGGGAGTAATCCTCAATATCAATCCCGAAGCCAAAATCATTGATATCTGCCATAATATATCGCCGCAGAACATACTTCAGGCTGCTTTCGTTCTGAACACGGCCTTTCCTTTTTTCCCCGAGCGTACCATCCACGTGGTCGTCGTTGACCCCGGAGTGGGGACAGGGCGGAGGGCGCTCGTTCTGCGTACGCCTCAATTCGATTTTATTGCCCCCGACAATGGCGTGCTGAGCTACGTAATCGGGCCGTTTTTAAAAGAACGGCTACGTCCTGCCCAGAGGCGGGTTACGCTCCCCCCTGAACTGGAAGCGGTATCAATTACAAAGTCCAGGTTCTGGCGCTCACCGGTGAGCCCCACGTTCCACGGTCGCGATATCTTTGCCCCGGTTGCCGCCCGGCTTTCGCTGGGCACATTGCCAGAAGAATTCGGCGAGGTTATAAGGTCCGTTACGGTGCTGCCGGAACATCGTCCGTATCAGGAATCGGCGGGCACTCTGGTGGGACGAATCGTGCACATTGACCATTTCGGCAATCTGCTCACCAATTTCAAATGCGAAGACCTGCCGGAAAAACCGTTTACCATTGAGGTAAGTAGTCGCTTTATATCGGGGCTGAGTCGCACCTATGGGGAAGGTGAAGGGTTGCTGGCGCTCATCGGAAGCAGCGGCTATCTTGAAATCGCCCTGAGGGGAGGCAGTGCCATTGATTTTCTGGGGGCTGCGGTGGGTGGTGAAGTCAAGGTCAAGCTGGAGAAAAGGTAAATTGGGCGATTTCAGGCCCAGAGGCTATTGACAAATACTGGCAGGTTTGCTACTCTTGCTTCAAAGAGTCCAATATAGGAGGTTATAACGATGCCCCAGGCTTATTGCATGAAATGCAGAAGGAAAGTAGAAATCAGGAACGCCAGGCCAACGACCCTCAAGAACAAGCGCCCGGCGGTTCAGGGTGTGTGCCCCAGCTGCGGCACCAAGGTATTCCGCATCGGCAAGTCTTAATATTTATACTCAATGCGGTCTCTGGAACTGTCTGGGTGTAAACACGGGACCCAGGTAGTTATTAAAGTAAACAGAGAAAACATAATTTTTAATTACCGGACATTGCTGATTGTTTGGTAAGAAGAGAAGGCATTGTCGTTGACAGTGCCTTCTTTATTCAATCGCATTGGTTGTTAGGGCTCCTTTATCATCCGGGGTGAAGAATGGTGAAACTGAAACTTTGGTTTCTGGAAACAAGGCCTCATTTTCTGTTGCTTTCCGTAGCGCTGGCGTTTCTAGGCACCAGCATTGCCCGGTATGATGGATATTTCCATCTCGGTTATGCCCTGCTCGCTGGCTTGGGACTGCTGCTCACCCATATCAGTGTCAACACTCTGAATGACTACTTTGATTACCGGAGTGGTGTGGACCTGGCCACAAGGCGGACACCCTTTAGCGGCGGCAGTGGCATCCTCCCTGCCGCCCTGCTCACCCCAAGACAGGTCTTCTGGCTCGGCATGTCTTCTTTCCTGCTGGCGGTGGCCATTGGCATATTTTTCATTCTGATGAGGGGATGGATGAAGGGATGGCCGCTTCTTCCCCTGCTGCTGTTCGCCGCGGTCTGCATTCTTTTCTATACGCCGGTGATACTCAAAATGCCCTGGCCGGAATGGGCGGCCGGGCTGGGACTGGGCGTGCTGCCGATTATGGGGCTTTACTTTGTCCAGGCCGCACAATACACCTGGCATGCGGTGATTGCCGCCATACCCTCCGGGATTCTGGTGCATAACCTCCTCCTGCTCAACGAATTTCCCGATAGCGAGGCAGACCGCCGCGCCGGGCGAAGGACTCTGCCCATCATCATGGATAAGGCACAGGCCAGTCTCATTTATTCCGGGCTGACTATTGCCGTCTATCTGTGGATAATCGGCTGGGTTATCGCCAGGGTGATGCCCGCTTTCTCGCTCATCTCACTGCTGACATTTCCCTTTGCCCTGAAGGCGATAAAGGGTTCACGAAAGCATCAGGAAATGGCGCAGTTCATTCCCGCGATGGGCAATAATGTGCTGGTCGTCCTCGTCACCCAGTTCCTCCTGGGCATCGGCTATATCTGCTCTTCAATGTAGAGCTCTCTCAAATTGTTGAGGGAGGTGAAGAATTCCCGCATCATGGTGCTCACCGGGTACATGCCTTTTCTGGTCACCCGGATTATGTCTTTGCCCTCCGCCAGACCAAAAAGCTTGAGAAAGAGCAGTTCCGGGCCCAGTTTGCTTTCCAGGCTGGCACCAAATCTCTGGGCGAATTTCTCAGCCTCCAGTTCCATGCCGAATAGTTTGGTGAGCAGATAGTATTTCTGGTTTTCTTTCTCGGTGAGTTTTCGCCAGCCAACGATGGGCAGTGTCTCCCGACTCAGTAGCTCGCCATACCTTTCTAGGGAAAACGTATTCACGTAGAAATTGCCGCCTACAATGCTCACCGAGCCCGCACCGATGCCAATGTAGTCATCAAAGTCGATTATGTATTCGTCAAGCATCCTCTGCCCCCTGGAGAAGCACCAGACGGTGGAAGCTTGGTAATCACCGGCATAGAGTTCATTCAGGATGACATCGTAAAATCGCTTCTCCCCGGTTATGTCCACCCGGTTAAAGCGCCGCTCCAGGGCGCTCTTCTTGTGTGGGGAAGCCATGAGCGGATAAAAGGTGGCCTGGTCGATATTTAGTTCCTTAAACGCTTGCACATCCGCCTTAAACTGCGCCATGGTCTGGCCCGGGAAATTGAAAACAAAGTCGACGTTCACGGTATCGAACTCTCCCTCCGCCATCAGCACGCGGCGCTTCATCTCTTCGGCCGGGCCGAAAGGCCTTCCCATCGCCCTGACGATGCCATCATCAAAGCTCTGCACGCCGATGGAAAGCCGGTTAATGCCGGCGGCTTTAAGCCAGTCCATATTTTCCCGGTTCACTTCACGGGGAGTGGTCTCCAGCGAAATGCGTTTCACGTTGAAATTGGCTTTGAGGTAGTCAATGAAACCCACCAGTTCGTCCATGAGGATGGTCGGCGTGCCGCCGCCAAAGTAAAAATCGGAGAAGGTGAAACCCTTCCTGATGTAGAGGTCAAGCTCCTGTTTCAGGTGCCGGAAATACTGCCTCGCTTTATCTTCTTTGAATAGATAACGATTAAAGCAGCAGAACGGGCACAGGGTGCGGCAGAACGGGATGTGAATGTAGAGTGATATTTCACCGATTTCTTTGGCGCCGGTAAATACGGAATCATCAATGTCCTGGCGCAGCTTCAGGAACTTGCGTCCCTCGCGCCTGGTAACCCAGCCGACCACATTCGCCAGCATTCAGACTAACTCCGCATGAAAAAAGACTGTGCTGTTCCGCCGGTTGCGTGCTGATTTTAAATTTACTGCACGACCACTCCGGTGCCGCCGGCCAGACCCCGGAGAGCGGCCATGATGTCCTTGCCGATGTGCTTGGCTCTGACGGTGCTGCCCCGCACCAGGCCGATGGTCTTGGTTATCCTTTTGCCTTCAATATCGGCTGTGGTGGTGATGATTATCGGTCAACCCCCTTGAAATCCTCCGTTTTCGCCTTTTTAATTCGGTCTTTGATG
>CAZJGR010000075.1:0-5377 GCA_964545815.1 uncultured Dehalococcoidaceae bacterium | reverse complement strand
TTCTATTACCCTCCCCACCACCCCCTCCAGCACCTCTTTCCACTTCTCCCCTAATCTCCTCAAGTTCAAGGAAATCTGCGTATGGCCCACCCTGACGCCGTCTCGGATTAACGGCGCCAGTTTCTGGCGGTCGAAGGGGAGACCCTCAAAGCGCCTGAGCACAATATTTCCGTGCTCGGTGGCCACGGACTCTATCCCCGCCTGCGCCGCCAGCAGCTTGATTTTCACCGCGTAGAGCAGGTTCTGGGCTTCCTCGGGCAAAGCGCCAAAGCGGTCCTGGAACTCCTGCGCCAGCGCTTCCACCTGCCCTGCGTTTTCCACCTTCACCAGCTTCTGGTACAGCCCGAGCCTGGTCTCGAGGTCGGGCACGTAGTCTTCGGGGATGTAGGCGTCCAGGGGCAGGTCAATGGTCGGGGTGGGGAGGCGTGGCGGCTTTATTTCTTCTTTAACACCCGCCAATCTCGCTTTCTGCGCCTCCACCGCCTCGGCGAGCAATCTACAATAAAGGTTAAAGCCGATGGCGGTGATGTAGCCGCTCTGCTTGGTCCCCAGCAGCGTGCCGGCGCCCCTGATTTCCAGGTCCTTCATGGCGATGCTGAACCCGGCGCCGAGCTCGGTGGCCTGGTAAATGGTGCGCAGGCGTTTCTGCGCCGTCGGCGTCAGGCGCTTCTCCCTGTCATAGAGAAAATAGGCATGGGCCAGGCTGGCACCGCGGCCCACCCTCCCTCTCAACTGGTAGAGCTGTGTCAGCCCGAACCTGTCCGCCTGGTTGACCATCAGCGTGTTGACGTTGGGCATGTCCAGGCCCGACTCGATAATCGTGGTGCAGACGAGCACATCGCTCTTCCCCTGGGCAAAGTCAGCCATCACCTGCTCCAGCTTGTCCTCCGGCATCTGACCGTGCGCGATGGCGATGCGCGCTTCCGGCAACAGCGACTCCAGTTTGCTGGCCACCGTGGCAATGCTCTGCACCCGGTTATGCACAAAGAAGACCTGGCCATTTCTCTCCAGCTCGCGGAGGACGGCCTCGCGGATGAGGCATTCATTGTACTCGGCAACGTAGGTCTTGATGGGCAGGCGCTCGTCAGGAGGCGTGGCCATGGTGCTCATATCCCGTACCCCCACCAGCGACATGTGCAGGGTGCGCGGGATGGGGGTGGCACTCAGGGTGAGCACATCCACCTCGCGCCGCATCTTCTTCAGGTACTCCTTGTGGTTGACGCCAAACCTCTGTTCCTCGTCAATAATCAGCAGCCCGAGGTCACGGAAACGTACGTCTTTCTGCAGCAAACGATGGGTGCCGATGCAGATGTCAACGCGACCGTCCGCCAGCCCTTCAACTATCTCATCTTGCTCCCTCGACGATTTAAAGCGGCTCAGGACTTCGATTCGCACCGGGAACGCGTCAAGTCGCTCCCGGAACGTGGCGTAGTGCTGCTGCGCCAGCACCGTGGTGGGCACCAGCACCGCCACCTGCTTGTTGTCCATCACCGCCTTGAAGGCCGCCCGTATGGCGACCTCTGTTTTGCCGTAGCCAACGTCGCCGCAGACGAGGCGGTCCATCGGCTTGGCTTTTTCCATATCCCCCTTGACGTCACGCTGCGCTCCCATCTGGTCGGGCGTCTCAACATAGGGGAACGAGGCCTCCATCTCCTGTTGCCAGAGCGTGTCGCGGGAGAAGGCAAAGCCCGGCACCACCTCCCTGGTCGCGTACAAAGCCAGCAGTTCCTGGGCCAGGTCTTCAGCGGCCTCTTTCGCCCGCTGCTTGGTGCGATTCCACTCCTGCGTGCCCAGCCGGCTCAAAACCGGCGGACGGTCACCAGCACCAACGTAACGGCTGACGCGGTCAATCTGGTCGGTGGGGACATAGAGGCGGTCGCCAGCGGCATAGCGCAGCACCAGATATTCCTTCTCGTTGCCGTCGCGGCGCAGTGTCCTGACCTCAGTAAACTTGCCGATGCCGTGCTCCACGTGCACCACGTAATCGCCCGGCGTGATATCGATGAAGAGCTTCTGTCGCGGCACCGGCTGCTTTTTCATCTGCCGCCGCTGCTTGACGAAGCCGAAAATCTCGGCATCGGTGAAGAGATAGGTCTCACCGTTCATGGCCCAGCCCTCGGCCAGCAAGCCCTGAACCAGCGTCAGCGAGCCGGGCGGTGGCGTCTGCCCGACCGTAGTGACCGGCGCCGCGATTATGTCCTCATCTTCCAGCAGCTCAGAAAGCCGGCCCGCCTGGTGACTGACAATTATCACCTTCCGTCTCTGTTCCAGAAGCGGCTTTATCCGGCGACAGAATGAGGGCAGCTGGCCAGCATAGTTGGGGGCCGGGGCAAAGTTGAACCGGAACGCTTCTTCGTCAGTACCCCAGCCGGCAAGGACAAGGTATTCTCGGCCCTCGATTTTTTCCTTAAGCTCTGCCCAGGTAAAATAGGGGCGGGGAAAATTGCGGGGCAACTCTCCCCTCTCCACCTTTTCCCCCCGCATCTGCTCGGCCTCATCATGCCACTCCTCCATTGCCTGCTCAATGCTCGACAATTCATCGAGCATCAAAACGGCGTCCCCGGGTAAGTAGTCGATGAGGCTGTCCCGGTTGAACAGCAAGGCATAGAACTGGCGGTTAAGTGGCATCTGACCATCAAGCAGCATGGCTATTTCCTGTCCGTACTGTTCGCGTATCTCCGGGTCAAGATTGGCCAGGTCCAGGTTGTGGAGAACGCTTTCCAGCTCCGATTTTCTGCCTTGTAAGGGCGCCAGCAGTTCCGTGGCCGGCGCCACCGATATCGACTCCCTTTTCTCCAGAGAGCGCTGGCTTTCCGGGTCGAAAAGCCGGATGCTCTCCACGGTATTGCCGAAGAATTCGAGCCTGGCGGGAAGCTCGCTGGTGGGCGGATAGACATCGATGATGCCGCCGCGATGGCTCATTGTGCCGGGAACCTCGACCACCCCCTCCGTCTGATAGCCGATATCTGCCCAGCCGCGCAGGAGCCGATAAGGCTCAATGTCCATTCCCGCCTTTATCGTATGGCAGGCAGCAGCAAAGTCACGAAAAGACGCCGTTTCCGTCATCAGGGCCGGGGCTGAGACCACAACGAGAGTCGGCTCGGCCGGATTTTCCCCTGTCCCACCATCGGCCAGCATTGATAGCACCCGAACCCGTTCCAGCTCGGTGGCAGGGTCTGAAGCGACCCGCTCATAGGGCAGAGCGTCCGGTTCCGGGAAAGTCCTGACCCTGGTACTGGTCCACACAGAAAGCTGCTCCGATAGTCTTTTGCTTTGCTCCGGCCGGGCGGTCACCACCAGCACCGGTCGCCGCCAGTGCCGGTACAGCGCGGCGATAAGATAGGGCTTGGCGGCATCGAGCAAAATGAGCCTCTGGCCACGAGCCTGATGCGGCCAGGACGCCAGTAACTGGCGGAACGCCGGCATATCTTCAATCAAGCTCAACAATCGCGTTAAATCTGGCGGCATATAATATCCCCCAAATACCTCTAGGGCTCGTCGCCAACGACCAGCCCTGCGGTTAATTTTAACACTGCGGCTGACTCTTCTCAAATATATTTTCCGCCATCTATCTGAATTCATAAGGCAACGTCTTAACCACACTGTAATCCCGCTTACCTTGTCCCGCGCCATTCGGATTGCTATAATGGAACATACCATTCTTCACGGGGGTGCCATGGGCAGGAACAAGGCTGCGAATTCGAAATCGAATGAGCCAAGCTGTCACCGGATGGTGGTCAAGCTCGGTACCAGCCTGCTTACCGGCGGCAGTGACCACCTGGACCGTGATATGATGTCCCGTCTGGTTGACCAGGTGGCACGGCTGCACCAGCGGGGACTCGAAATCATCGTTGTCTCTTCTGGAGCCATGGCCGCCGGTCGGCACCGCCTCAGGCTGACCAGAAAGATAAAGGACATCCCCTTCAAGCAGGTGCTCTGCTCCGTGGGGCAGAGCCACCTCATGCATATCTACGAGGAGCTTTTTGGCCAGTACGATATTCCTATCGCCCAGGCGCTGCTGACCAAGGCCGACCTTTCCGACCGTTCTGGATACCTCAATGCCCGCAATACGCTGCTTGCTTTGCTCCAGCTCCGCGTGGTCTGCATTGTCAACGAAAACGACGTGGTGGCTGTTGATGAGCTAGATGAGGCCAAATTCGGGGACAACGACAACCTCTCGGCCATGGTGGCCAATCTGGTCGACGCCGACCTTTTGCTGCTGTTGACGGACACCGCCGGCCTGCACACGGCTGACCCGAGGCGTGACCCTAATGCCCGCCTCATTGCCGAGGTAAAGCACATCGATGCTGAGATTGAACACCTGGCCGACAGGGCCGGGGCGCTGGGCATCGGCGGCATGATTACCAAAATAGAGGCCGCCAAGCTGGCCGCGGCCTCCGGCGTAACCGTGATTATCGCCGATGGCCGGGAGCCGGATATTATCCTGAGGCTGGCGGGCGGGGAAAAAATTGGCACCCGCTTTCTGCCGACCACTCCCAGGCTTGAGAGTCGCAAGCGCTGGCTCTTGAGTGGTCTTTCCATTCGCGGTAAACTGGTGGTGGATTCGGGGGCGGCGCTGGCGCTGCAGAAGCAAAACCGGAGCTTGCTCGCTGCCGGCATCAGGGAAGCGAAAGGTGACTTTGACCGCGGTGACTTAGTCGATATTTATGATGCTGACGGGATGCACCTCGGCTGCGGTCTGGTTAATTACAGCTCCAGCGAGGTCAATCTCATAAAAGGTGCCCATTCCGGGAAAATCGCCACGCTGCTCGGCGTTGACTTCGGGCCCGAAGTGGTGCACCGGGATAACCTAGCGGTTCTTTAGGAGGTAGGAAAGTGACCATAGGCAGACTCTACCGGCATAGTGACGACGAATTCGTTGCTGAAGTCAATTACCAGTTCCAGGATGAATCCCCGAGGGGCTGGTGGGGAGAACTCACCCTCACCGACTTCAAACGGATTAAGGACAACGATATCTACATCATTGAACTGGCTGACCTGCGCCGGGGCCGATGCCGTCTGAGGAAGCGGGTGAACCGGGCGGTGAGCGGCGTCCCGCCCCGCTACGTGTACCAGTTCACCGGCACCAGCACCCTGGAACCACCGAAATAATATTCAAATAAAGCGGGGGAGGAGGTGGGTAATGAGAGCAGCTATCACTGGCAGGTTGACGAAAAACAGGTTCAAATCGTTCCCTCTCCCTTTCGTAAAGGGAGATTGAGAGGGATTTTGAGCTTGGAAATCCCCCTTAATCCCCCTTTTTCAAAGAGGGAAATGACCAAAGAAGGCTTTTTAGTACCCTGCCAGAAGATTAAAAAGGGAGTTATAGAGGGGCGAAGCCCCCTCTCACAAAATTAATTTCCCCCTCCCTTATAAG
>CAZJGR010000074.1:0-5381 GCA_964545815.1 uncultured Dehalococcoidaceae bacterium | reverse complement strand
CCGATTAACAAATTGCGCTGGGAATGCGACCCGAATATCTTTGAATTCAATCACACCCGGAACCTGGCGCGGCTGCGCGAGTTCGTGGGCCAGGACCGGGCGATACGCGCCATTGAGTTCGGCCTGTCCATGGATAGGGAGGGCTACAACATCTATGTCGCCGGCCTGACTGGAACCGGTAAGACCACGGTGGTGAAAACCTACATCCAGAGGCTGGTGGAAAGGAAAAAGCTGGAGGAGAAACGCCAGCTTGAAGACTGGTGCTACCTGTACAACTTCGCCGACCCTGACCGACCGCAGATTATCAGCCTGCCGCAGGGGAAGGGGAGACCTTTCCGCGACCAGATAGGCAATCTGCTGCACAGACTTAAAGAGGAACTGACCAAGGCTTTCTCCAGCGAGCAGTACACCTCGGAAAGAAAAAAGTCGATGGAGGAAAGCCAGACCAGGCAACAGAAGCTCCTTGAAGCGACTGCCGAGGAGGCACAGCGCCAGGGCTTTCAGCTACAGATGACCGCGGTGGGACCGGCGCTGTTTCCGGTGGTTGAGGGCAAGGCGATTTCCCAGGCCGATTATCTGGCGCTGGACAAGTCAGTGCGCCAGGAAATAGAGAAAAGACGAAATGAAGTATTGAAAAAGGTGCGCGCCACCTTTGAGAAGATGCGCGAAATTGAAAGCCAGACCGTGGAGAAGCTACAGAACACGGACAAAACCGTGGCTGATTACACCATCTCCCGTCTTTTCCACAACCTGCTCAACGCTTACCAGGACTCGGAAAAAATCATTCAGTATCTCAATGACCTCAAGTCTTTCACCCTGAATAACCTTGATATGTTCAAGGAAAGAGAAGAGCCGCCCCAACCGATGCTTGGCCTAACGCCGAGCCAGATGATGGGCGGCCGAGACCCGTTTTTACCATTCCAGGTAAATGTATTCGTCGATAACCACGCTACGGCGGGGCCGCCCGTCATCACCGAACCAAACCCCAATTATACCAATCTGTTTGGCAAAATCGAGCGGCGTTTCCTCTTCGGCGGCTACCTCAGCGACCATACCATGTTGAAACCAGGGGCCCTGCAGCTGGCCAACGGCGGCTACCTGCTGCTCAGCGCCAATGATGTCCTGACCAACCCTGCCGTCTGGCCGGCATTGAAGCGGGCCATCAGGACCAAAGAGGTCCGCATTGAAGACCCGTTTGAACAGCTTGGCCTCATCGCTCCGCAGGGACTGAAGCCGCAGCCAATGCCAATCAATGCCAAGATAATCCTCATCGGCGATAGCCTGCTCTACCAGCTCCTTTCCACGTACGACGAGGACTTCTGGGAGATATTCAAGGTAAAAGCCGATTTTGATTTCCAGCTCGACAGAACGAAAGCGAACCTCAAGGCCTTTGCCGCCTTCATCGCCGGCTACTGCGAGGACTGCGAGCTGCACCATTTCGACCGCACCGGCGTGGCCAAGGTGGTGGAGTATGCTGCCCGTGTGGTCGGTGACCAGGAGAAGCTGTCCTCCCGTTTTGCCTGGATTAAAGAACTGGTGGAGGAGGCGGAGTTCTGGGCGCGGCGGGATGGCGCCTCGCTGGTCAACGCCGGACACGTGGAAAGGGCCATTGAGGAGCGGCGCTTCCGCCACAACCTGCCCGATGAGCGTATCCGGGGGCTAATCGAGCGTGGCACCATCCTCATCGATACCGAAGGCGAAGTGGTCGGCCAGGTGAATGGCCTGAGCATCTACAGCCTGGGGGACGTGACCTTTGGCAAGCCCTCTCGCATCACCTGCAAGACCTTCCTCGGGCGGAGCGGCGTCATCAACATCGAACGGGAATCTCAGCTGAGCGGCCGTATCCATGACAAGGGCGTCCTCATCCTGAGCGGCTATCTGGGCTGGAAGTATGCCCAGGAGCACCCGCTCTCCCTCTCGGCAAGCCTGTGTTTCGAGCAGTCCTACGAGGGCGTGGAAGGAGACAGCGCCTCCTCCAGTGAACTCTACACGCTGCTCTCCAGCCTGTCGGACGTACCCATAAGACAGAGCATCGCCGTCACCGGCTCGGTGAACCAGAAAGGTGAAATCCAGCCGATTGGCGGTGTTAACCAGAAAATCGAGGGGTTCTTCCAGGTCTGCCACGCCAAGGGAATAAATGGCGACCAGGGAGTCCTGGTACCCAAGTCCAACCTGAGAAACCTGATGCTGCGCTCCGAGGTGATAGAGGCGGTAAAGGCAGGCAAGTTCCACATCTACGCCGTCAGCACGGTTGATGAGGGCATTGAGGTCCTCACCGGGGTGCCAGCAGGCAAGCGGCGGAAGGACGGCAAGTATCCGGCGGGCACCATCAATCGCAAAGTGGCGGATACCTTAAAGGCAATGGCCGATAAGCTCAAACAGTTTTACGGGCCGTCCGGTGAGGAAGGGGAGAAAAAGAAGCGGACGCGCTAGCCAAGGCGCGGCACCAGCCTCTCGCCCAGGGCGAATGCCTCTTTCAGTAAATCCGGGTGCTCTTTAATCTCTCCCTTTTTATCCACCCCCCGCACCAAAAGCTCATCAGCATACTCCGCGCCCAAGGCCCGGAAGAAGTATTTTACGGTCAGTATTGACCCGGCAAACAACTGCTTTCCTCGCGTCGCCCCCACGCCGATAAAGACACCTTTTTTGTGAGAGTCAGGGAGAGTTTTCAGCACATACCTTCTCACCCACAGTGCCTGACAGCGGTCAATGAGCGCTTTCAACTGCGCGGAGATTCCGTAGAAAAACATGGGCGACGCCACTATGATGCCGTCCGCCTCCAGAAGCTTGGGATAGATAATGTCCATATCATCGTGGATAACGCAATTGCCGTCTTTCAAACAGCCATAGTACTCGCGGCAGGGCGTTATCTTCATCTTATCCACCATGAGCTTCTCCACCTCGGCCTGCCGGTTCTGTGCCCCCTTGAGCGCTTCCTCCAGAAGCAGGTCCGTATTGCCCTTTAGCCGCGGGCTGCCCATGATTCCTAGAACTTTCAAGATTCCCTACCTTAAATAATAATTATTGGGGCTTTTCTTTTCTCTTTATGAGAAGCCAGTTTTTGCCACCGGTGTGAATGAGCACATAGGCTCCGGACAGCTTTTCCCCTTCCAGCCTGAATTCCAGTTCTGCCGGCGATTTTTTATCCAGCCGGAACGTGCCCTTATCCCAGATTTCAACGGTGCCGGCGCCATACTCCCCTTCCGGGATGGTCCCGGCGAAGTCAAGGTACGCCACGGGATGGTCTTCCGTCTGCACGGCCAGACGCCTTACGCCTGCCACCTCCGGCATGCCTTTAGGCACCGCCCAGCTCTTCAGCACACCCTCAATCTCCAGACGGAAATCGTAATGCAGGTGGCTCGCCTGATGCCTCTGCACCACGAAGCGATTCCCCTCACCACCGCCCACTTCGCCGGCTGGCTCCGGAGTCTTGCCTAATTTGCGTTTCCGCCGGTATTCTTCCAGCACCATTCTCCCCCTCGCCATTGATTAGCCTATTCTAATAGCGAGTGATATTATATTTCGAGCCCTGCTGGCAGTCAAGTATAATGAACCCTTGACACCCATCGGGCACAGCCATATTATATTGCCGCAATGAATATATAGTGTGATTTAAGTCATAGAAGGCTAAATTACAGCAGTCTATAATGAATGAAATTGGCAGGTCAGTTAAAAAACAGACCGCTATTAAAAAGAAAAAGGAGGCAATTGAATATGGCTTATCAAGCAAAGGACTACAGCTATCTTATCGGCATCGACGGTTTCAGTGAAACGCTGCTCAAAAACCATTTCACCCTGTATCAGGGCTACGTTAATAACACCAACAAATTGGTGGAGCTGCTGAAAAGCAAGGCCAAGGACGCCACCAACCCGGAATACGCGGAACTGAAGCGGCGCTTTGGCTTTGAGTTCAACGGGATGCGGCTGCATGAGTACTACTTTGAAAACCTCGCCCGCCCGACGACTAGGCCGGGGGCGGTGACCAGGAAGCTGGCAGAAGCATTTGGCAACTATGAAGCCTGGGAACAGGACTTCAAAGCCACCGGCGCCATGCGCGGCATCGGCTGGGCGATTCTTTATCAGGACAACGTCGCCGGCCAGCTTTTCAACCAGTGGGTAAACGAGCACGAGGTTGGCCACCTCGCCGGCGGCAAGCCCATCCTCGTCATGGATGTTTTCGAACATGCCTTCATGACCGACTACGGGCTGAAACGGGCCGACTACATCGCCGCCTTTTTTAAGAATATCAACTGGGAAATCGTCGCCAAAAGGCTCGCCTGACGCCAGCCAGAAGAAATAATATCGGTCGCGCCAGTTGTGGTGAGGCTGGCCAACGTCTATAATAGTACTTGACTGCAACCACATGGAGGCAATGGATGGTTGACCAGAAGAGGCCACGCCTCACCGAGACCGTTCACGGCGCGGGTTGAGCCTGCAAGATAGGTCCGGGAGACCTGGCTAAAGCATTGTTAAATCTTCCTTTCGGCTCTCATCCCAACCTGATTGCCGGTGTGGAGAAAGCTGAAGATGCCGGCGTGTACAAGTTGACCGACGACCTGGCGATTGTCGAGACGCTGGACTTTTTCACGCCTATAGTGGACGACCCTTATTCCTTCGGGCAGGTGGCGGCGGCCAATGCGCTGAGCGACGTGTACGCTATGGGCGGCCGACCGCTCACCGCGATGAATATCGTCTGCTTCCCGGTCAAGACCATGGATATTTCGGTCTTGAGAGAGATACTGTCCGGAGGCCTGGAAAAAGTGCACGAGGCGGGCGCCATTGTGGTGGGCGGGCACTCCGTGGATGACGCCGAGCTGAAGTACGGGCTCTCCGTCACCGGGGTCATCCACCCGGAAAAGGTGGTTCACAATAACGGCGCCCGAGATGGCGACAAACTCATTCTCACCAAGCCGCTGGGCACGGGCATTATCAGCACCGCCATTAAGGGCGGTGTGGCGGCGGCTGGTGCTGAAGCCAAAATCGTTAAAAGTATGACCACGCTCAACCAGAAAGCCTCGGAACTTATGCAGGCGGTGGGCGTCCATGCCTGCACCGATATCACCGGTTTTGGCCTTCTCGGTCACGTCAGCACGATGATTGACGAAAGCAACGTCGGCATGGTCATCCATTCGGCAACGGTGCCATTTTTCCCTGAAGCCAGGGAGTACGCAGAGATGGGCATGATTCCCGGCGGGCTGCACCGCAACCGCGATTTCCGCTCCCACATGGTCACCATCAAGAAGACCGTCCCGGATTATATGGCCGATATCCTCTTTGACCCACAGACATCAGGGGGGCTGTTTATATCAGTTGCCCCTGAAAAAGCTCAGGGTCTGCTGGAGAAAATGCACTGGGCCGGCATTGAGGAAGCAGCCATTGTC
>CAZJGR010000073.1:0-5658 GCA_964545815.1 uncultured Dehalococcoidaceae bacterium | reverse complement strand
ATTGTTGAAGCCGATTTTCAGCGACTTTATCCCCGTCCGCTCTCTTTCTTTTCGCTCGATATTGGCCAGGTACTGCTTTGCATTTCGAGAAGTTTCCCGCAGGTTGTCCAGCTCCTCGGAGAAGCCCTTCCTTATGACCTCGCCCTCCCCCATCGTTGATGATGGCTCATCGGCCAGCGCCCGCCCAATCAGGTCGACCACATCCGGGCACGTCTTGAGCCCATCTTTCAACCAGTCAATCTGCTTTCCGCCTTCCTCCGCCAGCACCTCCTTTATCTCAGGTATCACCTCAAGGCTGCGGCGCAGGGCGACCAGCTCGCGGGGAAGGGCAATTCCGCCACGTATGCGGTTGGTCAGCCTCTCCAGGTCGGCCACCTCGCCGAGCTTGGAGATGGCCCGGGCGCGTGCCAGAGTACGTTCGCTGAACCAGTCTATGGTGTCCTGTCTTCTATTTAATTCTTTTATGTCAAGTAATGGCTGGCCCAGCCAGCGTTTGAGCAGTCTGCCCCCGCCCGCCGTCCGGGTCAGGTCGATAACCGAAAGCAGCGAGCCCGGGACGGCGCCGGTACGGCTGGCCTGAAATATCTCCAGGTTTCTCTGCGTCTGCATGTCCAGCGCCATGTAGGCTTCCGCAGAATAGGTTGACAGGCCGGTTATCTGCCCGAGGCCGCTTTTCTGCGTTTCCTGAATATAGTGGATGGCGGCACCAGCCGCACCTATTGCCAGTGGCAGGTGGGCACAGCCAAATCCCTCAAGGGTCTTCACACCGAAGTGGTCGAGCAGCGTCTGTTTCGCTGTCTCGACCTCATACCGGTAATCGTCAAGTCGTGTTACCGGCATGGCCAGTTCCAAAGCCGACAGGTCGGCACCGCTGCCTGCGATTATCTCCGATGGCCGGAGCCTTTCCAGCTCCGTGGACAACCGCGATAACGGCAGCTCGGCGGTGGCGAATTCGCTGGTGGTGATATCAACATAGGCCAGCCCCGCCTTCTCCTCCCCCAGCGCCAGACTGACCAGATAATTATTTTTCCGGCTGTCAAGGAGGCCCGGCTCCACCACCGTGCCCGGCGTGACCAGCCTGACCACCTCGCGTTGCACCAGTCCCTTCGTCTCACCCGGCTTGGTGACCTGCTCGCAGATGGCCACCTTATAGCCGCGATTTATCAGCCTGGCCAAGTAGTTGTCCAGCGCATGGTACGGAATGCCCGCCAGCGGCACCTTGGTCCCCTTGCCCATCTCCCGCGACGTCAGGACAATTTCCAGCTCGCGCGAGGCAATCTTCGCGTCCTCATCGAAGGTCTCGTAGAAGTCGCCAAGGCGAAAGAGGACGATAGCGCTTGGGTATCGCCGCTTGATTCTGAGATACTGCTGCCGGATTGGCGTGGCACGCTCGCCCATGACAAGCCTATTCTACTAGAATTGTCAGGCAAAAAAAAGGGAAGCGATATATCGCTTCCCTAAATATATCAAAAGCAGATGGCCAGACAAAACAGGCTTCAGTCCCGGGTCTCAGCTTCGACCGGAACCTTGGCCGCTTCCGCCACTGCTTTTGGGACCCTTAACAGCGGGATGCGGCTCAAGGCCACGCCGAGCCCGATGGCACCGAGAACGGTGCCCAGTGCCCTTTCCATCCCTGACATGGGGTGAAGCCAGGTTAACACCAGAATAATCGTGCTGGAGATACCGAACAAGACCATCAATAACATGCTCAGTGACCTGTCCCCCGTCATTTTCAACCCTCCTCGCGGCAACCTTTTACTATGTATAACGTGAATGCTATTATTTGGTTAGCTCGCTATACTAAAGTTTTTTAATCTGATAAAATCAGGCAAGTTACGGCAGCCAACCATCAATCAAATATTATCGGTCAACCGTAAAATCGAATGACGAAAGGAGGCAGAATGTTAGTTAAAGACAAGGTGGCCATCGTTACCGGTGGCAGCCGAGGCATCGGCAAGGTGATCGCGATGACACTGGTCAGGGAAGGCGCCAAGGTATCAATATGGGCGCGAACGCCGGGACCACTGGAGCAGGCAGCCAAAGAAATGAGAGCCGCGGGAGGAGACGTCCTGCCGATACGAACTGACGTCTCGGTCAGCGCTCAGGTCAACCGCTCCACGCAGCAGGTGCTTGATAAGTGGGGGAGAATAGACATCTTGGTGAACAATGCCGGCATTCTGCCCCAGACGCTCAGTGCGGCTGACCCTTCCAAGGTGAACCCGTTTCTCGATATGACTGACGAGCGCTGGGCGGAGGAAATCGCCACCGACCTTAGTGGCGTGTTCTACTGCATGCGGGCGGTCATCAAGCCAATGATTGCGCAACGCTCGGGGAGGATTATAAACATCGCCTCGCTGGCGGGGGTAAACGGCGGCTATTTTGCCACCCCTGCGTACTCGGCTGCCAAGGCCGGCCTGATGGGCATGACCATGCTGGCGGCAAGGTGGCTGGGCAAGTACGGCATCAACATCAACGCGGTCAACCCCGGCCCCATCCAGACCACGGGGGCCGCTTTCGGTCCGGCACAGATTGAAACCCTGGGCAAGACGATTCCGTTCCGGCGGGGCGGGGTGGAAACGGAGGTGCTGGGCAAGCCCGAGGACATCGCCAACGCCGTGCTCTTCTTTGCCTCCGACCTCTCGCCGTACGTCACCGGCACGCACATCAACGTCTTTGGCGGGCAACATATGGGGTAATAAAAAGAGGGGCGTTCCGCCCCTCTTCTACTCCTCAAACAGGATATAGACTTAACTATTACTCAAAAATTTGTCTATATCCGCCGCCGCCTTTTTCCCCGCGCCCATGGCGCTGATGACCGTGGCCGCCCCGGTGACGATATCGCCGCCCGCCCAGACTTTCTTCTTCTTCGTTTGCCCCGTCTCCTCATCGGCCACCACCGTGCCGTGCTTGCTGGTCTCCAGACCAGGCGTCGTCTGGGCGATGAGGGGATTTGGCGTCGTGCCCAGCGCCACGATAGCAACATCAACGTCAAGCTTGAACTCGCTGCCCTCCTTGATGACCGGTCGTCTCCGACCGCTCTCGTCGGGCTCACCGAGCTCCATCTCATGGCACTCCATCTGGCAGACATTGTTCTTCTCATCGCCAAGGAACTGCGTGGGGTTAGTCAGCAGCTTGAAGATGATGCCTTCCTCTTTGGCATTCTCCACTTCCTCGCGCCGGGCGGGCATCTCCGCCTCGGAACGCCGGTAGACGATATAGACTTTCTCCGCGCCGAGTCGCAGGGCACAGCGCGCCGAGTCCATGGCCACGTTGCCCCCGCCAATCACCGCCACCCTCCGTCCGATCCTGACCGGCGTATCATATTCCGGGAACCGGTATGCCTTCATCAGATTGACCCGGGTGAGAAATTCATTGGCCGAATAGATGCCATTCAGGTTCTCGCCGGGGCAGCCGATGAACATGGGCAGACCAGCACCTGTCCCCAGAAAAACAGCACCATAGCCGTTCTTGAGCAATTCGTCAATGGTTACCAGCCTGCCGACTACGGAATCGAGCTTGATGTCCACGCCCAGCGAGGCCACATATTTCACTTCACCCTGTACGATAGCTTTCGGCAGCCTGAATTCGGGGATGCCGTACATGAGCACCCCGCCCGCCACGTGGAGCGCCTCAAAGATGGTCACCGCGTGTCCCAGCCTGGCCAGGTCGGCGGCCGCGGTGAGCCCGGCTGGCCCAGAGCCGACCACCGCCACCTTTTTCCCGCTTGGTCTGGCTGGCTTTACCGGCAGAGCCCCCATGTGCTCCCGCTCCCAATCGGCCACGTAGCGTTCCAGACGCCCGATAGCAATTTGCCCGCCTTTTTTGGCCAGCGTGCAGACCTCCTCGCACTGCGTCTCCTGAGGGCAGACCCGGCCGCAGATTCCGGGCAGGGAATTCTTGCTCTTCATGATGCGGACCGCTTCCTCCATGTTGTTCTCGCGCAGGGCAAGGATGAACTCGGGAATGTCAACCTGAACCGGGCAGCCGGCCTTGCAGGGTTGCTTGGGGCACTGGATGCAGCGCTGGGCTTCTTCCAGCGCCTGCTCCCAGCGGTAGCCCAGCGCCACCTCATTGTAGTTCTTCGCCCGCACCTCGGGTTTCTGGCGGGGCATTTCCACGCGGTTCAGGTTAAGCTTGGCCATGGCTATTTCTCACCCCCCTGATTTTGCCTCTGATTTCTTACCGCACTGCCCCTGCCAGCGCTCCAGAGAGCGCTTTTCCTCACCCAGATAGGTCTTCTGCCTGGCCAGAAGCAGGTCCCAGTCCACCTGATGGCCGTCAAAGTCAGGGCCGTCCACGCAGGCAAAGCGGGTAACCCCACCCACCGATACCCGGCAGCAGCCGCACATGCCCGTGCCGTCAACCATAATCGGGTTCAGGCTGACAATGGTCTTCACCCCGAAGGGCTTGGTGGTGAGGGAACAGAACTTCATCATGATGCTCGGGCCAATGGCGATGACCCGGTCGACTTTGTGATTGCTCCCCAGAATCTCTTTCAATGGCTCGGTGACCAGCCCCTTGCGACCGTACGAGCCGTCATCAGTGGTCACAATGAGCTGGTCGCTGACACGGCGCAGCTCGTCTTCCCAGAAGAGCAGGTCCTTGTTGCGCGCGCCCAGAATGGAAATCACCTCATTGCCCTTTTGCTTCAAGGCCCGGGCAATGGGCATGACCACCGCCACGGCGAAACCGCCGGCCACACAGCCGACGGTGCCGAATTTCTCAATCTCGGTCGGCCGGCCCAGCGGCCCGACGAAGTCAGTAATTGCATCTCCGGTGCCCAGCGTGGCCAGCCGCTGCGTCGTCGTGCCGACCTCCATGCAGACCACGGTTATGCTGCCTTCCTTCTCGTCCCAGTCGGCCACCGTCAGTGGAATACGTTCTCCCCTTTCATCAAGGCGGATAACGACAAACTGACCGGGCTTGGCCTTCCGGGCCACTTCCGGGGCTTCGAACTTATAGAGGTGGATATTGGGGGTCAGGTCTTCTCGCCGCAGTATCTTGTACATTTATTGCCGTACCTTTCTGAACTTCAGCTCCAGCCAGGCGTAAAGTATGGAATCAAGTAATATAATAGCGCCAGGAAAAAAGCAGTAATAAAGCTATCTCCAGAATCCTTCCGTGAGATAGCTATCTCCTTCTTTAATATCCATTAAGAGCTTTTTTGCACCGCATAAACTTTATCACTAAATAATACTGAAATTCAAGTCTTTAGATGTTTTTCAAATCCCCCTTAATCCCCCTTTACCAAAGGGGGAAAGCAAGCGTCTCCCTTTCTTAAAGGGAGATTGAGAGGGATTTTAACAGGGGAGAAAAAGAAAAGAGGGGGCTTCCGCCCCTCTTAAACGCCCCACATTCCAGAAAAGGAGTCATAGATTTACTTACCTCGCTGTTGTATACTAATAATCGAGGAAGGCGTGCTATGGAACAGACATTTGAAGCCACCATTGAAAAGCGCGATAAATGGTACATCGGATGGGTAGATGCCGTTCCTGGGGCTTTCAGCCAAGGAAGGACCGTTAAAGAGGTAGAGGAAAACCTTAAAGAAGCAGTGCAGCTCATACTGGAAAGCCAGCAGGAACTCAGAGACAAAGGAACACGTGGCGAAATCCTGAAAAGAAAGATTCAGGTTCAAGTGTAACTCTATGAAACGCCGTG
>CAZJGR010000072.1:0-5663 GCA_964545815.1 uncultured Dehalococcoidaceae bacterium | reverse complement strand
GGCCTGAATACTCACCCCGAAGATGGCCTCGGTGAGGTCACACGAAAACATCGAGCTGATGACTTACAGCGAAGTCGTCGAGATATCCGGCTACGTGGGCAACTTCAAGGTGAAAATACGGAAGAAGCCGCGCTACGTGGACTCCAGCAAATGCACCGGCTGTGGCACCTGTCAGCAAAAGTGCCCGAGCAAAACCGCCAGCGAATTTGACCTCGGCATCGGGCAGAGAAAGGCCATCTATACGCCGTTCCCGCAGGCTGTGCCCAATGTCCCGGTGATTGACACCAAAACCTGCATCTACTTCACCAAAGGCAAATGCCGCGCCTGCGAGAAGCTCTGCGAGGCCAAGGCCATCGACTTCGAGCAGAAGGAGCAGATTATCGAGGTGGAGGTGGGCTCAATCATCGTGACCACCGGCTTTGACTCCCTTGACCCGTCGGGGATGGCCCAGTTCGGGTACGGCCGATATGACAACGTCATCACCGGCATCCAGTTTGAGAGGATGAGCAATGCCTCCGGGCCCACCGGCGGGAAAATTGTGCTCAAAAACGGCTCCGCACCGAAAAGCGTCGCCATCCTGCACTGCATCGGCAGCCGGGATGTAAACTATCACGAGTACTGCTCGCGCGTCTGCTGCATGTACTCCCTGAAATTCTCCCACCTCATTCGGGAGAAGATTCCCGATGCCGAAATCTACCAGCTCTACATTGACCTCCGCTGCTTCGGGAAAGGCTACGAAGAGTTCTATAACCGCCTCCAGGAAGAGGGCGTGAACTTCGTGCGGGGCAAGGCCGGTGAAATCACCGATATCGCCGAGGCACCCGAAGAAGAGGGCAAGCTGGTGGTGATGGTGGAAGATACTCTGGTGCGCCGGAAGCGACGTATCCCGGTCGATATGGTTGTCCTGAGCACGGCACTGGAGCCGAGGGCGGATGCCAGTGAAGTGGCCCGGCTCTTCTCCATCAGCCGCAGCAAAGATGGCTTCTTCCTGGAAAAGCACCCCAAGCTCGACCCGGTGGCCACGACCACCGATGGCATACTCATTGCCGGCTGCTGCCAGGGACCGAAGGATGTCCCCGATACGGTAGCACAGGCCTCGGCTGCCGCCGCCCGCGTCCTAGCGATGATAAACAAAGGAAGCGTTGAAATTGAGTCCGCCACCTCGGTGATTGATGAGGACCTCTGCTGCGGCTGCAAGACCTGTATTTCCCTCTGCCCGTACACTGCCATTTCCTTCGATGAAAAGAAGAAGGTCTCGGTTATCAATGAAGCACTATGCAAGGGATGCGGCACCTGCGCTGCCGCCTGTCCCAGCGGTGCCATCACCAGCCGGCACTTCACCACCGAGCAGATTATGGCGCAGATAGAAGGAGCAATGGTATGAGCTTTGAACCGAAAATAGTTGGCTTCCTCTGCAACTGGTGTTCCTACGCCGGGGCTGACCTGGCCGGCACCTCCCGGAAGAAATACGCCCCCAATGTCCGCGTCGTCCGGGTGATGTGCAGCGGCCGGGTGGAACCCGGCTTCATCCTCAAGGCCTTTAAGCAGGGAGCCGACGGCGTGCTCGTCTGCGGCTGACATCCCGGCGAGTGTCATTACCTGGAAGGTAATCTGAAAACAAAGCGCCGCATACCGCTCCTGAAGAAGATGCTGGAGCAGTTCGGCATTGAGGAGGAGCGGGTGAGGCTGGACTGGGTATCGGCTTCAGAGGGAGACCATTTTGCCGCCATCGTCAATGAAATGACGGAGCAAATCCGGCAACTGGGGCCCTTAAACCTCAATGGCAATCACGATAAACCAGAATAGTATTTAAGTGGCCTGCCATGGCCGATGACCGGAGGACTCATTCATCCTTCAAATACCTAAAGTAGTTTTTACTCATCGAACACGAACACCACTCCGCCATCAACTCACGCCGCCTTACTTGACAAACGGCAGCAAATCCTTAATGATACTTTAATGCTTGCGGGCAAGTTTTTTCTGTTGAATAAGGAGACAGGAGGTTTACATGGCTAAGAGCACCAAGGGTATTAACAAGGCAGTTCTGGACAAAGTGGAGAAAAGGGCTTATGAGCTCATTGACAAATATCACGGCTGTTCGCAATGCTCACTGCTGGCAATTCAGGAAGTCTGTGGCATGAAAGACGATATGATGGCGAAAGCCTCAATCGGCCTGGCCGGCGGTGTTGGCAGCATGCGCTCGGCATGTGGCGCGCTGACCGGCTCGGCGCTTGCCCTCGGCATGAAATACGGTCGCGATGTCAGCGCTCTAAAAGGGCCGGCAGAAAAGGCCATCGAGATAGAACTCGCCGCCCTGGAGCCGGTGGGCAAGCTGGCCAAATGGTTTGAACGGGAATTCGGCAGCATCGTCTGCCGCGATATCCGCAAGGCGTTTATGGGCACGGAGCTGAGCCGTGAAATCCCGTGGCAGAAAAAGTGGCTGGGAGAACTGGGCATGCATGAGCACTGCTCGAAGATTGTCGCCAAGACGGCGCGAAGAGCCGCGGCCATGCTGGAGAACCCCGACCTTAGCATCTTGGACAAGGTGTAAAGGGAAATTTTATACCACTATTAATACCGGCAAACGGTCAATCCGGTTTGAAATACCAAAGTGGACCGACCGTTAGGCTATCGTTTTTAGGGTGAGCTATGAATCCATTCCATTACTCAAGCGACGGGCTGTCTGCCCATATGAAGCTGAAACAGACGCACCATGAGTGGGCACACTATATTGTTCGCTGCCCCACCGCCCGCCCGACGCGCTACAAAAAGAACAATACTGTCCTGGCTGAATATTTCCAGCCGCTGGATACCAGCGGCGCCCCGCTGGTCATCCTGTTCCACGGCATCAGCGACCAGCTCCTTATCCCCTGCAAATTGCTGGCCCGGTCGCTGGTCAAGAAAGGCATGGCCTGCTTTGTCCTCTATTCGGTCTTTCATTCGCGGCGGATGCCGTATGAGGTGAAATCCCGCTACCCATCTCTCACCCCTGAAGAGTGGTTTGAGCACTATGTCATCTCCGTAACCGACGTACGCCAGGCGATTGACTGGGCAAAAAGTCGCCCCGAGATAGACACCGAAAAGGTGGGGGTAATTGGCATAAGCTTCGGTGGCTTCATCTCGGCGATATCCATGGGCATAGACAACCGAATCAAGGCGGGGGTTTTCCTCATCGCCGGCGGGAACTCACAGAAGATAGGGCATTTTGGCCGTAAACACGCCAAGAGGAAGAGCTATAATGTTACCGAGGAGGAGTACCACCAGGACCAGCAGGTCTACCAGCAATATCTGAACGAGGTCGCCGAGAGAGGCTTGGAGAACGTGATACCTCCCAAAAGTAGCTTTCTGATTGACCCGATGACCTACGGTCACTGCCTGCAGGAACGTCCCGTGCTGATGCTCAATGCCCTCTGGGACGAATATATTCCCAAAGAGGCCACACTTGACCTCTGGGAAGCGTCCGGCAAACCGGCCATAAGCTGGTTCCCGGGAACACACACCACTTTCTGGCTCTGGTATCCGCTCATCCGGCGCAAAATCGCCCGTTTCCTGGCAGCCACCTTTAATACCGATAGCAATAGATAACTGATAATCATCAGGACAGGGAGACAGCCATGCCACAGGAATATGAAATCAATGAACTGGCCAAGGAGGAATCCTGGCGTATGTTCCGCATCATCGGTGAACTGGTGGAGGGGTTTGACCGGCTTTCCGGCGTGGAGCCAGCCGTTTCCATTTACGGTTCCGCCAGGGTGAAGCCAGGAGACGCGCTTTACCGGAAAACGGAAGAAATCGCCCATCGTCTGGGCAAGGCGGGCTTTTCCATAATCACCGGCGGCGGGCCCGGCCTGATGGAAGCCGCCAACAAAGGTGCTTCCAGAGCCGGAGTCAAATCGGTGGGCATCAACATTGAACTGACGGAAGAGCAGCTGCCCAACATCTATTCCAACGTCTCCCTCTCGCTACGCCATTTCTTTGTGCGCAAGGTAATGCTGGTGAAATATGCCACCGCCTTCATCATCATGCCCGGCGGGCTGGGGACACTGGATGAGCTTACCGAAGTGCTGACCCTCATGCAAACCCACAAAATCAGGCCTTTCCCGGTGCTGTTATACGGTAGCGATTACTGGAACGGCTTTCTGGACTGGCTGAAGAACTGTACGCTGGCCCAAGGTTTTATTTCCGAAGAAGACCTGCACCTGCTCCGCATCTGCGATGACACCGATGAAATCGTTGACGCCGTCCGCAGATGGTATCTGAACCAGGAAATTGGCGGTAAAAGTGCCGTGGGCAGGTAGAGATACAGGCACCGATACCACCGAGGGGGATAAGCTTTGTCGTCGGCAGAGAAATCGGAAATTTTAAAGAAGTCCCTGGTTTTCTCCAGCCTGAACGAGGAAGAGCTTTCCGGATTGGCCACCCTGTCGATTGAGCGCCGCTTCCAGCCCGATGAATTCATTTTCTGGGAAGGTGACGAGCCCGATTACTTCTACGTAATCGCTGAGGGAAGGGTGAAGGTGGTCAAGCACTCGTCTTCAGGCAAAGAGTTCATCATTGCCTTCTTTGGCCCGGGGGAGATGGTCGGCGAGGTGGCTGTTTTCGAAGGCAAACCTTACCCGGCTTCGGCTCAAGCGGTTTCGGCCAGCAAGATGCTGGGCATCAGCCGACAGAATTTCCTTGATTTTCTCGCCACCCACCCCAGGGTGGCACTGCGCATTATCAACATCCTTGGCGGTCGTCTCCGCGATGCGCAAAGTCGGCTCAAAGCTCTGGCCGGGGAGAGAGTTGAGCAGAGGCTGGCCCACATCCTGCTGATGCTCGCTTCCAGAATGGGCAGCACCCTTCCCTTTACCCGTCAGGAGCTGGCCGATATGGCCGGCATGACCACGGAGACCACCATCAGGGTTACCAGCCAGCTCAAGGAGAGAGGAATCATCCGCTCGGTCCGTGGCCAGCTCATTATCCTTGATGAGGCCAAACTCAGGGCACTCGCCGAAGGCCCGCCCATTATCTGAACCTGAAGTCATTGCCTATTGCTCAATTCCGGATATACCTTTCCGGTGCCTATGTGATTTAAATCATAGTCGGTGGGATATGATAGAGGTATCATAGTGATAGAAGTAAGTAGTGCCATCAAACACGGGGGTGATTTTCATGGTACGGTGTCCTGGTCAGGATATGAGAAATCTGAGGGTTGCTCTCTACAAATGCCCGAACTGCGGCGGCGAGGTGGAGATTTTCTCCGATGAGTTGCGTGTCAAGTGCCAGAAGTGCGGAAAGTACGTGTACCGGGATAAAATCCCCTCCTGCATTGACTGGTGTGCCACCGCCCGGCAGTGCCTTGGCGAGGAAAGGTGGCAGGAACTTAAAGGTGAAGACCAGACAGTGCAGGAGAGCTGAAGATGACCCCCAGACGGCTCTTGATAATCAAAGGCCAAATAACTGGAATACTCAGATAAGCCGCAAAATCGGCCGTAATAAAGCCATTTCTACCGACAACCCTTCTTGAATAACCCCATAACTAGTGGTATAACAGTATTGTCAAGCGCCCTGTGGCAAAGGGCAATCAGACTGAGGGAAAGGCATGGATATCAGGAAATACGAAGTTCCGATTAACAAATTGCGCTGGGAATGCGACCCGAATATCTTTGAATTCAATCACA
>CAZJGR010000071.1:0-5704 GCA_964545815.1 uncultured Dehalococcoidaceae bacterium | reverse complement strand
CCTTGTGAGCCCCGATTTATCGGGCTGAAGGTTCTGCCTATTTTGTCATTGCGAGCCCCGATTTACCGGGGCGAAGCAGTCTCGTTCGGGAAGGATTGGCGGTATATGGAAAAGATGAGTGAAAAGGTGAAGGAACTGCGCAAGAAGATGGGTTGGGCGCAGGAAGACCTGGCCCGGGAGATAGATGTCAGCCTGTCTACTGTCCAGCGCTGGGAATACAAGGGGGCCAGGCCTATCCGCCTGGCCCGCCGGGAGCTGGCCCGGCTCTTCCAGCAGGCTGGCATCAGCGATAAGTGAGATATTGCGGTTTAGACGAGACAGGAATCTCCGAATCTCCGGGAAAGAGGAGGTGAGGCCACAGAGGAAGGGAAGCAGATATAAAGAGTAGAAACAGACTAAATAAGGAGGAAAACATTTTGAAAAGAACGACAGCGCTGATTTCCATTGTGGCAGCGCTAATAATGATACTGGCACTGATGCCGGCGACGGCCTTTGCTGCTGAGGGCTCAACCGGCGGCAGCTTTACTAACGGAAATGCGGCACCGACGATAGGCACCATCACTATCTCGCCAACCTCCCTGACGCCGCAACAGGAATGGACGGTGATAACCGTGCCGGTGACCGATACAAATCAACTGGCAGATGTAAAGGAAGTCAAGGTCACCCTGTTCTATGACGCGACTGCAGCGCACGGAGCCCCTCCAGGTTCGGCTGACGTCCAGACCTGCGCCATTCTAACCTGGACGAGGGGAACCCCGGATACATGGACTATTGCGCCAGGAAGCACAACCTGGGGAATCAATGAAACTGGATGCAGCAAAGCCGCCGATAGCGGAACCACAGGGGACTGGGTCTTCTCCTTCAAGGTGGGCAAGGTAGCCACGGAATCTCCTGGCACTCCTGTGTGGGACATCTACGCCTTGGCAACAGACACGGCCAACGCTACTGGCAACAACCGTAAAGATGATGTAGAGATGCTCTGGTATGGCGAGATTACGGTGAATACCGGTAGCGTAGACTGGGGCGCGGTGTCCATGGGCTTGACCTTTGAGGGCGGTGCCAATCCAGAGACTGGCATAAGCGTAAAATATCTCTGCAATGGTGACTATTATGAAGACGTTAAGTCTGCCGATTGGGGTACAGTGGCGTTGGATGAGACTGGCGGCAATCCACCCAGTACCGCGGGTAAGCTTAGCCTGAAGGCGTGTCGGACCAATGACCTTGTCTCCGCAATTGTTGTGACGACAACCTACGGGACCCCTGCGCACTTGAGCAGCGCCGGAACTATTACCGCTGAAACTGGCTCAACGGTTGTGACTAATACGTTGTGGCTAGCGCTGAGTTCTTCGGGCATCGCAAGTGGCGCGCACAACGGCACCATCTATTACCAGGTTGCCAATCGTTAGGAAGGGAGGTTAGCCAATTTGGGCTGTCCTTCCCGCTGGAAATGGGGGGCGAGGCGAATCGCCCCCCTCATAGCCTTTTTGTTTATCGCAAGCCTGTTTCTGGCACCGCCGGCACAGGCGCAGGGGGGTTTTGCCCTCTCCGGCAGCTTTTACCGCCAGAACTTTGAGATACCCCAGGGCTCTTCCGTCAGCGGCCCGGACATCTATGTGGTCGTCTTCAACAACACTGCTGCGGAGCTTGGCGTCAGGATAACCACGCAGGCGCCGCTTGGCGTCAAAATCACCCTCTCGCAGAGTGACTTCACCCTCCCGCCCGGGGGGCAGCAGCAGGTGCTCATCGGGGTGGAGGTAAGTAAAGACGCTGCCCCGGGTGAGTATAAGATAAGCGTCACCGCTGAGTCCTATAAGAAGGGCGCCACCGGTATCCAGATTATGGGGGCGGCCGGGCAGAGCGCCAGCCTGGTGGTGCTCGGCGAGTCGGCCTCGGTCACGGTGCGGGCGACGAGCCCGGAGGGGCAGCCGGTGGTGGCCACGGTCAGGCTGTACCGGGTTATGGCCGGCCAGAACTACGAGGTCGCCTATAGCGAGACGGGGACCCTGGAGACAAAGGTGGCGCCGGGGAATTTCATCGCCGCCGTCTATGTCGGCGGAGAAAAGATGGCTGAGCAGAGCTTCGCCGTGGCCGCCGGTGAGCAGAAGACGATAACCCTCTCGGCGGCGACCGTCTACTTTGAGGGCTTTGGCATTGTGCCCAATTACCTGAAGAAGACGGGCGAGCTGGCCTTCGCCCAGATAGTTTACACGGTGCGGAACCTCTATAAACCGGTAGCCGAGGCTGAGGTTATCCTTGAGGTAAGCCATGACGGCGCGCCTCTGGCCGAGATTTCTCTGGCTACCCTGAGCCCGCTGGACATGGGCCGGGTCGGCCTGAACTATAACTACATCCCGGCCGGGGGCTGGGCCGGCGGCAGCTACGGCTTCCGGCTCCGGTTGAAGCTGGATGGTAAGCCCTACGCCAGCACCCTTGAGGAGAGCTTGAATGTGGGCGGTAGCTCGGCTCCCGGAGGAGGAATGAGTCTGGCCGTTATTGGGGGGATAGCGGCCGGGGTGGTGATTGTGGCTGGTGGGCTATACTTCCTGGTGCGGAAGCGAAGGAGAGCATGATTGAGAAGGGCCAGGCTCATCGGAGCAATATGCAGCTTCGCCCTTGGCTGCCTGCTCCTTCTCCTGGCGCCCAGCCCGGCTTCTGCCGACGGCGAGGTAACAGGTAGCTTCACAGTAGGTTTGAGCATCTCAGATGTCTCCGCCACCAATATCGGTCAAACGAGCGCCACCATCTCCTGGAACACAAGCGCTAACGCCACCTCGCAGGTATTCTATGACACTACGGCACATGACAATATAACCAGTTATGCCGATAATGTCACTAACAATACCACCGTCACTGCACACAGCATCTCCTTAACCGGGCTTTCAGCAGCTACTACCTATCACTACCGGGTAAGGTCGGTGGCCACCGTTGGCGGCACCGACTATGTCGCTGTTTCCGACGATTATACCTTCACTACCACGGCCGGTGGCGGCGGCGGCGGAGGCGGTGGTGGGGGTGGGGGAGGCGGCGGCGCGCCCCCGTCACCAGGGTGCAACAGCCTCACTCCCTACATCGATTTTGATGGCGTGTTTATCCAGTCGGTCACGGCTAAATCTGAGGACGGCAAGGTCCAGCTGACCATAAATAAGGGTGCGACTGGTAAAGACAAAGCTGGTATCCCGCCTAAACAGATATGTATACTGAAGATGACTGACCCACCGGCGCCGCCAGCGGATACCAAGATTATTGGTCTGGTCTACGATATAAGTCCTGACGGGGCTACCTTCACCCCGCCCATCACTCTGACCTTCACCTACGACCCGGCGCAGGTGCCGGCTGGCGTCGACCAGAAGAAGCTCGTCCTCGCTACCTGGGACAGCATGGCCAGCAAGTGGATTGAGTCGGATAACTGCACCGTGGATACGACGGCTCGCACCATTTCCATGCCGATAAGTCACTTCACGCCGTTCGCCATCATCGCTCACACCAGACCAGCCGCCCTTGTCGTCAGCGGTCTCACGATTTCGCCGACCCAGGTCGATGCCGGAAAGTCAGTGACTATCAGTGTCCGGGTGGCCAACAATGGGGACCTGGACGCTAGCTACAAGTTGACCCTGAACATCAATAATGTGGCTGTGGCCACCAGAGATATCTCGGTGCCTGGTGGCACCACGCAGACAGTAGACTTCACGACTATCCAGGATACCGGTGGTACCTACAATGTGGATGTTAATGGCTTATCAGGTACGTTTGTAGTCAAGGCACTATCGTTACCATCCCCGCCAGCCGCTTTCACCGCCAGTGCCTTGACCATATCACCCACCGAGGTTGGTATTGGCGGAAGTGTAACTATCAGTGTCCGGGTTGTTAACAATGGTGAAGTCGGCGGCAGCTATGAGGTAATCCTAAAGATAGATAATGTGGTCGTAGCTACTACGGGCGTAACCCTGGATAGCGGTGCTTTCCAGATAGTATCCTTCACCACAGTTCAGTACGTCGCTAGGACCTACACCGTAACCGTTGGCGGCCTGTCCGGCACTTTCACTGTCAAGCCAGCCCCGCCACCCGGGGTAACCACGGTCATCAACTGGTGGCTCATCGGTAGTATTGTGGCCGCGGCGGTTGCCATAGGCACCGTTATCACGTTCTCCATCAGGCGCTGGGTAATACCAGAATGGAAAGCGTAACTTTCTCAAGCCAGCCGCGCTACCCGAGCCAACCACAGTCATTAACTAGTGGCTCAAAAGCGGAAAGGAAAGTAAAGAAACATGCGTGGGCAGGAGAGAGTATCCAATACATCAGGAGATAAGAAGGGGTTACACTGCCAGACTCTCCTAACCCTACCTGTCCAGTCATAGGGGTGCAGTCCAGTCACAATTGCTTGAAAAGTGACCTCTAAATGGAAAGAAAAGGCCGGATTCGCCTTTCGCACGGGAAACCCAGCCTTCCAACAAATTCTTCAGGTTAGGCTCTCGGCCTAACTCTTCCCAATTCTGAACATCTTGGTGCCGCACGCTGGGCACATTCCCTGAGTTGCCGGTCTGCCGTTCTTCATTGTAATGCTCTTTGGGTTCTTCATCTCCTTGGTTGAGCGACACTTCATGCAGTATGCTTTCATCTGAGCGCCTCCCCGTTTTTTGATTAGAACGATACACTACCCTTTGTTACAGTGTCAATATACGCCAGATGCACGTCTGGCTGTTTGTGCAGCAACAAGAAGATGAAGTGCGTACCGCGCATCACATTCTGGCTTGTGCAGCGGGTCCAGAAGCTCAAATCCAACTCCCTAGCGCAAAATAAGTTTTTGGAACAGCAAAATTATTGAAAGGAGGTCAGGTGTCACTAATCCTACAGACCAGCACAAACCCTTGACGGGGCGAACGGAAGGAGCTATCTTTTAGTTGCCTACCACTGGCTGGTTTTTGGCCGCTCCCAAGTAGCCAGTTTAGAGTGTCCTGCGACATGAAGACGACTATTTGGTAAGTTCTATGCCAACCATATTGACAGTTGTCAGCCCATGTGTTACAGTGTTTAACAAATCAAATGGATACGGGCACAACATTTCTGCTTAAGGTTGGGTAAATGAAAGCGTTTAAGGGAAACATAAAGGAAATACGGGAAAAGCTGGAATGGTCGCAGGAGGATCTGGCGCACGAGGTCGGTGTCAGTCTCTCGACAGTGCACCGCTGGGAGAAATATGGAGTGAAACCCAGCCGTCTGGCCCGGCGGGAGCTTCAGCGTGTTCTGGAGAGAGCCGGAATTCAAGAGGAGTGACCGCCTTGCAGGTAGTCATTTTAGCCCGAGAACTGGCCACCAGGCTGGGCGAATCGTCCAGAAATCGGCGTAAATCTATGTTTCTAGTACACGGGAGACCGCTTTTAGAGTATCAAATCGGGTTTCTAAAAAGGGTGGGGTGAAATACATAGTTCTATGCGTTGGCCATATGAGGGACCACATCATGAGGCGCTTTGGCGACGGGAATAACTACGGCGTAAGTATTAGGTATAGCTGTGAGGACAGGCTTCTGGGCACGGCCGGGGTGTTGAGAAATGCGGCCGTACTCCTGGATGAAGTTTTTTACACCATATACGGGGACTCCTATCTCTCTCTAGATTTCGCCAGTACTATTAGCTATTTCCTCAGCCAGAATAGACTGGCCCTGATGACAGTGTACCGAAATCAGAACCGCTACGACCGGAGCAACACG
>CAZJGR010000070.1:0-5743 GCA_964545815.1 uncultured Dehalococcoidaceae bacterium | reverse complement strand
CTTATAAGGGAGGGGGACAAAGGGGGAGAGTTTCCCCACCATGTCAACCAGAGGTGTAAATATGAAATCGGCCATTGCGGAACTGGAAGCCAAGGGAAAAGCCGCCAAAGAGGCCTCAAAGCGCCTGGCCTACATCTCCACGGACATCAAAAACAAAGCGCTAGGCAATATCAGCCGTGACCTGCTTAAGAGAAAAGCCGAGGTACTGGCGGCCAATAAAGAGGACTATAAAGAAGCGGAAGCATCCGGCATGAATGCGGCCATGCTCGACCGGCTGATGCTGAACCAGAGCCGTCTTGAGGCCATCGCCAGCGACGTGCTCAACGTGGCGGCACTGCCCGACCCCGTTGGCGAAATTTTCGATATGCGCACCCAGCCCAATGGACTGCAGATTGGCAAGAAACGCGTGCCGCTGGGCGTCATCGGTGCCATCTACGAGAGCCGCCCCAACGTGACCATTGACATCTCCTCGCTCTGCCTGAAGTCCGGCAACGCGGTTATTTTGAGGGGAGGCAAGGAGACCGTCCGTTCTAACCTTGCCCTGGCCAGAGTGGTGCAGGAGGCCTCAGCGAACGCCGGGATGCCTGATGGTGCTGTCCAGTTCATTGAGAATACTGACCGGGCCCTGGTCGACCACATGCTGACGATGAGCAAGGTCATCGACCTGATTATACCGCGGGGTGGTGCCGGGCTCATCCGCTCCGTGGCCGAAAAGGCCTCCATGCCGGTGGTCACCGGTGGCATCGGTGTCTGCCACACCTATGTGGATAAAAGCGCCACTGTGGACAAGGCGGTGGCCATTGCCTATAACGCCAAGGTGCAACGCCCCACCGTCTGTAATGCTCTGGACACGCTGCTGGTGCACGCTGACATTGCCGGGAGCTACCTGCCCCTGATTGCCGCCGAATGGGCCGGGGCCGGCGTGGAAATGCACTGCGACCGGCGCGCCCTGGCCATCCTGAAAAAACAGCCCGGGCTAAAGCTCGCGCCGGCTACCGATGAGGACTGGGGCAAGGAGTTCCTGGCACTGGTGGCCGCCGTCAAGGTGGTTGACTCCCTCGATGAGGCACTGGAGCATATTGCCCGCTACGGTTCCGGCCACTCCGAGGCGATTTTGACCGAGGATTACTCCTCAGCCATGCGCTTCCTCAACGAAGTCGATGCCGCCTGTGTTTACGCTAATGCCAGCACCCGCTTCACCGACGGGGCACAGTTCGGTCTGGGAGCGGAGGTCGGCATCAGCACCCAGAAATTCCACGCCCGCGGGCCTCTGGGACTGAAAGAGCTGACCACCTATAAGTGGATTATCTTCGGCAGCGGTCAGGTAAGAACGTAGGTTTATCCCTACCTGTATTTTTCGAGAGCTGCCTGCTGAACCTGGAAAAGCTGCTGAATCCCCGCCTCAGCCAGGGAAAGCAGTTCCTCAATGGTCTTCCTGGAGAACGGTTTGCCCTCCGCCGCGCCCTGCACTTCGACGAACTCACCCTTGCTGGTCATGACCACGTTGAAGTCAACCGAGGCCGTGCCATCTTCGTCATAGCACAGGTCCAGCATCATATTGCCGTGGACAATGCCAGCGCTGGTGGCCGCCACCGCGCTTTTAAGCGGCACCGAAGAGATGATTCCCATATTGGCCAGATTATGAAGAGACCTATAAAGCGCGACATAGGCACCGGTAACGGCCGCGGTTCTCGTCCCACCGTCGGCCTGAATGACATCGCAGTCGACCATCAAAGTCCGTTCCCCGAGAGCCGCGAGGTCGATTACTGCCCTCAGTGAGCGCCCGATGAAGCGCTGAATCTCCTGGTTCCTGCCCCCCACCCTGCCCATTGCCGAATCGCGCGGGGTACGAGTAACCGTGGCCCGGGGCAGCATGGCATATTCCGCGGTGACCCACCCCGTCCCGCTACCTTTGAGAAAGTTGGGCACTCGGTCGTCCACGCTCACCGAGCACAGCACCCGGGTCTTGCCCAGCTCAATAAGCGCTGAGCCCTCAGCAAAGAGCAAAAAATCGGGCACGATGCTTACTGGTCGGAGCTCGTTATAGGCACGTCCATCGGCTCTTTTCACCTGAAGCCTCCACATCTACCGACAATATGTCAGAGTATAACATCGCTGATTAATATTGACAATCTGGTCAACTATATGATAGAACTGCTCACCATCTATAAATCTTAAAAAAATATTATGTCAACGTAAGGAGATGGAACAATGAAAAACACGAAAACAATTAATATCTTGAAACTAGCTGTCAGCATTGTGGTCTGCCAGTGTGCTGGAATCATCGGCTCAGTATTCACCACACCGGCGATTCCCACCTGGTATGCCGCCCTGCAGAAACCTGCCTTCACCCCGCCCAGCTGGCTCTTTGCCCCCGCCTGGATTACCCTCTACCTGCTTATGGGAATAGCCGCCTTTTTCGTCTGGCGCGTCGGCCTGGATAATCGGCGGGCGAGGGTGGCACTGTTCATTTTCCTGATACAGCTGGTATTGAATGCCCTCTGGTCAGTGGTCTTCTTCGGAATGCAGTCGCCGCTGTACGGGGTTATCGTCATCATCATCCTGTGGGTTACGATACTGGCAACGATAATTAGCTTTACCAGGACTTCACGGCTGGCGGCGTGGTTGCTGGTGCCTTATATCCTGTGGGTGAGCTTTGCTTCTGTCCTGAATATATCTATATGGATGCTAAACCCCTAACCCAGACTGGATAGATATTCTTTCAGCCACCTCAGGGCGGCTCCCGCAGCGTCCTGTTTGTTCTGCTCACGGCTGCCGGTGAAATGGTGCTGCCGACTGTACGTCCGGCCCTGGTGGGAAAGGCCAAGATAGAACAGCCCCACCGGCTTTTCCGGGGTAGCCCCACCCGGCCCGGCTATGCCTGTATCGGCAATGCAGATATCCACCGCCAGCAGTTTCCGGCCCCCCTCCGCCATCTCTTCAGCCGCCCGGGTGCTCACCGCACCGTACCGGCCTAAGGTCTTCTTCTTCACCCCAACTATCCGAATCTTCGCCTCGTTGCTGTAGGCGGTGACCGAGCCTTTATAGTAATCGGAACTCCCCGGGACATTGGTTATCCGGTGGGAAATGAGCCCGCCGGTGGCCGACTCAACCGCCCCCAGCGTCAGCCCCCGCTGGCGGAGCAAATCGCCGATTTCCTGTTCCATGCTGGGCATATCTACCCTCTTTATCTTGTGTTCCGTTTTGAACCGCGCTTTTAATACCTGAAGCTGGGCTTGTTCCTTGCTCAATTATATAATAAACTAGGCTTAAGGGATAAAAATATTTCAGAGGAGGCCAAGCAATGGGCTTAACCGCTTGTATTCTGGGTTTCATCGGTGCGCTCAGCGCCATAATGGGCATTGTCACCGCCGCAGAAGTAATCGCGCCAGTTATGCCTCAGTTTACCTGGATTTTCTGGTTTGCTCTTTCCGGGCTTCTGGTTCTGGGCGCCATCGCCTTTGCCGTCGGGCGCGGCTATTATGAATAATCTATCTCTTTCCTGACGAAACATATTGGAAAGAAGGCGAGGTTTCTGACTATGGGTATGATACGTGGTGACGATTACCGGGAAAGTCTGCGCCGGGTCAAGCCGGAGATTTACTTCATGGGGAAGAAAATCGCCAGCGTCGCGGACCATCCTGCCTTTATCCCCCATATCAATTCCGTCGCCCTGACCTATGATATGGCGTGGGCACCCGAGTTTGAGGAATTGTTGACCACCAAGTCCCACCTGACCGGAGAGAAAATCAACCTTTTCACCCATGTGCACCACAGCACCGATGACCTGGTGCAGAAGGTGAAGGCGCTCCGCGCCTTGGGGCAGCAGACGGGAAGCTGCTTCGCGCGCTGTGTCGGCCACGATGCCTTGAATGCCATCTACTCGGTAACCTATGACATGGACAAGAAGAACGGCACCGAGTACCACAAGAGATTTGTCAATCTCCTCAAAGAGGTCCAGAGAGAGGACCGGTTCATCTCCGGGGCCATGACTGACCCGAAGGGCGACCGCAGCCTTGCCCCCAGCCAGCAGGCTGACCCTGACCAGTATGTCCACGTTGTGGCGAAGAAGAAGAGTGGCATCGTGGTGCGGGGGGCCAAGGCGCATATTACCGGCGCCGTGAACGCCCTCGGCCATCTGGTCATGCCGACCACTTCACTGAAGGAGGCGGACGCTGACTACGCCGTGTGCTTTTACGTGCCGGTTGATGCCCCCGGGCTGGTTCATATCTTTGGCCGCCAGACCAACGACGACCGCAAATGCAGCGGCTGCCTCATTGACCAGGGCAACCCGGAATACGGCATTGTCGGCGGGGAGGCACTGGTGGTCTTCGACAATGTCTTCGTCCCCTGGGAACAGGTATTCATGTGCGGCGAGTATGATTTCGCCTTTGACCTTGTCGAGCGCTTTGCCACCGCTCACCGGCAGAACTACGGCGGCTGCAAGGTCGGTCTGGCCGATGTTTTGACTGGCGCCACCTACGCACTGGCCGAAGTGCAGGGCACGGCGAACGCCTCGCATATAAGGGACAAGCTGGTGGAGATGGTGCACCTTGCCGAGACGCTCTACTGCTGCTCCATCGCCTGCTCCTGTCAGGGCTATAAATTGCCGGCAGGCAATTACATGGCCGACCCCCTTCTGGCCAACGTCACCAAGCTCAATGTTACCCGGTATATTTACGAGATGGCCAGGCTCGCTCAGGATGCTGCCGGCGGCCTGCTGGCGACCATGCCCTCGGAACTTGATTGGGGCAATACCAGGGTCGGCAAATATGTGGACAAGTACCTCAAAGGCGTGACCGATGTGCCCGCCGAGACCAGGATGCGCCTTCTCCGGCTCATCGAGGGCATGACCTGCGGCACCGCCCTGGCCGAATCAATGCATGGTGCTGGTTCGCCGCAGGCACAGCGTATTATGATTATGCGGCGCGCCAACTGGGAACGCAAAAAGCGGCTGGCCCAGAAGCTGGCCGGAATCGGAAAGCAGCCAAAACTGGCCTGAGCGACCAAGGATGAAGGTAGCAGTCAAATACTGCGGCTCATGCAATCCAGAGATTGAGCTTGCCGACATTGGCCAGGAGATAGAGGAGGCGCTTCAGGGGGAGCCCGACATCAGCCTTGTCTCGCGGAGAAGCCGACGGATAGATGTAATGGTCATCCTGTGTGGCTGCCCCAAGGCCTGCGCGGACAAGAAGCGAATCAGAAAAAGGGCCGGCCACTTCATTGTCGTGGCCGGTGAAACGGTTGACCTTGTGCCCGTTGCGGAAAAAGAATTAACCGCTAAGGTAATACAAAAGGTCAAATCCCTCTCTTCCCCGGGGAAATAGCTCAGTCCCCGTAGTCTGGCGCCGGCCCGACGATTTCACCGCCGTCAACGATGATAACTTCCCCGGTAACGTAGCTCGAGGCATCGGAGGCAAGGAAAAGCGCCGCCCCGGCAATGTCCTCAGGCATCCCGATGTAGCCCAGCGCCTTTCTCTTGGCCGCCTCCCTCTCCTTCGCCGGGTCCTTCCACAGGGCCTCGCTCAGCCTGGTTTTGACCACGCCCGGGGCAATGGCGTTCACCCTGATTTGGTACTGGCCCCATTCCTTGGCCAGAACCTGAGTGAGCATGATAAGGCCAGCCTTGGTCACGCTGTAAATGCCGAGCTCGCTGGGGACGAGGCCCATAATCGAGGCGATATTGATTATGCTGCCACCGCCGTGTTCCTTCATCACCCCGGCGACCAGTCGGCTCAGCAGA
>CAZJGR010000069.1:0-5952 GCA_964545815.1 uncultured Dehalococcoidaceae bacterium | reverse complement strand
TCTTCCCGACCAGTCCCTTCACCGTGGCCACGATGTAGTCCAGAAGCCCGGGGTCGCCGGGGCCGGGAGAAAGCAAAATGCCGTCCGGCTTCATGGCTAAAATATCTTTGGCTGACGTGGTGCAGGGCACGGCGGTGACGCGGCAGCCCTGCTTCTTTAAAAGCCTTAAAATGTTGTACTTCAGCCCGCAGTCCAGCACGACGATATGGGGCCGGCCTTTATCATCTGGCCCTGGTTCCCAGGGGTAGGGGGTGGCCGTGGAGACCTGCCTGACAAAGTCGATGCTGCCGTAGTCGGGCAGCTTCTTTAGCTCGGCTAAAGCCCCCTCAGCCGATTTCTCGCTGGTGAGGTAGCCCATCATCACCCCGTACGAGCGCAGCTTTCTGGTGAGCGACCGCGTGTCAACGCCGTGGAGGCCGGGGATATTGCCTTCCCGCAGATAATCGTGGAGAGTCTGGCGGTTGAGGAAGTGGTTCGGCTGAACGCACTCTTCTCTGACCACAAAGCCCCTGACCTGTATCTTATTGGATTCAACGTCGTCCTCGTTGGTGCCGTAGTTGCCGATTAAGGGATACGTGGGCACCACAATCTGCCCGGCGTAGGAGGGGTCAGTCAGCATTTCCTGGTAGCCAATCATGCTGGTGTTGAAGACCACCTCGCCATGGGCATCGACCTCGGCGCCGAAGGAAAGACCCTCGTAGACCGAGCCGTCGGCCAGTACCAGCAACGTTTTTTTATTTATCTACCTCACCCCCGATAAATTTAATCGAATCATCTTTATATACCAGCCTGCCGCCGTAGATGGTGGCCATCGCTCTGCCTTTAAGCACGCGGCCGGCGAGCGGCGTGTTCTTCCCCTTGGAGGCAAACGCCTCCGGCTCAACGGTCCACTCTTTATAGGGGTCAAAGATGGTGATGTCCGCCGGTGCGCCGATTTTCAGCGTCCCGAGGAGCTCATTTTTTAGCAATTTCGCCGGTTCACAGGTGAGCCTGGAGATGAGCATGTTGAGCGTAATCTGTCCGCTGTGCACCGGGACAAGCAGGCTGCCCAGCGCCGTCTCAAAGTTGCTGATGCCGCAGGTGGCCCTGGTGAAATCGCACTCCTTGTCCGACCGCGCGTGCGGGGCGTGGTCGGTGGCAATGATATCGATTACGCCATCTTTCAGACCCCTTACCAGCGACTGGTTGTCCCGCCTCGTGCGCAGCGGCGGGCTGACCTTGGCGTTGGTGTTGTAGCCGTTGCACTCCTCCTCGGTGAGGGTGAGGTGGTGGGGAGTCACCTCGGCGGTAACCTTAACCCCCTGCCTTTTGCCGTCCCGGATGAGGGCCACCGCGCCCGCGGTGCTGACATGGGCGATGTGCACGTGCCCGCCAGTCATTCTGGCGAGCATGATGTCCCGCGACACCATGATTTCCTCGGAAGCAGATGGGATACCGCGCAGGCCAAGCCTTTCGGCAAGCGCCCCTTCGTTCATCTGCCCGCCCTCGGCCAGTGACGGCTCCTCGCAGTGGTCACTGACCGGCAGGCCGAGCTCCCGACCTTTTTCCAGGGCCTGGCGCATAAGGTCCGGGTTTTTCACCGGGCTGCCGTCGTCGCTGAAGCCGATGGCCCCCGCCCAGGCCAGCGCCACCATGTCAGCCAGCTCCTCCCCTTTTCTTCCCCTGGTGACGCAACCGATGGGCAGCACGCGGACGACAGCCGATTTCTCAGCTTCGGACTTGATATAGTCTATCGTTGCCTTACTGTCCAGAGGCGGGCTGGTATTGGGCATACAGCAGACGGTGGTGAAACCTCCTCTCGCCGCCGCCCGGGTGCCGGTGGCGATGGTCTCCTTTTCCTCAAAGCCGGGCTGCCTGAGGTGACAGTGCATGTCAATGAACCCCGGGCAGACCACCATACCTTCCGCATACAGGAGGTCATAATCGGTCTGGGGTGGAGTCACGCCCCGCCAGACAACTTTTCCCTCGCTGAGCAGCAGACTGCCTCGCTCGTCTACACCCTGGCCCGGGTCGATAATCCGGCCATCTTTAATCAGCAGTGATTTCATTTCGGTGTGACCTTTCTGCGACGTTTTACCTTAATGTATCGGCTCGGCTTGAAGCCGAGAGTTTCCGCATCCCGGTCCGAGCGGAAGACAATCAGGTTCTCGGGCCTGATTGTCCTTGCCCAGTGGCTTGATGCGCTGTGGTACTTCTTGGTCGCCGTTTTCCCTTCATGCCAGTCGGAGCTGGCGACGTATTCCGGCTCGAAACCGTGTTCGCAGTAGATGCAGCGCAGGGTCAGCGGTCTGCGGTTGACGATTTTATATTCGGGCCTGAGGTATTTTATTTCTGTCTCCTGCACCGAGACGCAGCGCGGGTTGGGGCACTTCAGGCCGTAATCGTGATGGTAAACAGGATAAGATATGGGCGGCGCTTCTTCCTGCGGAACGGGCACTTCTTTCACCCCCAGCAGCAGGGCGATGAGCGCCATACGCACTGGCACCCCGCGCGCCGCCTGCTTGAAGTACATGCTCCTGGGGTCGGCATCCAGCTCCCGCGCCAGCTCATCGACGCGAGGCAGCGGGTGCATCACCAGCGTCTTTTTAAACTCCTTGCTCTTGAGCAGTTTCTTATCCACGACGGGGTACCTATCTCTCAGTTTCTTGCCTTTTTCAGCGGCGGTGAACCGTTCCTTCTGGGGGCGGGTGACATAGAGGGCATCAAGCCCCGTCTTCAATTCCACCTGAATGTTAACGTCGGGCATCATGGCCAGCTGGTGCGGACTGCTGGGCGTCAGGTAGATGGCGTCAAGGGGGAACGGCCTTTCCTTCGCTGCCGTGCCCAGAGTTGCGTACTTTTCCAGTTCGCCGCCGTACTCCATGGTCAGTTTTTCCAGGACGTGCTCCGGCACCTCCAGCCCTGGCGTCGGGTAGAAGAGAATATTGGCCCCAAACTTGGCGAGGGCGAAAATGAGGGAGTGTATCGTCCGCCCGTACTTCAGGTCGCCCCACAGCCCGATTTTCAGCCCTCTCAGGGTTTTTTTCTCCTTTTTAATGGTGTATAGGTCGCACAGCGTCTGGGTGGGGTGCTGGTGGCCGCCATCACCGGCATTGATGACCGGGACGCCAGCGTAGTCGGCAACCACCTTGGCGGTCCCTTCCCAGGGATGGCGGATGACAATCATGTCAACGTAGCTCCCGACCACCTTGGCCATATCGGCAATGCTTTCGCCCTTGGCCAGAGACGTGGCGCCGACATCGGCGGCAGTGATGACGCTCCCTCCGAGACGGTGCATCGCCGTCTCGAAGGAGAGCCGTGTGCGGGTGCTGGGCTCAAAGAAAAGGCTGGCCATAATCTTGCCCCGGCACAGGCCGTACTGCTCGTCCATAGCCCCGGACATCTCATCGGCCAGGTTGAAGAGCGCTTCAATTTCCCCGTAGGAAAGGTCGTCAATGGTAATCAGGCTTCTATTTGTTAGCGTCATGGCCGCTCCTTTTCCCCGGTATTTACCGGGTGCAATTGGTTATTGCTGGCGTTCGGTTCGTGGCGAACAATAGCTACTTCGTCCACGCCATCCGTTTCCATGAGGTGGACCTGTATCTCCTCGTGACGGGCGCTCGGAATATTCTTGCCGACGTAGTCAGGGTGGATGGGCATCTCGCGGTGCCCGCGGTCAATGAGCACTGCCAGCTGAATCTGCCGGGGGCGTCCGCGGTCAATGAGCGCATCCATGGCTGCCCGCGTGCTGCGGCCGGTGTACAGCACGTCATCAACGAGCACGATTGATTTGCCGTCAACGCTCGTCGGTATGTCGGTATGCTGAACGACGGGCTGCTTTTCCAGATGGGGAATATCATCGCGGTAGAGGCTAAAGTCGAGGGCACCCACCGGGACGTCCATGTTTTCAAACTTCTGGATATTGGCCGCGAGCCGCCTGGCCAGAGGCACCCCCCGCGTCCGCATCCCCACCAGTACCAGGTGGTCCGTGGACTTGTTCTGCTCGATGATTTCATGGGCGATGCGCGCCAGGGTGCGCCGGATGTCATCCTGGGTCATGACGATTTTTTCGGCCATAAAAATAACCTCTTGCCGGGGCTGGCAAGAGGTCAGCGTTACGGGGTGTCTCTGTCTTTTCCTTGCCAGCCTCACGGGACCAGCTTAAAGGTTTTTACTCTGACGTTATTATAACACGGCGAACTGAGGGATGCAATGGGCGGAAAGATAAAAAACGTCTTTTTACATCTCCCCCTGCCTTTACTTCAAAGCTGATTTGTGCTATACTAAATCGTGCGTAAATGTATCGTCGGTTCTTGTGTCCATGGCAGGCTCGGAACGTGAATGAGAGCTTGCTTTTTCTTTTTCTCAGTCTTGAGGAGACATAATTAAGAATAGTTAGGAAGAATCCAGCCTTGACTGTGCCACGTAATAACCAGAATAGCAACTATACCGTCGAGGACATTCAGGTACTGGGGGGAAGGGAGGCAGTGCGCCGCCGCCCCGGCATGTACATCGGCGGCACGGACCAGCGCGGTCTGCACCATCTCGTCTACGAAATCATCTATAACAGCATTGACGAGGCCATGGCCGGCTGCTGTGATAAAATCCTGGTCATCCTCAGGGAAGATGGTGGCGTCACCGTGGAGGACAACGGGCGGGGAATACCGGTGGGTATCCACCATGCTACCGGTGTTTCCGCTCTGGAAACGGTGATGACCGTCCTGCACGCGGGAGCCAAGTTCGGTGGCCGCACTTATCAGGTTTCCGGCGGTCTGCATGGTGTGGGGGCTTCGGTGGTCAATGCCCTCTCTGCCTATTTCTGCTGTAACGTACGGCGCGATGGCAAGGTGTATCAGCAGGAGTACCGTCAGGGCATACCGCAGGGCCCGGTAACGGAAATCGGCAAGGCCCATGGTACCGGCACCATCATCACCTTTTACGCCGATGAGGAGATTTTCGGCAAGACCGGATACGATTTTGACATCATCAGCGAGCGCATTCGCGAGATGGCCTACCTCAACCGAGGGTTGCAAATCACCATAAAAGACGAAAGGACAGGGGATGAGAACAGCCACAAAGAGCAGACCTTTTACTTCGAGGGTGGCATAACCAGCTTTGTCCGCCATCTGAACCGGGGCCGGACCGTCCGTCACGTCCACCCGATATACATTGATAAAGAGGTAAACAGCACCATCGTTGAGTTGGCGCTCCAGTACAATGACGGCTTTAACGAGTCCGTTTTCAGCTTCGCCAACTGCGTCAATACCGTTGACGGCGGCACTCACCTCACCGGCTTCCGCTCGGCGCTGACCCGGGTGCTGAACGACTATGCCCACAAGAACAAGCTGCTCAAGGACGACGAGCCGAACCTGACGGGGGAGGATGTCCGGGAGGGGCTGACCGCCATCATCAGTGTCAAGCTCCACGAGCCGCAGTTTGAAGGCCAGACCAAGGGCAAGCTGGGCAACATTGAAGTTAAAAGCCAGGTGGAGAGCGTCGTCGGGGAAGGGCTTTCTGGTTACCTTGAAGAGCACCCCGACGAGGCACGAAGAATAATTGAAAAGTGCGTGACCACCGCCAAGGCCAGGGAAGCCGCCCGCAAAGCCCGCGATTTAATCATCAGAAAGAGCAGCTTTGACACCGGCACGCTGCCCGGAAAACTGGCGGACTGCTCGGAGAAAGACCCTGCCTACTGTGAGCTGTATCTGGTGGAGGGCGACTCCGCCGGTGGCTCGGCCAAGCAGGGCCGGAACCGCCGTTTTCAGGCGATACTGCCGCTACGCGGCAAGATTCTGAATGTGGAAAAGGCCCCGCCGGACAAGATGCTGGCCAATGAGGAAATCCGCATTATCATCACCGCTTTGGGCGCGGGCATCGATAATGACTTTAACGCTGCCAGGCTCCGTTACCACCGCGTTATCCTGATGACCGATGCTGACGTGGATGGCTCACACATACGCACCCTGCTGCTCA
>CAZJGR010000068.1:0-6038 GCA_964545815.1 uncultured Dehalococcoidaceae bacterium | reverse complement strand
GGCATCCATACCGCCTGCCTTTCCGGCGCTAACGGCAGTGGCAAATCGGCGCTCATTGACGCCATGACCTGGGCGCTCTGGGGAAGGGCCAGGGCCAAGAGTGATGACGACCTCATCCACACCCATCAGAAGGAGATGGAGGTGGAGTTTGATTTTGCCGTTGGGGGGCAGGCGTACCGCATTATCCGCAAGCGCGCCAGACCAAAGCGCGCCGGTGCCGCCGGCCAGTCGATGCTGGAATTTCAGATGGCCACCGACGGTGGTTTCAAGTCCATCAGCGGCAACAGCATGGCCCAGACGCAGCAGAAAATCACCAGCACGCTGCATATGGACTATGACACCTTCATCAACAGCGCCTTTTTACGCCAGGGCCATGCCGATGAATTCACCACCAAGCGCCCCGCCGAGCGCAAAGAAGTGCTGGCCAATATACTGGGCCTCTCCTACTACGACCAGTTGGAAGACCGGGCCAGAGAGCTGGCACGGCAGCAGGAGTTTGAGAAAGCACAGCTGGAGAGCACGCTGAGGGATATCAGCGCTGAGCTGGCCCTGAAGCCGGAGTACGAGGCAGAACTGGAGAAAGCACAGCATGCCCTCACCCGGATTGAAGAGGCGGCCAGAGAAAAGGAAACCGAACTCAATGAGCTGCGCCAGCAAAAAGATACGCTGGGAAAAAAGAAAGTGCAGCTCGACCAGCTGGAAGCAATCACCCGCGACCGGCAGAGAAGCCTGGAACTGCTGGAAGCGCAGGTCAGCCAGCTCCAGTCACGCGTCCATGAGTACGAGGCGCTCATTGCCCGGCGCGACCAGATAGAATCAGGCTACCAACAGTATAACGAGGCCAGAAAAAGATGCGACGAGCTCGACCACAAGTTCCGCCAGTTAGTGAATCTGGAAAAGCAGCAAGCGCAACTGGAAAGCAGGATAAAGGAGGCCAGCCAGAGACTGCTCACGGAACATGCCCTGGTGCAGAAACAGGTCAGTGACCTGGAAAACAGGATAGCCGCGTTCGCGCAGAAACAGGGGCAGATTCAGCAGCTTCAGGTGCAGCTGGGCCGGCTGGCCGGGAACGAGGAGACACTATTCCGAAAAAAGCAGTTGAGCCAAGAACTGCAGACAGCGGTCAACTATCTGGAATCAAACATAAACCGGCTGGAACGGGAACGGAAAGAACTGGAGGAGAAAATCAACCTTCTGGCCACGCAGACGGAAGCTAAATGCCCCCTCTGCGAGACCGAGCTCGGCGCCGAAGGCCTGAAGCTCATTGAGGCCAAATACACCGCCGAGAAACAGAGCAGAGTCGGTTCGCTGACGTCGAATCAGGCCGAGCTTGACCAGAAGAGAAACGAACTCGGGTCACTGAACGGCGAAGTCGCCCTGCTGGAGAAGCAGTTGAACCAGGAGAAAATCGCCCTGCAGAGCCAGGCCAGCCTTCTCAACAAAGAGGCCAATGAAGCTGCCGACGCCAAAAAACAACTGACCACGGAGAGAAATCGCTTATCCGGGATTGAACAGCAACTGGCCAAAAAAGAATTTGCTGGTCAGGAGCAGGTGATGCTGGAGGAAGTAGAAAAGCAACTGGCCACCCTCGATTATGACGCCGGGCAGCATGAACAGATAAGGCAGCAGATGCGCCAACTGGAACAATATGAAAGCCCGATGCGGAAACTGGAAGAGGCTGACCGCTTTATCGAACAGGAGAAAACGGCAATAGCGCAGGCGGAGACCCACGCCCGGGAATTGCGAACGAGCGTGGAAGCTGATGGACGGAAGAGAGAGGAGTTAGCCCGAGAGCTTGAAGCCCTGCCCCGGTTCATCACCGAGATAACGGATGCCGAAAACGAGTTCCGGGAGCTGGAACAGCAGCAAAAACAGGCGCAGGAAGCACTGTGGAACGTCAAAGCCAGACTGCAGCACTGCGCCGAACTGGAGAAGAGGCAAAAGGAGAAGGAAAAAGCGCTGGCTCAGTCGGCGAAGGAGGAAAGCATTTACCAAGAACTGGCCCGGGCCTTCGGCAAGGGTGGCATACAGGCATTGCTCATTGAAACAGCGCTTCCCGAGATTGAAGTTGAGGCCAACCGGCTCCTCGGGCGGATGACGGACAACCGGATGCATGTCAAGTTTGAGCCGCAGCGGGAGACCAAGAAGGGCGCTGTCGCGGAGACCCTTGATATCACCATTGCCGATGAACTCGGCACCAGGAACTACGAGATGTTCAGCGGCGGCGAGGCTTTCCGCATCGACTTTGCCATTCGTATTGCGCTGTCCCGGTTGCTGGCCAGACGGGCCGGGGCACCGCTGCCCACACTGATTATCGATGAAGGTTTCGGCACACAGGACAGCGCCGGCATCGAGAAACTGAAAGAAGCGATTAATTCCATTCAGGATGACTTTGAAAAAATACTGGTCATTACTCACATTGAGGAACTGAGAGACGTCTTCCCCACCCGCATTGACGTGGTCAAAACCAGCCTGGGCTCAACCCTGTCCCTAAACTAGCCATTTACAACCTTAAATGTGTTTTAGCCTTAAGTATAAAAGCTTTAGCCGGTGAGAGCCGGCGCCACATCTTTATGAAGCACTCTGCCCAGATACTGGCCGGTTGCCGAGCCCTTCACCTGCGCTATCTCCTCGGGAGTTCCCGTGGCCACCACGTATCCCCCCAGGTCTCCGGCGCCCGGGCCAAGGTCAATGATATGGTCAGCGTTCTTGATTACATCCAGATGGTGCTCGATGACCACCACCGTATTGCTGGCCTCGACGAGCCGCTGCAGCACCCTCAGCAGTGCCGCGACATCCTCAAAAGAGAGCCCGGTGGTCGGTTCATCCAGAATGTAGAGCGTTCTGCCGGTAGCACGGCGTGATAGCTCGGTGGCCAGCTTCACCCGCTGGGCTTCACCGCCGGAAAGCGTTGGCGCCGGCTGCCCGAGGCGGATATACCCCAGACCAACGTCCTGCAGCGTCTCCAGCTTGTTTTTCACCTTGGGGAAATGGGTGAAGAAGGCGAGCGCCTGCTCCACCGTCATATCGAGCACTTCGGCGATGTTTTTGTCCTTGAACCGTACCTCCAGCGCCTCCCGGTTATAGCGCTGGCCCTTGCACACCTCGCAGGGGACGGTGACATCGGGGAGGAACTGCATCTCAATCTGGATATACCCTTCCCCGCGACAGGCCTCACAGCGCCCACCTTTCACGTTGAAAGAGAAGCGACCCGGCGCATAGCCTCTCATTCTTGCCTCAGGCACGGTGGCAAACATCTCGCGAATCGGCGTAAAGGTGCCGGTATAGGTAGCCGGATTGCTCCGCGGCGTTCGACCAATCGGCGACTGGTCGATATTGACCACTTTGTCGACATGCTCCGCACCGATGATTTCATCACAGTCGCCAGCTCTCTCTCTCGACCGGTAGAAAACCTGGGCCAGTTTACGGTAAAGAATCTCGTCAATAAGGGTGCTCTTACCACTGCCGGAGACGCCAGTAATACAGACAAATTTGCCCAGCGGGATACGGACATCGATATCCTTCAGGTTATTCTGCCTTGCCCCCCGCACCACGATTTCACCACCGTTGCCGGGACGTCGCCGGCTGGGCAGCGGAATCTGCTTGGTGCCGCTGAGGTACTGGCCGGTAATTGACTCCCGGCTGGCCATAATATCCGCCAGCGTGCCCGTGGCCACAATCTCGCCGCCGTGCTCCCCCGCCCCCGGCCCCATGTCAATGATATGGTCGGCAGCACGCATCATGGCTTCATCATGCTCCACCACCAGTATCGTATTGCCCAGGTCCCGCAATCTTTTCAGGGTATTGATAAGGCGAGCATCATCCGCCGGATGCAGCCCCACGGTGGGCTCATCACAGATATACAGTACGCCCATCAGCCCGCTGCCAATCTGCGTGGCCAGCCGGATTCGCTGCGCCTCACCGCCACTCAATGTCGCAGAGGCGCGGCCAATGGTCAAATACTCCAGCCCCACGTCTTTCAGGAAGCCGAGCCGGGACTGAATCTCCTTTAAAATCTCCTGGGCAATCATTTTCTCACGCTCACTGAGCACCTTATCGCCAATCTCGTTTATCCACTCCAGTTCGTGCACCACCGACATCTCACCGACGTCCATGATATTCCGGCCGCCGATGGTCACCGCCAGCGACTCCGGTTTCAGCCGTTTGCCCTGACAGACGGGGCACGGTGTGGAGACCATATAGTGCTCAATATCCGCCCGCGAGTTCTCCGATTCAGTGTCACGGTAGAGGCGCCCCATGCGGGGTATCACGCCCTCGAAGCCGCTGAAGGACTCCCTGATACGCCCGAAGCGGTTGCGGTAGCGGTGCCACTCCCCCTCTTCGCCGTAGAGTATCAGATGGTAATGTTTCTCCGACAGGTTTTTGACCGGGGTGTTCAGCGAGAAACCGTAATTTCTCGCCAGAGATTCAAGCTGATAGAAGTACCACGACTGGAACTGCCAGGGACGTATTGCTCCCTCAGCGATGGACAGCTCTTTATTGGGGATGACCAGCTCCGGTTCGATTTCCAGCTTGACGCCCAGGCCGGAGCACTCGGGGCAGGCCCCGTGCGGGCTGTTGAAGCTGAAGGTGCGGGGCGTTATCTCACCAAGGCTGATGCCGTCGTAGACACAGGCAAAGTGCTCGGAGAAGAGCAGCTCCTCACCATCTATGATGGAGACGAGCACCATGCCAGCGCCCAGTTTAAGGGCGGTCTCCACCGAATCGGCAATCCGCTGCCTTTCGCCCTGCCCGACAACCAGACGGTCGATCACCGCCTCAATGGAGTGCTTCTTGTTTTTATCCAGCTGGAATTCCCCGGAAAGCTCATGGAGCTCGCCATCAACCCTCACCCGGACATAGCCAGCCTTACGCAAATCGGCAAAAACCTGCTGGTACTCTCCCTTACGGTCGCGGATGAGCGGCGCCATAATCATGATGCGCCTGCCCTCGGGAAGGCCCTGGACCGCGTCCACAATCTGCTGCACCGTCTGGGTGGTGATTTCCCGCCCGCATTTAGGGCAGTGGGGGTGGCCAACCCTGGCGAAGAGCAGCCGCAGGTAATCATAGACCTCGGTCACCGTGCCCACCGTGGAACGCGGGTTTTTGCTCGGACCTTTCTGGTCAATGGAAATGGCCGGGCTAAGGCCCTCGATGTAGTCGACATCAGGCTTTTCCATCCGCCCCAGGAACTGCCGGGCATACGCCGAGAGCGACTCCACATACCGGCGCTGCCCTTCGGCGTAGATGGTGTCAAAGGCCAGCGAGCTTTTCCCCGAGCCGGAGACGCCGGTAATGACGACCAGCCGGTCACGGGGAATGGTGACATCTATATTCTTCAGGTTGTGCTCGCGGGCACCTTTAACGATGATGGAATCAAGCGTCATTTTTCAGCACCCTCCCGTACCGTCCAGAATTATTCTAGCACTGGAGCGGCCGCCCTCACAAGAATTTGTCGCCTAAGCTGCCGGGTGCTACAATCAGGAAACAGGTTTTTGATGCACGGATACGACCACCAAGGTAAAAAGATAACGGTATCGGACGAGATACGCCTTCGCCAGCTTACGGTTGACGAAGCGCTACTGAAGCTCGACCAGTACCTTCATGACGCCTTTATGGCCGGCCTCTATCAGGTCAGTGTGGTTCACGGCAAGGGCACGGGGACGCTGCGCCAGGCCATTCAGGAAAAGCTGTCCGGACACCCGCTGGTGAAATCATACCGCACCGGCAGGTACGGTGAGGGGGGCGCCGGCGTGACCATCGTTCAGCTTGCCGATAAATAGCCATGCCAACGCAGGACGCGTGTCGATTTGAAAGCACGGCGTTTTTTCGGCTATAATAGCTCTGGTCTGTGGTGAGTGTAGCCCAGCGGTTCAAGGCGCCAGGTTGTGGCCCTGGAGACCGAGGGTTCGAATCCCTCCACTCACCCCATTTTCTTATTCTTTAGTTTCAGAGTCTGGGCTAAGAAGACTATTTTAGGATAAACCGGAGTCGTTTTGATATGTCAGTTTGGCATTCGATGGAGACAGCACAGGTCT
>CAZJGR010000067.1:0-6147 GCA_964545815.1 uncultured Dehalococcoidaceae bacterium | reverse complement strand
CTATCAGGCACGCCTGGAGAGCGTGTGTAGCCTTTGGCTACCGTGGGTTCGAATCCCACCCTCTCCGCCACCATATTTCTGTGTACTGGCTTCTGAGTGACATTGTACCTGCGCCAGCATCGGTCATAGTTCGATTGTTAACACTATATCCCTGTGTTAGAATGACAGTGTTTCAGCCATGAGCGAAAAAAGGGACATCAAATACTGGGTGGGCTTCAGCCTCATCCCCGGCATTGGCCGGGTGCGGTTTGCCCAGCTTGAGAACCACTTTGGCAGCCTGGAGAAAGCCTGGCAGGCGAGGCCCGCCGAACTGAAAAAAGCTGGCCTCGACCGCAATGCGGTACAGGCAATCACGACCTGGCAGCCAAAGATTTCTCTGGACGAGGAAATGGACAAGCTGGCCCGCTACGGTGTCAATGTATTCACGTATAAAGACGAAGCGTATCCCTCCCGGCTGAAGGAAATATATGACTACCCCCCGCTGCTGTATGTCAGGGGTGAACTGCGGCCGCAGGACGAGTGGTGCCTGGCGGTGGTTGGCACCCGCCGGGCGACTGTTTATGGGAGGCAGGTGACGGAGGAAATCGTGGCTGATTTAGCGCAGAGCAAGATTACCGTGGTCAGTGGTCTGGCCAAGGGCATAGATGCCATCGCCCATCAGGCGGCTCTGGACGCGGGGGGCCGCACCATTGCCGTCTTTGCCAGCGGACTTGACATTGTCTACCCCAGCGAGAATGCTGACCTGGCCCGCAGGGTCATGCAGCAGGGCGCTCTGGTCAGTGAATACCCTCTCGGCACAAGGCCACGGGCGGATAATTTTCCCCGCCGCAACCGCATCATGAGCGGACTGAGCATGGGTGTGCTCGTCGTTGAGGCGGATGAAACCAGCGGCGCCATGATTACGGCGCAGTTGGCGCTGGAGCAGAACCGCGAGGTATTTGCTGTTCCCGGCAGCATTCTCTCTCCGGCCAGCCGGGGCACCAACCATCTTATTCAAGAAGGCGCCAAGCTGGTCCGCGACTATACTGATATCCTGGAAGAGCTTAACCTGATGACCATAGCCCGGCAGATGGAGATGAAAGAGATACTGCCCGCTTCAGATACGGAATCCTTGCTGTTAAAACACCTGAGCGCTGAGCCAACTCATATTGATGAGGTATGCCGCAGCAGTGGGTTGTCGGTGGCCACCGTCAGCAGCACCCTGGCGATGATGGAGCTCAAGGGTCTGGTCAAACAGATGGGGTCGATGAGCTATATTCTGGCCCGGGAGGTCAGGGAAGAATACCGGGTGAGGGTGGATTAAATATCATGGCGAAAAATCTGGTCATCGTGGAATCACCGGCCAAAGCTAGGACACTGTTTAAAATACTGGGCAGTGGCTATAGCCTGAAAGCATCGCTGGGCCACATAAGGGATTTGCCCAAAAGCGAACTGGGCGTGGACGTGGAAAACGGTTTTATCCCCAGATATGTGGTGCCAAAGGCAAAAAACAAGATTGTTAATGAGCTGAAACGGGCGGTTAAAAACGCCTCCACAGTCTATCTGGCCACCGACCCGGATAGAGAAGGGGAAGCCATTGCCTGGCATCTGGCTGAGGTGACCGGGACCGACCGCAAGCCCTATCAGCGCGTTGTTTTCCATGAGATAACCAGCGCCGCCGTCAGGCAGGCGTTCCAGCACCCTCGGGCCATTGACATGCAGCTGGTAAATGCGCAGCAGGCAAGGCGCGTCCTGGACCGGCTGGTTGGCTATACGCTCAGCCCCCTGCTCTGGAAGAAAGTCAGGCGTGGCCTTTCCGCCGGGAGGGTCCAGTCGGCCGCGGTGAAAATAATCGTGGACCGCGAGCGCGAGATACAGGACTTTGTGCCGGTGGAGTACTGGACAATTGAGGCTGAGCTGACCAAGGCGAGGGATAAAGCAGTGTTTAGAGCCACGCTGATTGGCCTCATGGATGGCGCCAAGATAGACATTTCCAACGAGGCGGAGGCAAGCCGGCTCAAACAAGAGCTGGAGCAGGCGAGCTATCATGTCTATCAAATAAGTACCAAAAAGGCAAGTCGCCAGCCCGCTCCCCCTTTCATCACCAGCACCCTGCAACAGGAGGCGTGGCGCAAACTGCATTTTACCGCCAAACAGACGATGGCCATTGCCCAGCAGCTCTACGAAGGGCTGCCCATTGGCAGCGAAGGGAGCGTGGGACTCATTACCTACATGCGCACTGATTCAACGCGCGTCGCGTGGTCAGCAATTGCCGAGACCAGAGACTACATCGGCAAGAAGCACGGCGCCGAATATCTGCCACCTCGCGCCCGTGTCTTCAGAGGGGTGGTCAAAGGGGCACAGGAGGCGCATGAGGCCATCCGCCCCACCCGTATACCCCGGGAGCCGGCACTGATAAAGAAAGACCTGACGGTGAGCCAGTACCGCCTCTACGACCTCATCTGGAAGCGCATGGTGGCCAGCCAGATGGCCGCGGCCATCTTCGATAATACCACTGTTGACATTGAAGCTAAATGTCCGGGGACTGATTATTTGTTAAGGACAGCCAGCTCGGTAAATGTATTTCCCGGCTTCATTGTCCTTTACAATGAGAGCAAAGATGAAGCGGATGAAGAGGAAAGGAAAAGCACCTTACCCCCGTTAAGGAAAAATGAGGTGCTGAAACTGCTGGGAATATATCTGGAGCAGCGTTTTACCCAGCCGCCGCCCCGCTTCAACGAGGCCACACTGGTCAAGATGCTGGAGCAGTGGGGTATTGGTCGGCCCAGCACCTATGCCCCAATCCTCTCCACCATTCAGGAGCGCGATTATGTAGCTAAGGTCAGGGGCTATTTCCAGCCAACCGAGCTTGGCATTCTGGTGAACGACCTTTTGACCGAGCATTTTGCTGATATCGTGGATATTAAATTTACCGCCAATATGGAAGACGAACTTGATAATATCGTGAAGAAGAAGCGCAACTGGGCGAGCGTCATACAGGATTTTTATACCCCGTTTCAGAAGGACCTGGTGAAGGCTTCGGAGCAGATGGAGAGGGTGAAGCTGCCCGTTGAGCTGACTGATGAGACCTGCCCGCAATGTGGCAAGCCCCTGGCGGTAAAGCTGGGACGGTATGGTAAATTCCTCGCCTGCAGCGGCTACCCGGAGTGCAAGTATACCCAGTCGTATCAGCTCAAGACGGGAGTGAAATGTCCCGAATGCGGCCATGAGCTGGTGGAGCGGCTCAGCAAGAAGAGGCGCATCTTTTATGGCTGCAGCAACTATCCGGAATGTCAGTTCGCCACTTATTATAAACCCCTCCCCGACCCCTGCCCCAAGTGCGGTGGATTGTTGACGCAGTATATGGGCCGGTATGCCAAATGTGCCAAATGCGATTATAAAGGGGAGATGAAACGGGACCAGTAACATGCAGGAAGCATTGAACCGGTATGTGGATTATCTGAAAGCGGAGCGTGGGCTCTCGCCCTATACGGTGCGCAATTACACCACCGACCTTATCGGCAACTACGCCCGCGGTTCGGAGAAAGGCTTCTTCCAGTTTCTCAGAATGAAGCGCGTTAGCTCACTCGATGAGGTGGACAAGCATGTCCTGCGCGACTACATGTCGTGGCTCATGGAACAGGGCGTGGTCAAGAGCAGCATCGCGCGCAAGCTGTCCGCCATCCGCTCCTTCTACCGTTATCTGGTGCGGGAAGGTAAAGTATCGGTCAATCCGCTGGAAAAGGCGACTTCCCCGAAGCTGGACCGGCGCCTTCCGTCCTTCCTCACCGTGGAGGAGACGGTGCGACTCCTGGAAGCGCCCGACGGGTCAACACCTCAGGGGCGGCGCGACCGTGCCCTGCTGGAGTTGCTCTATGCTTCCGGGATGCGGGTCAGCGAACTGGAGAATATAAACATCGAGCAACTGAGCATGGAGACGAATGAAATCCGCGTCTGGGGTAAGGGTTCCAAGGAGAGGGTGGTGCTCATCGGTGAGCCGGCGGCACGCGCTCTGAATGATTACTTGGAGCAGGGCCGTCCTGCCCTGCGGGGCAGGCAAAAGACAAATGCCGTCTTTCTCAACCAGTATGGCGGACGGCTGCCAGCACGAAGAATACAGAAAATTCTGGATAAATACTCGCAAAAAGCCGGCATCGGGAAAAAAGTCCACCCGCACATCCTCCGCCATACTTTCGCCACCCACCTCCTCGATGGCGGCGCTGATTTAAGGGTTGTCCAGGAACTCCTCGGCCATGCCCAGCTGGCGACCACCCAGATTTATACCCACGTCAGCCAGAGCCAGGCACGTAAAATATACCGCTCAGCCCATCCCATGGCCAGAAAGGAAGATAAAGAGGTTGAAAGTAACTGACCGGTTACAGCGGCTGCGGCAGAGATTGGCCGAACTTGAGATTGATGCCGTCTTTATTTCCCAGCCAGAGAATCGCCTCTACCTTTCCGGCTTCAATGGCTCCGCCGGATATCTGCTCATCACTGAGAAAGACGCCATAATCGCCACCGATTTTCGCTATATAGAGCAGGTCAAGCAGCAGGCGCCGGACTACCGTGTATTCCAGATTACCGGTGATATGGCGAAATGGTTTCCCGAGCTGAGCGCTGGCCTCGGAGGTCAGAGACTGGGCTTTGAGTCCCGGCATATGTCTCTTGCCATGTACCGTCAGATAAAAGATATAATAAAGAAGCTGGCATCTCCTCCCAAGCTTGTCCCCTTGGAAGAGCTGGTAGAATCGCTGCGGGCGGTCAAGGAAGCGGGGGAAATTGAGATTATCGCCCAGGCGGCAGACATAAGCGACCGAGCCTTTCAGCATATCGAGGAGAATATTGAAGCTGGCATGAGTGAAAGAGAGGTTGCCTGGGAAGTGGAGAAGTTCATGCGCGAGCACGGTAGCCAGACGGTGCCATTTGACCTGATTGTTGCCGCCGGCCCCAATGCTGCCCTGCCCCATGCCAGACCTTCGGAACGGGTTATTCAGGAGGGAGAGCCGGTGCTGTTAGATATCGGCGCCAGGGTAAATGGCTACTCCAGCGACCTCACCCGTACCATCTGCCTTGGCCAACCCGATGATAATTATAAAAAAGCCTACGATATCGTGCTCGGTGCGCAGCTGACTGCGCTGGAGCTCATCAAGGAAGGTATTACCGGAGAGCAGGCCGACAACCTGGCGAGGACAGTTATCGCCGAGGCCGGATATGCCGAAGCTTTCGGGCATGGGCTGGGTCACGGTGTCGGCCTGGCGGCGCATGAGGCACCGCGCCTCGGGCCAAGTTCAGGGGAGAAACTTATTTCGGGCATGGTGTTTACCATTGAGCCCGGCGTTTATCTCCCCGGCTGGGGTGGTGTCAGAATTGAAGACCTGGTGGTCCTGGAGAATGGACAACTGAGGATATTGTCAAAGGCGAAGAAGGTGGACACCTGTACCGGCGAATACCTGGAAAGGAGCAGTTAAGTCAGTTGCTGAAAGCCGACCTTCACGTCCACACCGAGTATTCGATGGACTGCAGTATGCCTCTGGATGCGGTCATAGAGCGATGCCAGGAGCTGGGAATCAACTGTATCGCTGTTGCTGACCATGGCACCATCGAGGGTGCGCTGGAGATGCAGCGCATTGCTCCTTTCAAAGTAATTGTGGCCGAAGAAATATTGACGCCGCATGGCGAGATAATGGGCATGTTCCTCAAAGAGACCATCCCCAATGGCCTTTCGGTTGAAGAGACGATGGCTCAAATCAGGGCACAGGACGGCCTCGTTTGCATTCCCCATGCCTTTGATGTTTTTCGACCTTCTGCCCTTGGTGAGAAAATCGTCGAGGAGATTGCCCAGGAAATTGATGTCATTGAGGTCCTCAATGCGAGGTGCCTGCTCCACCGCAGTTCCGAGAAGGCGCTGGCCTTTGCCCGAAAATACAGCGTTGCCGGGAGTGCCGGCAGCGATGCCCATACACCGGGTGAGATTGGCAATGCCTACGTGGAAATGCCGGAGTTTAAGGGCCGTGACGATTTTCTTCCGGCGCTGGCCAGAGGCAGAGTAAGAGGACACCGCACCAATCCGCTGACGCACTTTGCCAGTGCCTGGAACAAACTGAAAAATCGTACCTGGCGGTGATAAAAATGTATCAGCTGGGATGGTTTTCCACAGGAAGGGGCAAG
>CAZJGR010000066.1:0-6332 GCA_964545815.1 uncultured Dehalococcoidaceae bacterium | reverse complement strand
GACCTCGTCCATCACCGCTTTGAGTCGCTCTTCAAACTCGCCCCGGAACTTGCTGCCCGCCACCAGACTTCCCATATTCAGCGCTACCACCCGGCGCCCCTTAAGTGAATCGGGGACATCATCGGCGGCGATTTTCTGGGCCAACCCCTCGGCGATGGCGGTCTTGCCCACCCCGGCCTCACCGACAACCACCGGATTGTTCTTGGTACGCCGGGTGAGTATCTGCATGACCCGCTTGATTTCCTCTTCACGGCCAATGACCGGGTCCAGCTTACCCTGCCGGGCGAACTCGGTAAGGTCACGACCGTACTTCTGCAGCGAGCGGTAGCGGCTCTCCGCTCTGGTATCGGTAACCCGGTGCCCGCCGCGAAGCTTCTGCAGGACACCGTAAACCTTTTCCTGGTCAGCGCCGAACCGTTTCAGGATGGAGGCTCCGCCCTTCCCCTCGGTTATGATAGCAATCAGTAAATGCTCGGTGCTGATAAACTCGTCCTTAAGCCGGTTGGCCTCTTCCTCAGCAATTTTTAATACCTGGGCCACGCGAGGGGTAGCATAAATCTGGTTGGTTTCATAAGCGGCCTTGGGCACCTTTTCCAGAACCGCTTCCAGCTCACGTTTTATCGCTTCTGCATCTATATTTAGTTCTTTCAGGATGTCTCCAATTAGCCCTCTCTCCTGTTGGAGCAGCGCCAGCAAAATATGCTCCACTTCCCACTGGATATGTTTATATTGGATGGCAAGCTGCTGGGAAGCCGCCAGCGCCTCCTGCGCCAGTTCCGTAAACCTCTCCTGCCTCATCTTTTATCTCCCTTCCCGTTTCTTTAACGTTGATGACAGCTTTTCCATCTCGTTCTGCATCTCTCCCATCCGCTGCATCAGGCGAAGAATGACCTCCACCCCGGCCAGATTCACCCCCATATCCTCAACCAGTGTCCTGACCCGGCGGAGCAGGTCAATATCTCTATCTGAATAAAGCCTGATGTTGCCCTGCGAACGTTTCGGCTCAATCAGGCCGATTCTTTCGTAGTAGCGCAGCGTATAAGTCTGTGTGCCCAGAATCCTGGCGGCAATGCTGATTACATATCTCGGCTCATCATTTTGTGCCATATAAACTTGCCTCCTCTCAGGCGGGTCGGAGTTCACTCAACTTTTGGAAAAGCTCTTTTTCCCGGTCTGATAGATTCGTGGGCAGGACAATATTTACCCTGGCAAACATGTTGCCGCGGGACGAATTGCCAAGGTGAGGCATTCCCTGTCCGGCAAGGCGGAAGGAACGTCCATTCTGGGTCTCCGGAGGAACCTTCAGTGCCACCTTGCCTTTCATTGTGGGTACCGACACCTCCCCTCCCAGCACGGCCACCGCAAGCGGCACCGGGACTTCCACGTACAGGTCATCGCCGCGCCGCTCAAACTGGCGGTGCGGCCTCACCGATACCACCAGGTAAAGGTCGCCACTGGCACCGCTGTTATATCCGGGCGCTCCCTTGCCGGCAATACGCACCCGCGAGCCGGTATTTACCCCGGCCGGTATCTTGACCTCAAGACGTTTCAGGCGGGGCACCCTGCCCGCACCCTGACAGGTCGAGCAGGGCACTTTCTGTATCCGTCCACTGCCCTTGCAGGTAGGGCAGGGCTCTTCCGACTGCAGGCTGATGGTCCGGCTGGTGCCATGAAATGCTTCCTCGAGGGTTACTTCCACCGGGGACTCAATGTCCCGACCGCGCATCGGTCGGGTGCGCCCCGCGCCAAACAGCAATTCGTCAAACAGGCTTCCCATGTCCTCACCGGCAAAGTGGAAGCCAGTGGTTCCGCCGGCATCGCCGAAGTCCCAGGATGGTGTCTGCGGGCGCCTGGCCTGTTCAAACTGGTCGGCGTACTGCCACTGGTCGCCATACTTATCGTACTTGGCCCGGCTCTCCTTATTGGAGAGGACCTCATAGGCCTCGTTGATTTCCTTGAACCTGGCCTCAGCCGACTTGTTGCCGGGGTTCACGTCGGGATGATACTGACGTGCCAGACGGCGGTATGCCTTCTTTATCTCCTGCTCACCGGCATCACGGCTGACGCCCAGCGTTATATAATAATCTTTCTTGGCCATGTCTGAACCACACTTCTTAGTAAATTGTACAATATATTTTAAATAAAATCAACATTGATATATTATAAAACTTAATAAAATGATATTAACTTAGGCTGCATATTGACTTGGTGGATGGGAGGTGGAAATGTCTGTGGAATGCACTAGGCCGAAAACGAGGTGGTAATCAGGCCCGTGCTGCCTGAGCCAAGATATCCAGAAACTTGGTCAGGATGCGGGCTGTCGCTCCCCAGATAACCTGTCCTTGATAAGGGTAGTAGTAGACCGTAACCGTTTCATTGCCTCTGACTTCTTGGCGAGAAAAGCCTTGGTTCATAAGTGCCTGAACGGGGGCTTCAATTATGGCCTCTGTTTCCCGGCCATCCGCCCTGAATTCATATGGCCAGGGGATGAAGGCCAGGAAAGGCGTGATGATGTAGTTGGTCTTAACGCTGACCTCGTCATCGAGTTCGCCGAGCACCTCAACGTCATCTGGATTCAGGCCGATTTCCTCGGTGCTCTCGCGCAGGGCGGTGTTGAGCAACGTCCTATCATGCGCTTCGTAGGCGCCGCCGGGAAAAGATATCTCTCCCTTGTGCTTTTCCACCCATTCCGTGCGCTTGATGAACAGGATATGATACTGCCCATCTCTCTCGTAAATGGGCACCAGCACCGCAGCGGAAGTCCGTTTCGGGTCAACGATGCGCTGTTTTTTTCTTTGAGATAAGATTTGTTTTAAGTTTTCCCTCATTGTTTTTAATATTATCTTTATTTGGCTGCCAAGACAAATCGCCCAATATTGAGCTATACTACGACTAGCTCAGAATGAAAGAAAGTTTTCAATTAATCAAGACCTGTGATAACGCCCGGGCAGGGGAGCTGGTAACCCCCCACGGCGCGGTGCCGACGCCGGCCTTTCTGCCGGTGGGCAGCCAGGGGACTATAAAAACACTGACCCCGGAAGAAGTGAAGGATATTGGCTACAGCATGGTGCTGGCCAATACCTATCACCTTTACCTCCGGCCGGGCATTGAGGTGGTGGAGAAGCTGGGTGGTTTACATAAATTCATGGCCTGGGATGGCGCCATCCTGACCGACAGTGGAGGCTTTCAGGTTTTCAGCCTGGCCCCGCTCTGCCGGGTCAATGAAGAAGGTGTGACCTTCCGCTCCCATATTGACGGCAGCGAGCACTTATTTACCCCCGAGCTGGTCATGGCGTACCAGGAAAAGCTGGGCGCCGACATCATCATGGTGCTGGACGTGTGCTCCGCGTATGGTGACAGCTTTGAGAAAGTGCAGCAGTCCACGGAAATCACCAACCACTGGGCGGAGCGTTGTCATAAAGCACATAGAAGTAGAAATCAGGCGCTGTTTGCCATCGTGCAGGGAGGCGTCTTTCCCGAGCTCAGGCAACAGTCGGCGGCATACCTCACGGCAATGGACTTTGATGGTTACGCCATCGGTGGTCTGAGCGTCGGTGAGCCGAAGAAGGTCACTTTTGATATGGTGGAAGAGACAGTTGCCATGCTGCCCCCAAATAAGCCGAGATACCTGATGGGCGTGGGCTCTCCTGAGGACATCATTGAGGGGGTGGCATGGGGCATTGATATCTTTGATAGCGCCCTGCCCACCCGTGTCGCGCGGAATGGTGCTCTTTTCACCGGGGAGGGCCGGCGCAATATCAGAAATGCCGATTTCAGCCGCCGGGAGCAACCCATTGTGCCCGGCTGCGACTGCTATACCTGTCGCCACTTTTCCGCCGCCTACCTGCACCACCTTTTCAAAGGTGAGGAGTTGCTGGCGTACCGGCTGGCAACGCTTCACAACCTGTACTTCATTCATGACCTGACGGAGAAACTGCGGGTGGCGATAATGGATGGCACCTTTCCCCGCTTTCGGGAGGAATTCAGGTCGCGCTACCAGCCCACAGATGAAGAAACACGGGTCAGTCAAAAACAGAAGTGGCTGGAATCAAAAGGACGTAAACTTGACAGTTGAGGTGCGTCGACTTAAGATAGCGGTGATAGCTCAATGCTATTAATATTCTCGAAAAATAATATATAGAGGAGGGTACATATGCCTTTAACCGAAAAGCAAATGGAGCAGATGACCAAGGAGATTCTGCAGGCGGAGAGGACGGCCAAATCAATCGTCAATTTAACCGACCGGTTCCCTGATGTCACTATGGCCGATGCCTATGCCATTCAGATGAAACTGGTTCAGGAGAGGCTGAAGAGCGGGGAAAAGATTGTCGGGCGCAAGGTAGGGCTCTGCGCCAAAGCCAATCAGATTATGTTCGGCGTTAACGAGCCCATCTACGGGCACATCTTCAACACCATGGTTGTCCCCGAAGGTGAGACGGTCTCGTTGAGCAAGCTGGTGAAGCCGGTAATAGAAAGTGAAATCTGCTTTATCCTCAGGGAAGAACTGAAAGGCCCGGGTGTGGATGTCGCCAAGGTACTTGCGGCCACGGCTGGTGTCTTGCCCGCCTTTGAAATCGCGGATAACCGATATAAGGAGCAGAGAAAGAAGGCTCCGGACGGGATTTCCGATGATTCCGGCGGCTCCATGGTGGTGCTCGGCGGGCATCTGACACCGGTTGATGACATTGACCTGCGGCTCATCGGTGTGGTGCTGGATAAAGACGGTGAGGTGGTCGCCACCGGCGCTGGCGCCGCAGTGCTGGGCAATCCGGCACAGGCGGTGGCCAGTCTGGCCAACAAGCTGGCCGACTTCGACATGAGCATAGGCAAAGGCGAATTCATCATCTCCGGTTCAGTACATGCCGCCTTGTTTGTTGATGGCCCGTGCAGCTACCGTGCCATTTTTGACCGGCTGGGGTCGGTAACAGTGCGCTTCGTAAAATAGGGGCCATCCAGCCGTATTTATATTAGGTGATACAATTGGGCCAGCGCCTAGCGCTGGCCCAATTGTATAATTATGGTTAAAATTTCACTCTTCTCAAATCGGAAGCAAAGGAGGGCAAGATGGTAAGCAAGCGCACCGAGGAGCTCCTGGCTCTGGACCGGAAATACCTGATACACGGGTTCGCCGTGGTGGGCAGCGAAGACGTGTGGCCAATTATTGAGAGGGCGGAAGGGGTAAAATGCTGGGATACCGAGGGGAAAGCTTACTACGATGCTGCCTCGCAGCAGACGAGCAACACCCTGGGGCACGGGCAGAAAGAAATCATCGATGCCATCTGCGAGCAGGCGCATAAGCTGCAATTCTGTCATCTGCTGGCCAAGCAGTCAAACGTGCCCATCATCGAGTATGCGGCAGAGCTGGCCAAGGTTGTCCCTGAGGGAATGACACACTTCTTCTTCAACAATGGCGGCACGGAGGCGGTGGAAACAGCCTTTAAAATGGCGCGTCTGTACTGGCATGTTCAGGGCAAGCCAAAGTATAAAATCATCAGCCTGCAAAACGGTTTTCATGGGGCCGGAATGGGCTCGGCAGCGGCGACGCGTGCCGGGAGCGGCGCGTTCTGGACCGGGTATGCACCGCTCGCTGCTGGCTTTATCCAGGCACCCGCCTTTTACTGTAACCGGTGTGTCTTCAACCTGAAATACCCGTCCTGCGATATTCTCTGCGCCCGCTACTTGGAGAAAGTAATCCAGGCGGAAGGGGCGGACAGCATCGCCGCCTACATTGCTGAGCCGGTGATGGGCGCCGCGGGCAATGTGGCTCCGCCGCCAGAATATTTCCCCATCGTGCGGCAGATATGCCATGACCACGATGTGTTCATGCTCTGCGACGAGGTGCAGACCGGTTTCGGCCGGACGGGCAAACTATGGGGTCAGGAGCACTGGCCGGTAAAGTGGGATATCATGACGGTGGCCAAGGCGATTGACGGCTGCTACCTGCCTTTCGGTGCGGCGCTGCTCAACGACCGGCTTTTTGCCGGGCTGAAGGGCACCATGCTCTGGCACGGCTTCACCCAGCACGGTAACCCAATATGCGCCGCGGCCGCCAGGGCCGCACTGAAAATCATTTTCCGGGACAAAATGGTGGCTAATGCGGAAAAGGTCGGTGCCTATGTTTTGAAGCGCCTGAACCGGGAGTTCAAAAGCCTGCCCAGCGTCAGTGATTGCAGCGGCCTGGGCCTGATGCTCGGCATAGAGCTGGTGAAAGATAAAAAGACCAGGGCACCGTTTGATACCGGGACGATGCAGAAGTGGGTACGCAAGGTGCTGGACAGGGGTCTGTACGTCCGCATGGCGCTGGCCAAGGATTACACCCGGGTGCGTTTTAA
>CAZJGR010000065.1:0-6657 GCA_964545815.1 uncultured Dehalococcoidaceae bacterium | reverse complement strand
CCCTCTGCCAGGCCGGCATATTTACTGAGGACAAGCTCTTTTCCACTCTGGACCCGACCACCAGGCGTTTGGTGCTCCCCGATGGCCAAAAGGTGCTGCTCACGGACACCGTTGGCTTTATCCGCAAGCTTCCCCCCACCATCGTTACCGCTTTCCGGGCAACGCTGGAAGAACTGGATGAAGCGGCGTTGCTCCTTCATGTTGTTGACCTTTCTGCGCCGGATGGCGCCGGGCAGTGCCAGACGGTGGAGGATATTCTGGCCGACCTTAACCTCTCCGGCAAACCGCGGATAACCGCGTTAAATAAAATCGACCGGCTGCTGGCCGATGACCGGGAGTGGGATGAGGAAAGCGCCCGCCAGTTCCTGCCGGAACAACCGGCCAGGGAAAATGCGGTGATGATATCGGCCACCCGGAAATGGGGCCTGGACCGGTTAATGGCATTGATAAGCCAGCAACTGGGGCCGCCCGCCACCACCAGCTAAAAACCCACGAAGAAGACGCTCTGTAGTCAAAATTTAGGCCACTTAAATTTTTGGTGAATGATTTTGTATTTATAAAGATTATGGGGGCTAAATTGGTCGGTTAAGTTTTGGGGAAATTTCATTTTTCGGCACTTGTGGACAAAATCTTTGGCCCGTGCTAGCCTAATGGAAAAATAAAAAAGGAGGGACAATGAAAAACATTATAAAAGCATTGAAAAATGGCGAGGTGGTCGTGGGGGTCTGCTGCGACATCTCGGACCCCAGCGTGGTCGAGATACTGGGCCGGTCCGGCTGGGACTATGTGATTATCAACTGCGAAGGTGGCACTTGCTCACCGTTCGGTGCCGAGCTGGAGAACATGATACGGGCGGCCTACCTGGCTGACATCACGCCGGTGGTGAAGGTGCCGGAGAACAACGCGGCCATGATTGCCACAGCGGTGAAGCTGGGTGCCAAAATCGTTGAGGTGCCCAAGGTCAACAACAGAGAAGATGCCATCAGGGCGATAAAGGCGATTAAATATCCGCCGCAGGGGGAGCGCATGACCTGCTGGGGCGTCCCGGCCACCGGCTATGGCGCGGTGCCGTGGTCGAAACATGTCTCGCAGGCCAATGAGGAGATATCCATCTTTGCCGTGCTGGAAGAACAAGAGGCAATGGACAACATGGAGGAGATACTCTCGGTTGAGGGGCTGGAGATAGCTTCCATCGGCTGGCTCGACCTGGAGCTGAGATTGGGCGGCGTCGGCGACCCCAAAGCCGGGGCGCTGGTGAAGAAGTACCGCCAGAAACTTTTGGACCTGTGCCGGAAAAAGGGCATTGCCGTTATCCAGGGAGTCCATGATGGGGCATCGTTGAAAGAGGCCATCGCCATGGGGGCCAGGGCGCTGCTCTTTGGCCAGGACGATATGGCCATGTTAAGAAATACCTCAATGAGATGGCTGAAAGAGTTAAGGCAGGCGATAAAAGAGGCGAAGTAGTTTTTTTAGAGGAAATCCACCCCCTTAATCCCCCTCCCTTAAAAAGGGAGGGGGAAGTTTTTTGGAGAGGGGCTTAAATCCCTCTCGGTCTCCCTTTACAAAAAGGGAGAGGTTTATGTATCCCCCTTTGCTAAAGGGGGACTAAGGGGGATTTTATACCCCTAAGGCGGCAGGTGATGAGTTAACATAATAAAAGGGGTAATTGTGGTATAATAACGATATAGACATGTTTGATTGGATAACACTTATGGAGATTTCTGATTGGATTACGCTTGCTGCTGTTATTGTAGCCTTGGCTATTGGGGTTACATCTTTATTACAAACTCAAATGCTACAAAAAAGAGAGCGAAAAGAGCGGTTGTTAAATGAAATTATAGAATGGGCGATAGATATTAATAAAGGTGGCTGGGAAGTAATTATTCCAATTAACCTAGCATTAGACGAAGACACATCCGAACGAGAAAATCTTGCTAGATTACTTTTCAAATACCAGACCCTTTATGCCAAAAGTGAATATATACAAGACATTGCTTTAGCCTTTGAAGAAAATTTACACCCTGCCTTAAAGAGGGTTACTCGGAACCTCAAAGAAGCCATAAATCGCATAGATGAATACCTTTTTAAACAGAAGGGAACTAAAGAGCGGGTGGAACAAAGTAACAAGCCGTTACACAAATCTGTAATTACTCTGATAAAAGAGGCTGCCAAAATCAAGACAGGGGATATAACATAAAGTAATTCCCAGCCCTTATTTATTATGTTAACTTATTTGGTGGGTATATTCTGGGGCGCACTATAACTGTTATGTAAGATTACGAACGTCTCTTACCATAACCTTGCGGCACCCTCCCGCCTAACATAATCCTTTAAAACGTTTTACCATAATTTGCAACTGATTTGTTTTCCTGGAATAAGCCGAGAAAAATTATTTTCGCCGGTAAATCTAAAGCAGATTATTTCAAACAGAATAAGCGATTACTTTTTCCGTCATTTGCTTTAATCCCGGTTTTACTCCCCTACCGCATAAGCCTTTAAAATGCGGGTGGCTACTTCACCGCTTGCTGTACGTACGCCTGAACATACTGCTGCACCCATTGCCGGAGCGAGGCGTCTTCGGCGGCGATGGCGGCCTCGGTGGTGCTCTGCAGGTTGGCTATGGTTATCGTATTCTTCAGTACGGCGGTGTTCAGGCTGTTAATCGCCTCCCGGTTCTGGTTGGCCAGGTTGATTACCTGCTCAAGCAATGACCGGTGGTTCTGCACCTCGGTGACCATGCTGGCGTATTGCGGGTCCAGTGTCGCACACCCGCTGATTACCATCACCACCAGGGCAATGGTTATGACTATGTTCCAGACCAACAGTATTTTGTTCATGATTCAACCTCCGCCTGACAAAGATGTTATGTCAACTTTTACCCGAGCAATTTATCAGCCATGTCTCTGGCGAAAGCCAGTGAGGTGGTAAATGCCGGCGATATCGGGTTCAGGATGTGAAGCGAATTGCTTTCCTTAATCAAGATGAAGTCCATGACCAGTTGCTTGCTGGGCCAGTGGATTAGCTGCGGGCGCACGCCAACGTGGCTCGACTCGGTGATGTCCTCTGGTTTCAGTTCCGGCAGCAGCCTTCTGGCATCTTTATAGACGAACCTTTTGAGGTATTTCCTGGGCTCAGTTAGAGCATTCAAACGGAAGGCAGGGTTGGTGAACAGAAGTATACTGTCGCGGAACAGGATGGAGAGTGATTCCCGGCCAAATCCGCTTAAGATACCGTAGTTTTCCCTCCCGAACGCCGGCATGGCGGTCGGCCCGACCAGCACCTCGCCGTCAGCGCTCTTGGTAAAGTGGACACCCAGGAAAGGGGTCCGCAGGTCGGGAACGGGGTAGATATTGCCCCGCACCAGGAATGACCGGTCGCGGGCAACCTGTTTGTAGGTACCCTTAAAAGGCAACAGCCGGTATTCTTGGGCCAGGCCAAACTGATGGGCAATGTGGTCGGCGTAGGCGCCGGCAGCATTGACCAGTTTCTCAAATTTTATGGCACCTCTTGAGGTCTGCGCCTGGTTATCTCCGGCAAGGCCAATGAAGGTCGTCCCGTAATAAATGGTAACCCTGCCTGATGCCACCAGCTCTGCCTCCAGTGCCTGCAGCACCTCTACCGGCCTGATTACCGCTGTGTCCGGCGAGTGCAGAGATTCATCGCAATTCGCCGCATACGGCTCAAGTTCATGCAGTTTCTGGTTATCAATGATATAGGCGCGGGCACCGCATAAATCGGCGCGGCGTTTCAATTCATGTAGTGCTCCCACTTCGGCAGGCCCGGTGGCCAGGATAACTTTGCCGGTCTCGTGCAGGGTCAGGTTCTTTTTCCGGCAGAACTCCTTCATCAGGCGGTTGCCTTCCACGCAGTACTTGGCCTTAAGTGTATCCGGCGTATAGTACATTCCGGCATGAAGGACGCCGCTGTTCCGTCCGCTGGCGTGCCGGCCCAGGGCATTCTCTTTTTCCAGAATCACAATATCCCCTACTCCTCTTTGCCCCAGCTCACGGGCAATGGTCAGGCCGGTAATGCCGGCCCCCACAATCAAAACCTGACACTGCTTCCGCTGCATGTTAGTAAACCTTTCTACATCAGATATAGTGGAGAATTACGTTGGAGATATTTCTGGTGGGCTCGGTAGGGTTCGAACCTACGACCAACCGGTTATGAGCCGGTCGCTCTACCACTGAGCTACGAGCCCGCGGGAAAACCGTTTCTCCGGGATGTTAAATGCCCGGCTCCAATGAGTAATGAACCCCCTATTGCCAAAGGCCGTATTTATTTTGCCGGCACGCGAGCCACCGGTTCTATGGGCAAGCTCTTCGGTTTATGCACCGGCTCCCATATGCAGTGTAGCGGTGGAATATCAATGTAATTGAAGCCGCCGGCTTTCTGCTTCGGGTCGCCAAAATGCCCGCTCTGGATGCTCGGGAATCCCTGTTCAGCCAGCAACCTGGTAACCTCATCAATATCGTCGCAGAGGAATTTCAGGTGGTGGAGGCCCTCGCCGTGCTGGTCAATCCAGTCCTGATAGATGGATTCCCCCTCCACCGGCTGAACCAGCTCCAGTTCCAGGTCACCCAGGTAAGCATGGGCCAGTCTCTCCCGGCCCCAGCCTGACCTGCCCATATAGGTACGGTCCCACAGTACCTGGTTACCCCAGTCCCGAATTTCCCAGGGGCCGATGCCGAGTATCTGCCAGTAGTTTTCGGCGGTTCTTATCGCATCCTTGACCACAATGGCCACCTGCTTTATGCCGGGTATTTTGACCTTGGCCGGGCTTTTTGCCTTTGGGTCTTCAGGATAAGAGGTTGCTCCTGCGGGCGGGCCGTCTCTCCGACTGCGAGTGCTTATCTCCCAGAAACAGCGCAGCGGCTTGATATCGAAGTAGGCAAAGCGGTAGCTGCCGGAGCCGCCGCCAACCACTGTTGGGAATCCCATATCATTCAGTATTTTTTCCGTCTTGACCACATCATCGGGCACAAACTTGAGATGATGGAGCCCTTCGCCATGGGCATCTATCCAGTCCTGGTATACTGATGCCCCTTCAATGGTCTCAAATAGTTCCAGCTCAATCGGGCCGCATTGGGCTATGGCACCGCGGTATCTGGCATAGGCTGGTTTACCGTAGTACTTGAAATTGGGGACTTTCTCGGAACCAAAGTCAAATACCGCCCACGGACCAATGCCCAGAATGTTCCAGAAAGCTTCTAACGTTTTCGGCAGGTCTTTGACCACCAGGCAGACCTGCTGGACTTCATTTACCTTGATTTTAGACGGGCTCTCCTGTGCCATAATTATGTTCCCCCTTTCTCTCAACAAGAGCAATGGAATATCAGACTGCGCTAGGGTTATTTTAAGTCGCCCGCTCGATAACTGTCAAGGCAAAGGCACGGTGGCTACCGCCCGGACTTATGGTGGTGTTTTTTCGCTTTTTCTGCCTTAATATACCACTGGTAACCTTGACGGGAGTTCTATCTCATAGTAATCTTATAGGAAATCCCGCTCCGGTTTTAACTGAAGTGCAAAAGCAGAAAACCCTGCGCAAAGCGGTTATCCTTGCTGGCGGCGAGGGCACCAGACTGCGGCCGCTCACCAATGGTATCCCCAAACCCATGCTGCCGGTGTTGAATCATCCTTTCCTGGAGCACACCATACGTTACCTCACAAAGTACGGCATCACCGAGGTAATACTGGCCTTAAGTTACCTGCCCGATATTATTACTGACTATTTCGGCGATGGCCGGCGTCTCGGTGTGCAAATGCACTACACTCTGGAAGATAGCCCGCTCGGCACGGCTGGCGCCGTGAAAAATGCCGGCGAATATCTGGGCAGCACGTTTCTCGTTCTCAACGGTGACATATATACTGACCTTGATATCGCCGCCATGTTTGACTTTCACCGAAAAAGAAAGGCCAAAGCCACCATCGCCCTCACCTGGGTGGATAATCCCTGCGCTTTTGGGGTTGTGGAGACAGACCGAAGCCGCAGAGTAAAGCGGTTTATCGAGAAGCCCGCCCCGGCCGAAGTAACCACCAACTGGATTAACGCCGGCGTTTATATTCTTGAGCCGGAAGTCCTCCAGCAGGTACCGGATAATACCCATTATATGTTTGAACGAGGGCTTTTCCCGCGCCTTCTCGAGCTCGGCGAGACCATGTGTGGATATCAGTTCCGGGGCCAGTGGCTTGATATGGGAACCCCGGAAAAGTACCTGTGCCTGAACTGCGACCTTTTGCTATCGGATAAGAGACCGGGATTCATTGGCCATCCGGGGGAAAATGGGCTGTATTGTGCCAAAAACGCGGTTATTGACGCTTCAGCACGAATCGATGGACCTGCGGTCATTGCCAGCCGAAGCCGCATTGGCCCGCGGGTGTATATCAGAGGGCCGGTGGTTATTGGTCCGGATTGCACCATCGGTGCTGGTGCCGTTCTCGATGCCACCGTACTGTGGCGCGGTGTTACGATTGGAGAAGGTGCGGTGCTCAAGAAATGCGTCATTGGCAATGATACTGAAATTCAGCCCCGGGAGCGGGTAATTGACCGCGTGATTCCGCCCTCCGGCGCGGGGCCAACCGGGAAATAATGTCATCTGGAGCGGGAGACGGGACTCGAACCCGCGACAACCTGCTTGGAAGGCAGGGACTCTGCCA
>CAZJGR010000064.1:0-7215 GCA_964545815.1 uncultured Dehalococcoidaceae bacterium | reverse complement strand
ACGGCCCGTGCGTAGGTATTGATGCTGGTGCCGCTCAGATGGCGCGCCTGCTCGGTTTTCAGGCCCCGCCATAGCGGCCGGTCGCGCAGGTCAGCCAAAAAACGGCGGAAGTCAGCGGCGGTTACTTCCCTAATGTCCTTGGTTCCCTGAAGGAACTGGTCCAATAGCCCGACACAGCTACGCATGTGGTCTACTTGAGCGCGGCTGAACCCGGCCGCCCGCGCGTAAAGCTCGTACCGGTCGAGCAGTTCCTCTGTCGTTCGACCCATCTTCTCCCCCGATGATTTCCTGACGTAATTCTACACCTGCGGTCTGTGAGCTGCAACCGGCCGTCCTGCCAGGTCTCTCGCGGCAAGGGGTACCGTTGATCGAGAAAGCATACCTCTACTACCCGCAAGTTCCCGGCGATTCTCCGCAGGAGGTGGCTGTTGATGCTTCCTGCAAAATCAAGGAAGGTCGCTTCGTGTTGACCCGTGACCTGCCGGGAAGGTATAATTCTCAACAAGAGCGGAGCAAGAGCGCATCGATTTTCGGGCGGAAGTGCCTGAAAATAGGGCACTTGCTTTTGCGGGTTTTCATCCGGTTGCCGGGAAAAATCAGGCACGAAACGGGCGGGAGTAACTCAGTTGGCAGAGTACCTGCCTTCCAAGCAGGTGGTCGCGGGTTCGAGTCCCGTCTCCCGCTCCAATTCCTCTTTTTGAGCCTAGCAAGACACCATAACTGAATTACCCCCCGATTTACCCCCTTGACACACCGCTCCAAGAGATGATAACATATAGGAAAAGTCAGGCGGAAAGGAAGGTTGTGGTATGGACACCCTAATAGTAGAGCATCAGCTCTTGGTAGACTCATTCCTCCGGGCACTACGCGCTGAGAACCTAGCCAAGCGCACCTTGGAGACCTACGGCGAAGGTATCCGACAGTTCGGTAACTTCCTGGTAGAAAAGGGGATGCCCACCGCTGCAGGTTCAATCACCAGGGAATATGTCGAGGCTTTCATTGCGGAACTGCTGACCAGGTGGAAGCCAGCTACCGCCAACAACCGGTACCGGGCATTACAGCGTTACTTCAAGTGGCTGGTGGACGAGGGCGAGATTAAGCAGAGTCCAATGGCAAAGATGCACCCGCCCAAAGTGCCAGAGCAGCCGCCCGAAGTCCTCAAAGATGCAGACATTATCGCTATCTTCAAAGCTTGCGAGGGCCGGGACTTTGCCAGCCGCCGGGATACGGCAATCATTCGGCTCCTCATTGACTCGGGGCTAAGGCGTGGGGAATTGGCCGGGCTTAAAATTGAGGATGTTGACCTGGATAATCAAGCTGTCACTGTACTTGGCAAGGGCAGCCGTATCCGTCAGGTGCCCTTCGGCAGAAAAGCGGCCAGGGATTTAGACCGCTATGTGCGGGTGAGAGCCTTGCATCCGAACGCCGATAGTCCGCAACTGTGGCTTGGGCACGGCGGGCCAATGACCAACTCGGGCGTCTACCAAATAGTCAGAGACCGAGCAATCCAGGCCGGGCTTCCGCATGTCTACCCACACTTATTCCGCCATACCTTTGCTCACCTCTGGTTAGCCAGTGACGGGACTGAGGGGGACTTAATGAGATTGGCTGGGTGGAGAAGCCGGACAATGCTGGGCCGTTATGGTGCTTCCAGGGCTGATGAGAGAGCCAGGGCAGCTCACCGGCGATTAAGTCCAGGGGATAGGTTTTGAAAAAAGTAGCGCTGTGGCCTTGACAAAATCGAAGGTATGTTTTAAACTTGTAATTGAGCACATTAAAAACCTACAGGAATTTCGAAGTCTGAGACCCTTCTCGCGAGATAGGCACGCGGGGACGGCTTGGGCGGATGGCCACCGGGGCTAGGCAAAGGCCGACCTAGTGGTTGGTGGCAATCGAATGGGGGGACACCCAAGCAGGGAAGTCCAGGCTTCGAAATTTATGTTTAATCTCTAAGGAGGAAAGGAAGCGGTAGGCTTCCAGACCTCCTTTTTTTGTACAAAAAGTGGACACGGTTTATGGTTAACGATTTGAGTTTGAGGGGTAAAATTGGCGGCTACGCCCGGGCGGCCAAGTACGGTCCGGAGGAATTGACCGGGGTTGCCAGGGCTGCCTTCATGGCCCGATTCATGCCAGACGACCCCTCATTGTCGGAAGAAGAGCGTCAGCGCCGTGCGAAGGCTGGTTTACGAGCGCATATGGCTAGGCTGGCCAGACTGTCAGCTTTAGCACGAAAGAAAAACTAATAGGGGATTGCAATGATAACCAGACAGACCGAGGGACAAATCGCAGATAGATTGCTCACTTGCCTTGACTGTGGCCGTGACTTTATCTGGAATTCAGGGGAGCAGAGGTTTTACCTCTCCAAAGGTTTAAGCGCTCCCAAAAGGTGCCGAGCCTGCCGTGAGCAACGCCGCGCCACAATTAACCACGATGAGGGAGACCGGCCATGACACTCATACCTGAAGCTCTTTATGCAACCCAAGAGGCTGAAGCTTCCTTACTCGGCGCAATTCTAATTGAGTCCAGCGATGGCAATCGGGAGGCCATTGACGAAGTCTGTCAAATTATTGGGGTGGATGACTTTCTCGATTTTACTTTGTACGACGCCAAACATGCCAGGATTTTCTCGGCGATGGTGCTGGGCGATGGCGCCCCGAATCAGATAGTCGTGGCTGAGGAAATGAACCGCCGGGGCTTACTCCGCAGCGGCGACTGCGCTTACCTCAGGCACCTTGTCGCAGAATGTCCCTGTTCTCTCGATTTTCCTAGCTACACTCAGGCCGTTCGTGACTATGCCGACCGACGAAAAGGTAAGGCCAGGCCGAGAGTCAGAGGGGGGGCGAAGCTATGAATAAACCCGAAGCAATTTGGACGAGCACCGGCGGTATCTTTCCCTGGCCGGAGTACCACATCCGCGCTGAATTACAGCAGGTGTCCCAGGAGTGCGTGGGTAATCTTGTCGTGAAGTATGAAGCCGATGGTGATAGCCGTGTGCTCCTACCCATTACCACGGTGAATTTGCTATCCCTGGCAACCCGCAGTCAAATCATTAAGAAACTGGCTAATCACCTTGAAATTGACTGGGATGCTGCCCTCAGCTTCATTGTCCAGATGACAGCGGAAAAGGTTGCCGCAGGCGAGCCAGCGGCTGCCATTGGGATGAAGCCAGACACGATGAAGCTAGATTATCAGCTTTACCCTATCCTGGAGAAGGGGCAGCCGACTACGATTTATGGCCCCGGCAGCTCCGCCAAGTCATACCTTGCCGAGTACATCGCTGTCCTGGTTCAAGCCGGCATTGCTAGTCCCTTCTGGATACCCACGCAGGGCAATGTCCTGTACCTTGACTGGGAGACCTGCCAGGGTGACCACCAGCGCCGGGCCTGGGCGATTAAGAAGGGCTTGCTTCAGGAAGGTTGCGCTATTGATATGGATGTCTGTTATCAATATCGTTTCTGTAGCCAGCCAGTCGTCACCGACATATATGCAATTCAGAAAATGGTGTCCGATGGCAAGGTTAGCCTCGTGATAATAGATTCCCAGATGGCGGCGACCGGTTATGGGCCAGACCCAGCACAGGCGGCTACTATATATTACAACGCCCTCCGCTCCCTACACTGCACCACTCTGACTCTTGACCACGTAAATAAGGAAGACTGGCGGGCACAGGCCAGCGAGTCGGTGGGACCCTACGGCTCGGTAGTCAAATACAACCGCAGCCGCTCGCAGTTTGAAATTCAGAAGTCGCAGAATCCGGGTGACAAGTTCTTGGAACTTTCCCTGATTCATCGTAAGCACAATGAAGGGAAACTCCTGAAGCCCATAGGCGTTCGTATAAACTTCAATGAGGATAACCAGGGCGTCTTGGAAAGTACCACATTTCAACGGTGCGACATCGCCGACAACCCGGCGTTTGCCAAAAACCTGGGCCACAAGGACAGGATGGTTGCACTTCTCAAGCATGGACCACTTCGCGTTAAGGATATTGCTGACGCCCTTGGCATCTCGGGGGCGGTTGTGAGTGCTAGGTTTCATGACAATAAGGACATCTTCATTCATCTTGATGACGGCACCTGGGGGTTAGTGGCCAGTGAGTTACTTTAATTCTTATAGGGAACATACAGCATACAGGTTACCCCCTAAAGGGGGGGTAACTGTATGTATGCTCGGCCTGTATGGGGTGTATATACACCTGTATGCTATGCTCAAGGGAGGCGTGAACTGGCTGTCATTTTTGGCAGGGTGTATGCTTACCTGTATGGAGGGGGGTGTATGCAGGGGTGTATGCGCTACTTTTCACTGCCCCTTAAAAAAGGCCGGGGGCGATGTTTTACGCTCGACCTGGCGGTAAAAATGGGGAGTTAGGCTCAATTGACCAGTTTGGCGGTGATAAATGGAGGTAGACGATAACACGCTCAGAGGTTGCCATAATGATTATAGTGCGAAGTAACTTTTCACGCCTGATTGAGCCTGACTTCCGAGAAATGTTATGGAAAGTACGGGGAGATTTTACATGGTAGCGGATAGTTTTGAGACTGACGCACCGGGGTTGACACCGCCTCTCACAACCGAGGCCCAGGACGACTTCATCTTCCGGGCCCGGGTTGCTAAGTCGCTGGGGATGGCAGTCGAGGATGCCTGCAACCCGGTTATTGCCGAGATAGCCCAGAAGTACGGCCTTGACGCCGTGCAATTGGAGATTGCCAGTGACAGTGACATTGATACAGCGATTGAAATCGCTGAGGTTATTCGAAATAAAACAGGAGGTAAAGCAATGACACTTGAAAACACCAGTCAAGAAGAAACTCAGCCCTTTCGGAATGAACTCGACAAGGAAGCCTTAGCCGAAGCCTTGAGCCGCAAATTTTCCCTGGGCGATGGCGGCGCCGAGGCCCTGATGCTGCTCGGCGGCGACAATGCTGGAAGCTTACAACGGGTAGCCAAAGCCATTGCCTCGGCTAGGGAAGCGGCCGGGGAAAGTCGTCAGGCCGAAGCCACGCCACCCCAGGAGACGGTGGCGGAACGGCAGCGGCGAGAGGTTCTTGGGACAGGACGTTGGCTGCCAACTCAGGCCGAAGTCGAAGCCTTGACGGTCGAGCAGTATGGTCGCCTTCGGCAAAGCGGCTGGTCTGGGGAAGTTGCGCCAGACCCGAACGCACTGCCGGCTGAGGCCCCGCCGGAGGAAGAAGGTCGTCCCAGCGCCGAAGAAATCGAACAAATGAGCATGTCCGAGTACAATCGCTGGTGGAATGAGCGTCAGGCCAAGCAGAGTCACGATCCACAAAGCTGGTGAGAGAATTACATTTTAGGAGGTTTTCAATGTCGAAAGAACAGCGCAAAGCATACCCAGAATATGCCAAATTTCACCGGCCGCCGCCACCTACGCCGGCGGTGACCCAGGCGCAGCTCGACCGAGAGAAGGAAAAGCAAGAGCGGCCGCGGCCAGCGCCCCGGGTGTCTCATTCTCCACCCCCGGCTGAACCGCTTTTAGCGGGAAAAAAGCTGCTGACCAGGGAGCAACGGGATGCCTTGAGAGGTAAGTAGGTGCTTATAGGGCAAAGCTGGAAACTGTCTTCTGACGGCGCAAATATCAGTCTGTCAAAGAGGATGGTCAACAAAAAGACTGGTGCGCTATATTGGGTGGAGGTCGCCTGGTTTAGCACCTTGCAAGCCGCTCTGACGTACCTGGTGGACCTCGAAGTTGCGGAGACAAAGTTGTCGGACTTGCGGACGGTAGTCAAAAAGCAGGCCGAACTTTATAGCCTGATAGCGACAGGGCTTACCACAGTGGCCGTAGAGCCTGTCCTAACAACAAAGCCGAAAAGACACACGGGGGAAGGGGTTACGGCGGTTGTGGCTCATCAGGCTGAGCAAACCACCGTTTCAGCCAGCGGTTGACTACTTGCTTGGCAGAGCCGATGTCCTGGCAGTAGTCTGACCAGGTTTTATCCATCGGGACAAAAGTCCCGGTGGATGTTCGTTCTCTAACACCGGCTTTAACCGACAGTACTTCCCTAGCAATCCAAAGCTCCGTAGCTAGTTCAACAGTGAGTTCCTTCAAAACGGTCTTTTAATTAAATTGAATATCGCCAGGGCCATCATCCCGGCCACCGATGCCATTTCCAAGCCCAGCACAAAAGGATTTGGTTCCTTTATGGTGACACTGTCCAGGAAAGCTATTAGGGTCATATGCGTTTCTAAGGCCGCTCCCATGGCTAAGACAAAGGAATTGGTCAGCAGGTTTCTCAAAGCGTGCTCCTTATACCTGGCTCAAGGCATAGGCCAGCCAGCCTTATGTTCAAAGGGTAGCTATTAGGTGGATTCATGGCCGCCCATTCCCCGCCTGCCGAAGTTCAGTCAGAACGGCGGGCAGGCCCAGGACTTTTTTCAGCCAACCGTCTCTCAGGTTGATGAGTTCTGGCTTTACCGGCCGGCCGGCAATCTCCATCTCGGTGATGGCTTTGACGGCAACCTGCGCCTCGATGCTCTTTATCTCTTCCGGGGACTTGCCATAGGAGCGGCCGCCTGACTGTTTCTTAATCACCGGTTGGCCGTTCTGATAGAGCTGCAGGATTTTACGGTTGACATAGTGCTCACCGCCGCCGTTAGTCCTATCGGACACCTTCACCTCAACCTCAACATCAATGACCGCATCCTTCTGGATATACTCATAGAGTGGTTTAGACCAGGCGCCATACAGCCAGGTCTTGTTGTCTTCGCCGATAGCGGTGAACTCAAGGACTTCAGCCTGACCGACCTGGCGGGCTTGCCTGACTTGCAAGACTTTCAGCTTCATTCTGTCTGCCATTCTCTTTCCCTCCTTAGATTTGGCTCAGGACATACGCCAGGTAGCCGCTCTCTTTAGCCCAGATAGGGCAGCCGCGACAGTTCTTCTCCTGGCAGTAGATGGCCAGCTCGTACCGGCAGCGGGTCCCCGGTTTGGCATAAAGGTCATCAATCTCGGCGGCCACCTTGTTGATGTCGAGCTCTCCCCGGCAGTCCGCGTATTCCTGAATAAGTTCCTTAACTCTGTCTAGCTTGTTCATTTTCCCCTCCTTGCTTTTTCTCCCCCTCCCGGCTAGAATAAAAATAGCTGAGGGGTTCACTGGCAAGTGGCTCTCTCGGTCGTCTCCGTGGGGCGTCCAACTTCACGGAGACTTTTTGTTTGTTCTACTTATTGTTTTTTCACCCCCTTCCACTTAGGCTTATTCCAGT
>CAZJGR010000063.1:0-7940 GCA_964545815.1 uncultured Dehalococcoidaceae bacterium | reverse complement strand
TTAGAAGGCAGCCGCTCTGTCCAGCTGAGCTACAGGGACGTTCTATTACCTCCAAATGTAGCACGAAAATGAAAAATAGGTCAAGGATTGCGTATTGGCTTCACTTTCTTGACAATAGCTTCCAAGCATTGTTAGTATGAGATAACTAGAGCTACCGGCCCGAACGGTGAAAGATGAACCGATTGCTCGATGGGATTGACAGTCCGGCCGATTTAAAAAAGCTGAGCCAGCGTGAACTCAAGCAGCTTGCCAGTGAGCTCAGGCAAGTGCTGGTTGACACCATTACCGTTACTGGAGGTCACCTTGCTTCCAATCTGGGCGTGGTTGAGCTCACCATTGCTTTGCACCGGGCATTTGATAGCCCAAGGGATAAGATTATCTGGGACGTTGGTCATCAGAGCTACGTCCACAAGTTGCTCACCGGGAGAAAAAAGCAGTTCGCTTCATTGCGTCAGTATGGTGGCCTTTCTGGTTTTGCCAGTCCTGAAGAGAGCCCGCATGACCCGTTTGGGACCGGCCATGCCAGCACGTCGATTTCAGCGGCACTGGGGATGACTATCGCCCGCGACCTTCGCGGTGATGACTATGATGTGGTGGCGGTCATCGGTGATGGGGCGATAACCGGGGGCATGGCTTTTGAAGCGCTGAACCATGCCGGTCATCTGGGCTCGAGGCTTATTGTGATTCTGAATGACAATGGCATGTCGATTTCGCCCACGGTGGGCAGCCTGGCCAAAATGCTTAACCGGGTGCGCTTTGACCCCCGCTACCGCTGGGCGAAGGAAGAGAGTCACAAGATACTTAAAGCACTGCCCCTTGGCGATGTAGTATGGGAGGTAGTCCGACAGGCCAGAGGCAGATTCAAGGGGTTGCTCCTGCCCACCATGGTCTGGGAGGAGCTGGGCTTTACCTATATCGGGCCGGTAAATGGCCATGATACTGTGGAGTTGGAACGGGCGCTGCATCAGGCCAAAGAGTACCATGCGAAGCCAGCATTTGTTCACGTTCTAACCACCAAAGGTAAAGGCTATCGCCCGGCGGAAGACAACGCCGTCTATTTTCACGGCGTACCGGCCAGGCGTGTCAATAATCAGAACATACCTACGTACAGCGAGGTATTTGCGCAGACGGTGCTCCGTCTGACCCGTGATGACCCCAGGATAGTGACCATAACCCCGGCCATGCCGGAAGGCAACTGCCTGAGCATTGTGGCGGCCGAATTCCCGAAGCGGGTCTTTGATGTCGGCATCTGTGAACAGCACGCGGTTACCTTTGCCGCCGGGCTGGCCACCCAGGGCTTCGTTCCCATTGTTGCCATTTACTCCACCTTCTTGCAACGTGCCTTCGACCAGGTCATACACGATGTCTGCCTTCAGAACCTGCCTGTCGTTTTCGCGATAGACCGTGGTGGCATCGTCGGGGACGATGGTAAAACGCATCAGGGAACGTTTGACCTCTCTTACCTGACTCTCATCCCCAATCTGAGTGTTGCTGCGCCGAGAGACGAAAATGAACTGCAGCACCTGCTCTATACGGCAGTGAACTCGGGTCAGGCTGTGGCCATACGCTACCCGCGCGGGCAGGGTCTGGGAGTGCCGCTGGATACCATATTACATAAAATCCAGATTGGCCAATGGGAGGTAATGCGTGAGGGAGACGATGTCGCTATTCTGGCCGTAGGGGTTACCGTGGCCCCAGCCCTGGAGGCGGCACATGAACTGGCGGCCAACGGAATAAAGGCCGCCGTGGTCAACGCCCGCTTTGTCAAGCCGCTTGACGCTGAATTGATTACCAGTCTGGCGCATCATATCCCGCGCCTGGTCACGGTTGAGGAAAATGCGTTAAGCGGTGGCTTTGGCAGCAGCGTGGCCAAACTGCTGCAGGACCTGGGCTTTGATAAGGTACCGGTAAAAGCCATCGGCATCCCGGACGAATTTGTCGAGCAGGGGGCTCAGGCTGCCCTCCGCGCCAGGTACGGTCTGGATGCCAAGGGAATAGCCCGGCAAGTCTTAACCCTGTTTCCCGGTTCTAAAACGGCGGACGCTCAGTCAAGGAAGGCGAAATAAAGTCCGTTGAATCAGCAATGCCTGATGGTGAAAGTGGCGGTGGACGCATGATGGTTTTCCCGAATAAATAATGCTTGCTTGTTAGCTGTGAATTAAGATGAGGCATAACCGATGAATAAAATGACGGTGAAGGACGTGGATGTCCGGGGCAAGCGGGTGCTGGTCCGCGTTGACTTCAACGTGCCGCTGGATGAAAAAACGGGGGAGATAACCGACGACAATCGCGTCCGCGCCGCTCTGCCGACAATTAAATATCTGATTGAGCGGGGGGCGAAGGTCATACTGATGTCTCATCTGGGTCGCCCCAAAGGAAAGGTAGTGGTGGGGATGAGGCTGGGGGTGGCGGCCCGGCGTCTCTCTCAGCTCCTTGAGCAGCCGGTGGCCATGGCCCCGGACTGCATTGGCCCTGATGTGGAAAATATGGTGGCGGCGATGAAGGCCGGTGATGTCCTCATGCTGGAGAACCTGCGCTTTCATGCCGAAGAGGAAGCGGGAGACACATCCTTCGCCCGGGCTCTGGCCCGCTTGGGCGATGTCTTGGTCAATGATGCCTTTGGTGCCGCACATCGTGCTCACGCCTCAGTATCGGTCATCACGGGATATCTGCCGGCTGTGGCTGGCTTTCTGATGGAAAAAGAGGTAGCCAACCTGGGCCAAATACTGGGGAACCCGACGCGGCCATTCGCTGCCCTGCTTGGCGGAGCCAAAATAAGCGACAAGGTGAGCATGCTGCAAAACATAATGGGCAAAGTGGACTCCGTCATGGTTGGGGGTGGCATGGCGGCCACTTTTTTGAAGGCCAGGTCATACGAGGTAGGCCGGTCTCTGCTTGAAATGGATATGCTGGAGACGGCTAACCGTTTGATGGAACGGGCGCAAAAGCAAAAGGTAAATTTGATGTTGCCGGTGGACGTTGTGGTTGCTGATGAGGTCAGCGATGAGGCTAAAACTGAGGTTTTCCCGGTGGAAAAAATACCGAAGGAAAAGAAAATCGTGGATATGGGGCCGAAGACAATAAATAATTTCGGCCGGGAATTGCGGAAATGTAAGACTGTCTTCTGGAATGGCCCCGTGGGGATATTCGAGGTTCCGCGCTTTGCCCGGGGCACTCAGGAACTGGCCAAGCTTCTGGCGGGACTTAAGGCGATGACGGTTATCGGTGGGGGCTCCACTGCCGAGGCAGTTATAGCTATGGGTCTGGCCGATAAAATGGCCTTCGTTTCCACGGGAGGCGGGGCCTCTCTGGAATTCCTGAGCGGGGAGAAGCTGCCCGGAGTGGAGGCACTGCCGGATAAAAAGCGGCCGAGAGACTGATTGGAGAGAGGATAATGCGTGTACCACTGATTGCCGGCAACTGGAAGATGAATACCACCGTGGCTGAAGCCCTGGAACTGGTCAGGGCGATGAAAGACGAGCTCGAGAAGGTTACCAATGTGGAGAAGGTAGTCTGTCCTCCCTTTGTGTCGCTGGCGCCATTGAAGGCGCTGCTTGAGGGCAGCACCATCAAGCTGGGGGCTCAGAACCTGTTCTTTGCCGAAAAGGGTGCCTATACCGGTGAGATTTCACCCCTGATGCTGGCCGACCTCTGTGAGTATGTCATCATCGGACATTCGGAGCGGAGGCAGCATTTTCATGAGACCGGAGACATGGTTAATAAAAAAATTTTGGCCGCATTGAAGGCTGGTCTCACCCCAATTTTATGCATTGGAGAGCGTCTGGAAGAGAATGAGGCAGGTAGGACAGAAGATGTGGTGACAGAGCAATTGCATTTGGCTCTGGCTGGGGTAGAAGACCTCTATGGTCTGGTCATTGCCTATGAACCGGTCTGGGCAATCGGCACCGGGAAGCCAGCCACCGGTCAGCAGGTCAACGGAACGATTGCATTTATTCGTCAGAATATCGCCCGAACTTATGGCGAAAAGGTGGCTCAGGAGATGCGCATACTCTACGGCGGCAGTGTTAACTCGGCCAACGCCGCCGAGTTCATGCCGCAACCCGAAATCGACGGGGCGCTGGTCGGCGGGGCGAGCCTTCAGGCCAAGGAATTTTTGAGCATCGTCAATCAGACATCTATAATTAAACGCAGGAAATGAACTCTCTGGTTGCAATCGTCGGCCCGACCGGCGTCGGCAAAAGCCGACTGGGCCTCTATGTGGCCCGGACATTCGATGGCGAAATCGTCAGCGCCGACAGCCGGCAGGTTTACCGGCATATGGATATCGGCACCGCCAAGCCCAGCCGGCAGGAGCAGGCCCAGGTCCGACACCACCTGATTGACATTGTCGAGCCTCATCAGGGTTTCAGCCTGGCACAGTATCAGACGCTGGCTTTCCAGGCCATCAAAGATATCCAGCAGCGCGATAAATTGCCTATCCTGGTCGGTGGCAGCGGGCTGTACGTACGAGCGGTACTGGAAGGGTGGCAGTTGCCAGAAGCAAAACCGGATGCCAGGCTGAGACGTCGCCTGGAGAAACAGGCTGCCGATGCTGGGTATAAAAGCCTTTATCAGGAATTGATGAAAGTTGACCCGCTGGCAGCGCAGCGGATTGACCCTCGTAACGTAAGAAGGGTGATAAGGGCTTTGGAGGTGCACCACCAGACGGAAAAGGCGCTCTCCCAGCTTCAGGGTAAGAAGGCCCTGCCTTACCGCACGCTGATAATTGGCCTTACCGCAGAGCGGAAGGAGCTTTACCGGAGAATCGACCATAGGGTGGATGAGATGATAGGGCAGGGTCTGGTGGCCGAGGTGGAAAAATTAGTCAATATGGGGTATGATTTTAACTTACCAGCCCTGTCCAGCATTGGCTACAAACAGATAGCCATGTTTCTCAAGGGCGAATTAAGCCTGGAGATGGCGGTGCAGCAGATAAAGTATGAGACACATAGATTTGTCCGTCACCAGTATGCCTGGTTTCGGCGGGATGATGCGCGAATTCACTGGTTTGACGTGGCTCGGGTTCAGGAGGCGGAGATAGAAGCGCTGGTGTCCCGGTTTCTGGAAGACAGGCGCGACAGTAAAGAGGCGCTTTTGGTAGATGGGTGAAGGCCGATGAAGTTCACCAAGTTGCAGGGCACCGGAAATGATTTTATTCTGGTGGAAACCAGCGATGAACCGCGCGACTGGTCGAAGCTGGCGCTGGCCATGTGCGAGCGTCACTTCGGCATTGGCAGCGATGGGCTTTTGTTGCTTCTGCCTTCTAAGAAAGCTGATTTCCGCATGCGCATGTTTGACCCGGACGGTTCCGAGGCCGAAGCCTGCGGCAATGGCATCAGGTGCCTGGCCCGCTACGTGTATGATAAAGGGATGATAGGGGACAGTGCCGACCGGATATCCGTGGAGACGATTGCTGGCGTGAGACAGCTCAGGCTTTATAAAAAAGACGGCAGGCTCATCAGTATTCAGGCCGGTATGGGCCGCCCCAGCTTTGGCGCGGACGATATCCCGGTGAATATCAAGCCGGGCAGGGGGAAAATAGTTTATATAAAGTCTATGATGAGCTACCCGGTAAATATCGATAATAGGGAACTGCTTCTCAACCTTGTCTCAATGGGAAATCCACATGCCGTCTATTTTCAGGAAAAGCCGGTGGCCGATTTCCCACTAGCAAGCATCGGGCCTAAGGTTGAGCATTTGGCCATTTTCCCGCGGCGTACCAATTTCGAGGTCGCCCGTGTGCTAAATAAAAGGGAAATAGAGGTCCGTACCTGGGAGCGTGGTGCTGGGGAGACGCTGGCGTGTGGTAGCGGCGCCTGCGCCGTGGCCGTAGCTGCACAACTACATGGTTATGCTGGCGATAAAGTCGACATAAAGCTGCTGGGAGGCACATTGCAACTGGAATGGGACGGTGCGGGTGAGGTATTGATGACCGGCCCGGCAGAGACCGTATTTCACGGGGAATGGCCAGATTAAGGAGTCAATAAATGAGATTAGCCAAACGTGTGGAAAAACTGCCACCATACCTGTTCGTTGAGATCAGCCGTAAGATTGCCGAGAAAAAAGCCAAGGGCGAAGAGGTTATCAGTTTCGCCATCGGCGACCCCGATATCCCGACCCCGCAGCATATCATCGACCGGCTCTGTGAGGCAGCCCGCGACCCGGTGAACCATCGCTACCCGGAGTCAGACAGTCTGCCTGAGCTGCGCCGGGCGGTGGCCGAATGGTATAAAAGGCGCTTTGGCGTTTCCTTTGACCCCGATAAAGAAGTCTTGCCATTAATTGGGTCCAAAGAAGGAATCGGCCATATTTCTTTCTGTTTCATCGGTCATGGTGATTACGCCCTGGTGCCTGACCCGGGATACCCGGTCTACTCGGTGAGCACCATGCTGGCCGATGGTGAGCCATATTACCTGCCGCTCAGGGAGGAGAACAAATGGCTGCCTGACCTCGATTCCATTCCCCGGAATGTTCTCGACAGAGCCCGCCTTCTGTGGCTCAATTACCCCAATAATCCCACCGCCGCCGTCGCCGACCTGGAATTTTTTAACCGTGCGGTCAGGTTTGCCAAGCAGCACGACCTGGTGGTTTGCCATGACGGCCCTTATACCGAGGTCGCCTATGACGGGTATCAGCCGGTGAGCTTCATGCAGGCAGAGGGGGCCAGGGATGTTGGCGTGGAATTCCACTCGCTATCCAAAAGCTACAATATGACCGGCTGGCGCATCGGGATGGCCGTTGGCAATGCCAACATGGTCAACGTCCTGATGAGGCTTAAATCGAATCTGGACTCAGGGATTCCACAGGCGATTCAGTATGCGGCCATAGAGGCATTAACCGGACCCCAGGACTGCATTGAGGAGCACAATGCCGTCTACGAGAGGCGCCGCGACCTGATAGTAGAAGTATTGAATAATATCGGGCTTAAGGCAAAGCCACCGAAAGCCAGTCTCTATATCTGGGCCAGAGTCCCGGAAGGCTACAATTCAATGGACTTTACCGCAGACTTGCTGGAGCAGGTGGGGGTGGCGGTTACCCCCGGGGTAGGGTATGGCCGGCACGGGGAAGGGTATGTGAGGTTGTCGCTGACCATATCGGACGCATTGCTGGTGAAAGGGCTGTCACGGCTGTCCGGCTGGCGTAATACACGCCGGCAGGTGGCAAAATAGTAAGTTGACATAAAGAGGCATATTACGCGGAGCACAGTTCTTACCAAAAGCGCGCCGGAACGGGCTTTGCTGGTGGCGGTGGAGCCAAGGGAAGCCACGGGCAGGAGGTCGGCCAAGGCATCAATTGATGAGCTGGCGCTGCTGTCCGGCGCTGCTGGCGCCAGCGTGGTCGGCAGAGTTATCCAGAAACTGCCATCGCCTTCGAGCACCCATTATGTTGGCAAGGGAAAGCTGGAGGAGTTAATCGCCCGGAAAGAGCCGACCGGTTACGACGTCGTTATTTTTGATGATGAGTTGACACCGCGGCAGCAGCGCAACCTGGAAGAGGCGCTGCAGGTGAAGGTTATCGACCGCGTGGCGCTGATTCTGGACATATTTGCCCGGCGCGCCCGCACCCGCGAAGGGCAGCTGCAGGTTGAGCTGGCGCAACACCAGTATCTTCTGCCCCGACTTGCCGGGCAGTGGCGCCATCTGGAAAGGCTGGGGGGTGGCATCGGCACGAGAGGCCCGGGGGAGTCCCAGCTTGAGACCGACCGGCGTCTCATCAGGCGTAAAATCCAGCGTCTGGAAGAGCATCTCGAAGAGGTGAGGAGACACCGCGCTCTGTATCGTCAGAAGCGCTCTAAAAGCGGCATACCGGTGGTATCAATAGTGGGCTATACCAACTCCGGGAAGAGCACCTTGCTTAATGCCCTCTGCCAGGCGGGCATATTTACCGAGGACAAGCTCTTTTCCACTCTGGACCCGACCACCAGGCGTTTGGTGCTCCCC
>CAZJGR010000062.1:0-7969 GCA_964545815.1 uncultured Dehalococcoidaceae bacterium | reverse complement strand
GTGACCCACATCGCTGACCGCAAGTCACGTAACCTGCTCCGGCAGGCACACCGGCGGAATGGCCATGCCCGGCTGATAGCCATTGGTTGCTATGCGGAAAGGTCGCCGCAGGAGCTATCGAGGATAGATGGTGTTGACCTCGTCCTGGGCAATGACCGGAAAGCACGGCTGCCAGAGAGCTTGCCGGAGCTGGGCTGTCCGGCTTCTTCATCTTTTGCCGGTAATGGTGCGCCTGATTATGGTCGGAATCGCTCTTTTATAAAGATTCAGGACGGGTGTAATAATTTCTGTCGCTACTGCATTGTGCCCCTGGTGCGGGGCCGGGTGCAAAGCGTGCCCGTGGAACAGGTCATTGCGGAAGTTGAAAATCGGGTGGCGAATGGGGTGAAAGAAGCGGTGCTCACCGGAACCGAAATCGGCGCCTACCACAGCGATGGCGTCAATTTGGCCGGTCTGTTGAAGCGCGTCCTGGCCGAAACCGGGGTGGTAAGGCTGAGGTTGTCTTCTCTGCAGCCTCAGGAAATAACCACCGAACTGCTTGAGCTCGGGAAGGACAGCCGATTGTGTCCGCATTTTCACCTATCTTTGCAGAGCGGCAGCGACTCCATGCTCGGGCGGATGAAGCGGCGCTACACGTGTGCTGACTACCGGCGAGCGGTGGCTGCGATAAGAAAAGCGGTGCCGGATGTGGCCATCACCACCGATGTCATCGCTGGCTTTCCAGGGGAGACGGAGGCCGAATTTGAGGAAAGCTATGATTTCTGCCGGCAAATCGGCTTTGCCCGCATCCATGTCTTTCCCTACTCACGGCGACCGGGGACGGAGGCAGCCGGTATGCCGGACCAGGTTTCAGAAACGGTGAAGAGAGAGCGGATTAATAAGATGCTGGCCCTGGGGGAAGAAAGCGCCTGCGAGTTCAAACGGCGCTTTCTGGGCCGAACCATGCCGGTGCTGTGGGAGAAAAAATCCGGCGGCGTCTGGTCAGGCTACACCGGAAATTATATCAAAGTCTATACCAGACGCAATGATGATTTAGCCAACGAGCTAAGACCGGTGAAACTGGAGAGCATTTACAAGGACGGGGTGTGGGGAAGATGGTCAAACCTTTAATTTTCTCGCCGGGTTTCTGAACTCGCAGGGGACTCTGGTCTGGCAGAGTCCGCAGCCCGGCACCTTCACCCCGTACTCCTGCCTGACGTAGCCGATGTCATCTTGCTGGTAGTCGCGGCATTTTATCTTGTCGTGGCCCTTTTCCGTGATGGCGCCGGCGGGGCAGCGTGGAATGCAGGCCCGGCACTTATTGTTGACATAAAATAAGCAGTTGGAGTACGGTGTTTTTGCGGTCCGGGGGCTGACGGGGAGGGGCATATCGGTGACCACGCTGCCACAGCGGTGGGCAATGCCCCGCTCGGTGATGAAGCCGTCGGAGAGGCTGAAGGTGCCCAGCCCGGCGGCGTAGGCGATGTGCCGTTCCGACCAGTTGGAAAAAGGGCCAGCAGAGTTGTCCATTCTCTTGAAGTATGGCTGGAGCATTGGTGCGGTGGCAAGATAGCCTCTCTCTGTGATGACTTCGACCACGTGTGCCCTCAGCGCCTCGTTGAACTTCTCACCGTACCACCGGGTGTATGACCAGGGGCGGGAAGGTGCGGTCTTTTGTGGTCGATTTGATTCCCTGGTTTTAGCGGTGATGGGCAGTATCCAGCTGATGACAGACAGGCGTGCCGGGAGGTCTTCGGGGCTTTTCCCCCCGGCCATGGCCAGAGCTTCGTGGGGGGTGAGGTGGGAGGGGTCAATTATTTTTTTATATTCCGTAAAAATGGGGTCATCGCCATCGGCAAACTGCACCAGCGGCGGGTCAAAGATGAAATCGTCACTCGAATCAGGCATGCGATTCAACGGGCTGTGGCGCACCAAAGCCCTGATTTCTTCCTGAACAAATGCGGCTGCCTCTAAATTAACCTGAGCTGACAAAAGATATACTCACCCCCCTATTATTGGTCGAAAACGGGAATAAAAAATGCTCACTCAGCCTCAAGCGCGCGGGTCAGGACCTCTTTCATGCGCTCGCCGGGCATCAGGAAGTCTTCTTCGGAAAGGTTCTGCCCGATAAGCCTAAAACGCTCGAGCAGCGCGTAAAAATTGATGGCCCAGCCGATGCCGAATGCCCTGGGGACCACAATCCGGCTGTCATAGGGGTTCCAGTAGGCTTCCCGGATGCGCTTCAAGGCGGGCCGCCTGAAGTCATACGGGACAAAGCCAGCCACCTTCCCGTGCCACAGCCGCTGTTCCTTTGGCTTTTCCAGTTCCTGGCATACGGCAATCATGGCGAGGGTGATAGCCGTTGCCTGAAGCAGCCGATTAAGATATTTTACGTTCATGGTGACTCCTTCATGCCGGTATGTTGTCTATGCCCAGCACCACGGAAGTTTCAATCTGGCGCCGGGGAATGTCCCAGTATCTTTTCAGCAGCCGGTCTTTATCCGGCAGCGAGCGAAATCCGTGTTTCTGGTAAAAAGAAATCGACCAGCTGGCATCTGCCCATGTTCCCACCAGCAAGCTGGGTGTCTTCACCAGGCGCGTGATATGGTCCAGCAGTTTGCTGGCAATACCCTTCCGCTGGTGCTCCGGCAGGACATACGCATGACGGATGAGAGTGACATCTTGGATTGGTTCCAGGCCCATGATACCCACCAGCTCTCCTTCAACTTCCCAGCCGAAGAAGGCGACTCTTTCCATTTCCGCGGTTAACTCGTCCATTGGCATATAGGGCTGCTGGTAGCAGTCGGCCGGAATAACGCCTTCATACGCTTCGGCCGCTTTATTGATGATAAAGTGCATTCTCTGGGCATCACTGGCCCGGCACTTACGAATCATAGACGGTCAACTTAATAAAAATTATACCACGTGCCTTATGGTAATTAATAGAGCGGCAAATTCAAGGCGTATAATTGCCGTTAAGGGTTTAGTCATGCCGATAAGACATGTGGTATAATATACCCAATTTATATTTTACACGCTCTTGATGCGGCAATAGTTCCCAATAGGGCGGAAGCCCGTACTCTGGAGATATAACTGTACCCAGAAACAAGGAAATGAATGATACGAGGTGATAGGTTTGCCGCCGACGAATCATAAAGAACTTTCAAAATGGGTTGATGAATGTGTTGAGCTCTGTCGGCCCGACCGGGTTGCCTGGTGCGATGGCTCGGAAGGGGAGAAGGAGCGCCTGGAGCAAGAGGCTTTCTCCACCGGAGAGTTGCTCCAGCTCAATCAGGAAAAGCTTCCCGGCTGTGTTTATCACCGTACCGCATGGGATGATGTTGCCCGTACCGAGCACCTGACCTATATATGCACCAGCCGCAAGGAAGACGCCGGTCCGAACAATAACTGGATGAGCCCCGATGAGGCTTATACCAAGGCCGGAGACATTTTCCGCGGTTCGATGAGAGGACGCACCATGTACGTAATTCCTTTTTCCATGGGCCCCGTTGGCTCGCCCTTCAGCAAGATCGGCGTCGAGCTCACCGACAGCATCTATGTGGTGCTGAACATGCGTATCATGACGCGCATGGGCAAGACAGTCCTTGAGGCGCTTGGTGATAATGGTGAGTTCACCAAAGGCCTGCATGGCAAGGCAGAGCTGGATATGAATAAGCGCTTAATCCTGCATTTCCCTGAGTATAACACCATCTGGAGCGTGGGCAGCGGCTATGGCGGCAACGTTTTGCTGGGGAAGAAGTGCCTGGCGCTGCGCATCGCCAGCTACCTGGGCTGGCAGGAAGGCTGGCTGGCCGAGCACATGCTCATCGTGGGCATTGAGGACCCCCAGGGCAGGATGACCTACGTCGCCGGGGCATTCCCCAGCGCCTGTGGCAAGACCAATCTGGCCATGCTGGTGCCGCCGGAGGCCATGAAGGCCAAAGGTTACAAGGTGGTCACCGTTGGCGATGACATCGCCTGGATGCGCATTAAGGAAGACGGACGCCTGTGGGCAATAAACCCGGAGTCTGGCTTCTTTGGCGTTGCCCCCGGCACCAACTGGAAGACCAACTTCAACGCCATGGCCACCATTCAGAAGAATACGATTTATACCAACGTTGTTCTGAAGCCAGACCTGACCGTATGGTGGGAAGATGGCGATGGCGACCCACCTCCGGAAGGACGTGACTGGAAGGGGAATTACTGGCGTCCCGGTATGACCGATGAAGAAGGCAAGGTGATTCCGGGGGCCAATCCGAACAGCCGTTTTACCGCCCCGGCGGCCCAATGTCCGAGCATCGCGCCAAACTGGCAGGACCCCGAGGGGGTGCCGATTTCAGCCATCATTGTTGGCGGACGTCGGGCTCATCTGGCGCCACTGGTCTATCAATCATTTAACTGGCAGCACGGCGTTTTTGTGGGCGCAACCATGGCGTCGGAGCGCACCGCTGCCCAGTACGGCAAGCTTGGCGAGGTACGGCGCGACCCCATGGCGATGCTGCCCTTCTGTGGCTACAACATGGGTGACTATTTCGGCCACCAGCTGGAGGTGGGGAAAAAGCTTGCGAACCCGCCGCAGCTATTCCATGTGAACTGGTTCCGCACCGATGAACGGGGCCGGTTCTTATGGCCCGGCTTTGGGGAAAACTTGCGCGTCCTGGACTGGATTATCAGGCGCTGTCACGGCGAGGCTGACGCCAGAGAAACACCTATTGGCTACGTGCCGACACCTGAGTCCATTGATATGGATGGTCTTAAACTCACCACCAGCGTCCTGGAAAGCCTGTCGGCAATCTCCCCGGACGAATGGAATGAGGACCTGGACGGGGTGGAGAAATTCTTCAATCAGTTCGGCGACCGGCTACCTCAGGAAATGTGGGACGAATACTGGGCGCTGAGACGCCGGCTGACCACCCATCCCGGTTAATGGCCGCGCCCTGGCTGACCATTATTTCTTCTGCGCTTAAAGGCGTCACTCACCCCTGTTCCATGCTCTCAATGATGACTTCTGCCGCCAGCCGGGCACCTATCCCTGTAGGCAGGGCACACTTTGCGTACCCTTTGGCTTCGATAAATGCTTTCCTGTTCTCTGCGCTGGCTCGGGCGTCCATAAAGCGGCCGAAAACCACATCCTCCTGTATTTCAGCGCACTGCAGTGAGCCGAGCACTTCTTCAAAGCGGGGCAGAAACTTGCGGGCGGCATTCATGGCGGCGCTGATGCCTTCATAGTCGGTCATGTCCCGGCTGCCAAAATAGAGCCCGAGGGCAATCAGACCTCCGGATACGGCCCCGCAGATTCTGCCGGTGGAACCAAAGCCGGGAAAGGGGGAAAGGCCTTTGATGATATCCATATTCCCCAGACCGAACTCCTCCATCACGGGAAGAGCCACACCCTTGGCTCAGCTGTGGCTTAAATATTCACCTTCCTCGCCTTTTCGCTGGACGCGGTCCAGGATTTCCGCTTTGTGGGCGATTACTGTCCTGCGCCGCAGGGTCTTTCTGGGGATACCTTCTTCATCGAGCTTGTTGAACCAGGCCTTGATGGCCCCCTCATCCCAAGTTTTATTGGCTAATTCCTGCACCTTTCCCTTTAAAGCCTTATAATCAGCCATATGACACCCCCCTTTGAATCCGAATTATTTTAAATTATATCTCAATCATTATCACCAGATGGTGGAGCCACCCTCAATAAGCAACGTCTGTCCGGTCATAAAATTGGAGGCTTCCGAAGCGAGGAAAACGGCGGCGCCCATGTAGTCTGAGGTGTCGCCCATCCTGCCCATGGGGATGGACTGTACGGTCTGCTGTAACCTCTCCGGTTTTGCCTCGTAATATTTCTGGTTCAGAGGAGTGAGGGTCGGTCCGGGCCCTATGGCATTGACGTTGATATTATGTTTTGCCCATTCCAGGGCCAGGCATCGGGTCAGGTGGGAGACCCCGGCTTTGGACACCGCATAAACGGAACGTTCTGGCGTGGCTCTCTGGCTGGCGTCGGAGGAGATATTGATTATCTTGCCCTTTTTCTGCTTTATCATCTCCCGCCCCACGAGCTGGCAGCAGAAGAATACGCCCTTGAGGTTGGTGTTCATGATATGGTCCCAGTCTTCCCGGCTGGTCTCCTCCGCCGGTTTCCGGACTATCACCCCGGCATTATTGACCAGAATATCTATTTTCCCATAATTTGCTATTACCTTTGAGACCAGGGCCGCTATTGAAGACTCGTTGCTGACGTCCGTGGGGATGGAGGTCACCTTCAGGCCTTCTTTCTTCAGGGATTCGGCTGCTTTTTTCCCTTCCTCTGCCCGGCGGTTGGCGATGATGACTGTGGCGCCGGCTTTGGCCAGGCCGCGCGAGATAGCCAGACCGATTCCCTGGTTGCCACCGGTTACTATGGCTACTTTCCCGGAGAGATCAAATATATCCACCTTGTACACCTCCTTTATGGGTACAATCCTCTTATCTTCATGGCCTTCACTAGGCGGTCTATGGCCAATATATAGGCGGCATCTCTCATATCAACCTTTTCCCGCTGGCTTACTTCAAAAACTTCGTGGAAGGCATTATTCATAACCACTTCCAGCTGTCGATTGACTTCCTCCTCACTCCAGAAGAAGGACTGCAGGCCTTGAACCCACTCAAAATATGATACCACTGCCCCACCAGCATTGGCCAAGATGTCAGGTACAATAAATACCCCCTTTTCACGGAGAATATCAGCTCCTTCAGTAGTGGTTGGCCCGTTGGCACCTTCTACAATCAGCTTTGCCTTTACTGAGGAGGCATTACCTCTGTGTAATTGATTCTCATAAGCGGCGGGTACTAATATATCGCATTCCAGGGCTAAGAGCTCGGCATTGGATATGTTTTCGCCATTCCTGAAGTTGCTGACGGCGCCCGTTTCCTTCTTGTGGCGAAGGACTTCCTCAATGTCAAGACCATCCGGATTATATGTACCGCCCCTGGAGTCACTTACGCTGATGATGAGACTGCCTGTTTTAGCCAATAGCTTGGCGGCCGTGCTGCCAACATTACCAAAGCCCTGGATGGCTATCTTAGCCTCGCCTAATTTTATGCCCAGATGCTGGCATGCCAGCTGAGCACAAATCATACATCCTCTTCCGGTCGCCTCTAGTCTCCCTTTGCTCCCGCCAATCTCAATAGGCTTGCCCGTGACCACGCCGAGCACGGAATAACCTTTATTCATGCTGTAAGTATCCATAATCCAGGCCATAATCTGAGGGTTGGTGCCAATATCAGGCGCAGGTATGTCACTTTCTGGGCCAATCAAGAGCGATATCTCACTGGCGTAACGTCGGGTCAGTCTCTCCAGTTCTTCTTGGGATAGCAACTTGGGGTCACAGACTACGCCACCCTTAGAGCCCCCGTAGGGAATGTTCACCACGGCATTTTTAAGTGTCATCAATGCCGCTAGAGCCCTGGTGTCATCAAGGGTGACATCTGGATGATACCTGATGCCTCCTTTGGCTGGCCCTCGGAAGTCATTGTGCTGAATCCGATAACCGGTGAATACTCTGATTGTCCTGTCATCCATTTTTACGGGGAAATGCACAATCAGCTCTCGCTTGCATAGCTGGAGTCGTTGACAGATGCCCTCTTCTATATTCATGCGCTGACAGATGCTGCCAATTTTTTGCTGCAGCATGGTAAAGGGATTGAATTCTTGAGTGCGGACTTTCCTGCCCGTCTTTTCTTCGTACCTCATATATTAACCCTCCAACTGGATAATTGTATCACTTTTAAAGTAGCGTTGCTGTATAATAGTCTCAGGAACAGGCGGCCGCTGAGCGCTTTGACCAGTTGACCACGTTGCTGATTGATGAGGGGAAAAAGTATTGGCAAATCACTGGGCGTGATTTACGTTCAGGACGTCGACTTAATGTCGGTAAATAATAGCGGTCAAGATACGCGCCTAGTGGGATTCGAACCCACGACCCTCGGTTCCGAAGACCGATGCTCTGTCCGCTGAGCT
>CAZJGR010000061.1:3043-8423 GCA_964545815.1 uncultured Dehalococcoidaceae bacterium | reverse complement strand
AGAAGCACCATAGTGTTAGAAATGGTCAGCAACGAATTCATGAGGTGGAAGTATAGACAGCTTGTCCCAAATGTGTTAGACTTCCACCAAAATTATAAAAATATGGAGGAAAGCAAGATGAAGCATTATCTCTGGTATTTCTTGATTGTGCTGGCGCTGTGCGGCCTGGTGCTGACCGGCTGCGCCCCCAAAGCAGAGAAGGTCGTTATCGCGACCGATGCCACCTGGCCACCCTTCGAGTCGGTCAATGAGCAGACTAAACAGATTGAAGGGTTTGATATTGACCTGATGACTGCCATTGCCGAGAAAGCAGGCCTCGACATTGAGTTTGTTAACGTGGCCTGGGACCCGCTTCTGGCCGGGATAGCACAGTGCCAGTACGACGCCGCTATCTCCGCCATGACGATAACCGAGGAGCGCAAGAAACAGTTCCTTTTCTCAGACCCTTACTTCTTTGCAGGTCAAATCGTTACCGTGCAAATCAACAACACCGATATTGCCAGCAAGCATGACCTATCTGGTAAGGTGGCCGGGGCTCAAATCGGTACAACTGGCTCCTTTGAGGTGGAAAAGATCGGGGGGGCAACTCTCAAGACATACGATGATATCGGTCTGGCTTTCCAGGACTTAATGAACGGGCAAATAGATGCCGTAGTTGCCGATAACCCGTTAGCCCTGGGATATGTGGGCAAGTACCCGGACAAGCTTAAAACAGTGGGTGAGGTGTTCACCGACGAAAACTACGGGATTGCCGTCTGCAAGACCAAAGGAGATTTACTGACCAAAATCAACGCCGGCTTGAAAGCGGTCAAAGACGAAGGGCTGATTGAAACACTGGTCGAAAAATGGCTTTCGAGCCAGTAAATAACTGAGCTCACACTTGCCAAAACACCGGTGAGTGGGCCTAGCCAAGCTGTTTCGAGGAGTTCTGTGAACGAACAGCCGAAACTCAGACCCAGCGGCAGTAAATTAGCTTACCTTCCTGGCGCTGAGACCATCGCCCGCATTGACCCCTGGTGGGGTCTGGTGGTTCTGGTTATTGCCCTGACGGTCATCTTAGTTACGGTAAAAGCCGAACCCTTCCGGAATATCCTGCTCTTTGTATGTGATGGCATCGCCATAACCGCTTCTATCACCGCTATGGCGTTCGTACTGCTTTTAGTGGTCGGCCTGATTGGAGGCCTGGGTCGACTCTCACGGAACCCTTTTATTCATGGTGTGGCCACCGTTTACGTTGAAATAGTCCGGGGTATCCCTCTCCTGGTGCAGTTGATATGGTGGTATTTTGCCTTCCCGGTAATGGCCCAGCAGGTTGGTGAATGGCTCAATTTTTCATTCCTGGCTGACTATCAGGCCAACCCGCTTTTTACCGCCATCGCCGGCCTAGCGGTCTGCTATGGGGCCTATATGAGCGAGATTTACCGGGCCGGCATTCAGAGCATTCCCAAGGGCCAGATGGAAGCTGCCCGCAGCCTGGGAATGACGCATTTCCAGGCCATGCGTCACGTGATTCTGCCACAAGCCGTACGTGTGGTTCTGCCGCCGGTGGGCAATGAGTTTATCGCTCTGCTCAAAGATTCATCCCTGGTGAGTGTGGTGGCGGTGGCCGATTTGACCCGCCGGGGGCGGGAATTCATGGCTGTGCACTTCAACCCCATCGAGGTGTGGACAATGGTCGCCTTATTATATCTGGTGATGACCTTGCTCTCAGCTCGTGGCGTGGCCTGGATTGAGAAAAAAACCCGCTTTGAAAGATAGACATTATGGAACCAATTATTCATATCGAGAACATTCATAAACACTTCGGTAAAGTTCATGCCCTGCGCGGGGTAAGCCTGGATGTGCATAAGGGTGAGGTAGTGGTGATTATCGGTCCATCAGGCTCGGGTAAGTCCACCTTACTGCGCTGCATTAATCGCCTTGAAGAATACGATGCCGGTAAAATTCTGGTGGATAATATTCCCCTGGACAGTGCCCGGAATATCAATGCCGTCCGCCGAGAAGTCGGTATGGTGTTCCAGTCCTTTAATTTATTTGCCCACCTTACGGCCATGGAGAACCTGACACTGGCACAACGCGTGGTGCGCAAACGGCGCCGGGCTGAATCGGAAAAAAATGCCCTTGAGCTTTTAACCAAAGTGGGCATTCCGGAAAAGGCCCAGGCTTACCCCATCCAGCTTTCCGGCGGGCAGCAGCAGCGAGTGGCCATTGCCCGGGCTTTAGCCATGAATCCCAAAATCATGCTCTTCGATGAACCGACCAGCGCCCTCGACCCCGAGATGATTAAAGAGGTATTGGATGTGATGCTGGCCCTGGCCAAGGAAGGGATGACCATGGTTGTCGTCTCGCATGAGATGGGGTTTGCCCGTGCCGCCGCCGACCGCATGATTCTCATGGATGAAGGCCAGATTATTGACGAAGCCACACCGGATAAGTTCTTCGCCTCCACGAACGAGCGTACCAGACTATTTCTGAGCAAGGTTCTGCATATGTAAATCTATCCCCAAAATGCCAGCCTAACTTTTTTATTTTGGAAAGCAATATTTTTGACTTGACAAACAATCACATTGTTATATAATAAATAGCTGATATCCTTTCATGCTTTATTAAGCATGAGTTTTTTCCTTGTTATATAATAAATAGCTGATATCTTTTCATGCTTTATTAAGTATGACTTTTTTCCCTTGTTATGTTATATTATGCTAGTAACAGCCAACAGGTAGATGATGGTATGGTCAGGTAACAACAAAGTGGCCAAAGCAGGCTTAAAATCACCCGCTTTACAAAACGCAAAAAATTCATAATCAATCATATAGAAGGAGTCCAAAAATGGCTAGTGAAAATAAAAGGAAGCCGGAACCGATGAACCCAGAGGAAGCCCCCAAAATAATGATGAAGCCTCTGCCCCAGATTCTTGACGAGATGGATGATAACATCAGGGCCGCGGCCGAGGCGGCAAGGAGAGCTGAGGAAGCCGCCAGGGAAGCCCGACAGGCGGCCGGGGCAGCTACCAAGGCATCGCAGGAAGCAGCGAGAAGGGCAGTAGAGGCTCGCAAGGCAGGTGAGACCGCCGCCGAGAGCGCCACCCGGGCCGCCGCTGAGGCCGCCGCTAAAGCTGAGGAAACGGCCAATGCCGCCAGAGAAGCTGCGGAAGCGGCCGCCAGGAAAGCGGAGCAGGCCGATAGGGGAGCTAAAGAAGCAGCTCAAACATTCAAACTAGCCGCAGAACAGGCGGCCAAGAGGGCTGAGGCGGCAAGTGCTGCCGCCAGAGAAGCCGCCGAAGCCGCGACCAAGGCCTCCAAGGCAGCGGCTCTGGATGCGGCGAGAAAAGCTGAGCAGGCCGCCAAGGCCGCCAAGGAAGCCGGAGACTCGGCAATTCGTGCGGCCGAGGAAGCCGGCAGAACGGCAAGGGAAGCAGCCGAGACTGCTATCAAAGCAGCCGATGAGGCAACAAGGAGAGCCGAAGAAGCAAGCGCCGCAGCTCGAGAAGCGGCCGATGCGGCCACCAGGGCCGCTGAAGCTGCTGCCGAACGAGCCGAAGAAGCCGCTCTCAGAGCTGAAGAGACCGCAAGGGGCGCTAAGGACGCCGCTGAGGAGGCTACTCGGAAGGCCGAAGAAATTGACCTAGCCGCCAGGGAAGCCGCAGCGGCTGCCATCAGGGCCGCCGAAGAAGCCGCGGTGAGAGCTGAGGAAATCGCCCGAATGGCAGAGCAGGCGGTTACCGAAGCAATCGAAACTGCGGAAGCAGCGGGACGGCTGGCGGACAGTAGTGCCAAAGAAGCTAGGGCAGTGGCCACCAAGGTAGTGAAAAGCCCAACCGCGGAGACCGCTATGGCCGCGGAAGATGCCGGCAGAAAGGCAAAACGAGCCGCGGAAAGCGCTTATCAGGCGGCGGGAGAGGTCGCCTGGAAATCAGAAGCCGCAGTTCGGGCTGGGGATGACGCCATCGGCGCTGCCGCTAGAATATCGGGGGTAGTTGCCGAGAGAGTTACGGAAACAGGTACCGAAGCCAAGGAAGCGGCCGCTAAAGGCTTTGATGTCGCGGACAAGACGCGCAAGAAAGCGATGCAGGCTGATACCGCTGGCGATGAGGCGATAGAGGCTGCCTCCCAGACTTTACACCAGTTAATACGCAAAGCCGAGGAACTGGCCAGAGCTGCTGAAGCCGCCGCTGAGGCCGCGACCAAAGCATCCCAAGCCGCCAGAGAAGCGGCTGAGGCCGCCATGAAAGCCGCCGGTGAGGAAGCAGCGGCCAAGGCTGAAGAGGCCAAGAGAGCCGCTGAGAAAGCAGCCAAGGAGGCCAGAGTAGCCGCCGAGGAGGCCGGACGCAGGGCCGAGGCAGCCGCCAGACAGGCCAGAGAGGCAGCCGAGGCCGCCATGAAAGCCGCCGGAGAGGAAGCAGCCGCCAAGGCTGAAGAAGCCAAAAGAGCGGCTGAGGAAGCCGGATTGAGGGCCGAGGCGGCCGCCAGACAGGCCAGAGAAGCAGCCGAGGCCGCCATGAAAGCCGCCGGAGCTGAAGCCGCCGCCAAGGCTGAGGAAGCCAAGAAAGCGGCTGAGAAAGCAGCCAAGGAGGCCAGAGTAGCCGCCGAGGCGGCGATGAGGGCCGCCGGAGCTGAAGCTGCGGCCAGGGCTGAAGAGGCCAAGAAAGCAGCTGAGGAAGCGGCTGCCAGGGCAGAACGGATTGCCAGAGCGGCCAGAGAAGCTGCGGAGGAAGCTAAGAAAGCGGGCGAAGAAGCCGCCGCCAAAGCCGCCGCAGCAATTCCAAGGGAATTGGTGAGAAAGATTCTCTCTTCCTGGGAATTCATAGTTTTTGTTGCCGTTATGATTCTGGCAATGGTTATTTCTTCGGTATCCATAAGCCTGGGCATAGTTGCCTGGCCACGGTAGCGCACTAACTTGAAGATAAATTGGATTTATAAGGCTAAAGCTGGACCAGAGCTTTAACATAGTTGTGTCTTTGGTTCACAAGAAAAGGCCGATTATTTCAAGTAAAATAAACCGCCAAGAGTGCGGTTGAAGACACAGGGTTACACGCTAGGAGGTGTTACAGTTTATGGCGAAACAAAATGCTGGCTCCCCAGAAAAAGCAAATCAAGCACCGAAAGAAATCTCTAAAATAATGACTCAACCATTGCCTCGGATTCTTGATGAGATTGAGGAAAGCATAAAGGCAGCTAATCTGGCCGCACAGAATGCCAGAGACGCGGCCAATGAAGCGCGTAGAGCTGGAGAAAAGGCAGCTAATGAGGCGGCACGGGTTGCCGCTGAGGCGATTGGTAAGGTGGAACAAACCGCCAACAAAGCCCTGCGATTAGCTGAGCTGCTAAATTCAGCCATTATTGAGGCGTCCCAGGGCCTTCAGAAAAAACTTACCAAGTAG
>CAZJGR010000061.1:0-2943 GCA_964545815.1 uncultured Dehalococcoidaceae bacterium | reverse complement strand
GAGGAAGTAAAGGGGTTGGCTCTGGAGCTAGCTCTCGTTATCAGAGATGCCCATATCCACAGCTCGGATAACTTCGCCAAAGTAATTGATGCCTTTAGAGATAAATGGGCGCGCTAGAAGAGGGTAATCTAGTATGCGCGCCGATACATCTCTATTATTTGCTTGGCATCTATGATAAGCGGAGATACTTCCAAGCTGAAGGGGCATGTTCTTAACACAATGTCGGCCACTTCTTCCGCATCTTCCAGCTTACAGCCTAAGTCACGCAGCCTCAGCTTCATGCCCACACTCTCAAACCACTTTTCGGTAGCCCGTATGCCATCCGCGGTACCGAAGACGTTTTTACCCAGTGTTTCTATTCTTTCCTTTCGAACCGGGGAAATATGCCTCATGAAGGTCGGCATTAGAGCCGCCAGACCGTCCGCATGGGCCACATCATACAGTGCGCTCACACCATGCTCAATATTGTGACAGTGATAGCCCCGATATCGTCCGCCCCCCAGGGCGCTTAAAGGACACATGGCGATGGTACTTACCCAGGAGAGCTGAGTCCGCGCCTCAATATCGTCCGGTTTCACCAGTACCTGTGGCAGGTACTTGACCACCGTCCTCATTAAATGTTCCCTTATGCCATCGTTCACCGGGGCACTTTTTTCCAGCAAGACATATGGCTCCGCCAGATGAGTGAAAATATCTACCCCGCCCTGGGCCGTCTGTTTTTTAGGCACCGTAAGTGTTAGCTCCGGGTCAACGATGGCCACTTTGGCGGCCATAAGTGAGCTGGTAATCGGCCTCTTTTCCCGGGCTTCCCAATTGGTAATCACCACCGCATTGTTCATCTCGCTGCCGGTACCGGCCAGAGTCGGTACCTGAATAATTGAGGGAATCGTGTCCATGACCTCGCTCTCGCTAATTCCGGCTAGCGCACGCGGCCAAAAAGGCTCATCTTTGGTGCTGGCAACGGCTATCGCTTTGGCCGAATCCATGGCACTTCCCCCACCCAGACCGATGAGCAAGTCCACTTTCTCTTTACGTACCAGACTGGCACCTTCGTCTACGGTTGAACTGCGCGGGTTTGGCTGTACCTTTTCAAAAACCGATACCTTCAGTTTGTTTGCCTTGAGGTCGGCCATTATCTTATCCAGTAACCCGACCCGGCGAATATCGGGGTAGGTAACGACCATCACCTTTTCCCCCAATTGCCCGGCTTCCCTGCCCAACTCGTTTATACTTCCGGTACCAAATACAAGCTTGGTCGGCACATGCGTTATATGAGCCATGATGGTATGTCCTCCATTCTGACGCCGGCTTATTCTCAAATTACCGCAGGAATTATAAGGTGGCTATAGGCCTATGTCAACTCAAGCCAACTAATATCCAGACCCCGAACCCGGCTCCACACCGGCATCATACAATGCAGCCACGCCACGGTAGTTCTTCGCCGGCCGTTTCAACAGAGCGTCCTCATCGAAGTCAATCCCCAGACCAGGCCTGCCTGGCAAATCAAAGGCACCTCCTGAGAACGATAGCGGTTCTTTCAATATCGCCTCATATATCGGCAAATCCGGGTAGAAAAACTCTATAAATAAGAAATTACGAGTTGAGGCGCCGATATGAATGCTGGCGGCCGTTTGCGCCGGACCATTAGGGTTATGGATGGATATCGGGATGTAGTGAGCGGAAGCCATGGCCGCCGCTTTCTTGGTCTCCGAGATGCCGCCTATGTGAACAACATCGGGCTGGAAGATTGATACCGCATTTTTCTCTATTATTTCACGGGCTTGCCAGTGTGTACATGTCCTTTCTCCGGAACAGACCGGTATGCGGATTGTTGAGGTTACCTTGGCCAGAACATCGACATTTTCGGGAGGTACCGGGTCTTCAAAGAAATAGGGATTATACTCCTCAAGGGCATGAGCAATCTGGATAGCCCTGTCGGCAGTAAAGCGCCCATGACCTTCAACGAGTATGTGTATATCCGGGCCCACCGCTTCACGCACCGTTCGAATAATCTCTTTTGGCCTGGCTATTTCATCTGGTTCGCCATAGAGGTCACTGGGCCAGAAGGGGTCAATTTTGATGTGCTTGAAACCAGAGGAAACTGCCTTTTGAGCCAGTTTCCCGTAGTCCTCTATTTTCTTGGCCTTTGAGTACCAGCCATTGGCATAGGCTCTTACCCGGGAACGGCAGGCACCACCAAGAAGCTGATAGACCGGCGCATTGAGGCTTTTCCCCAGTATATCCCAGAGAGCGATTTCGATAGCGGCGAGGGCGCTTTCTATAACATAACACGGATGATACCAGGTATTGCGGTACACGGTATGCCAGTGCAGTTCGATGGAGCGAGGGTCCTTACCGATGAAATAATCTGACATCCTTTTTACCGCCGCTTCAGGGGCTATATCTTCATTCATTTCCAGGCTGGCCTCTCCCCAGCCGTGAACTCCCTCATCAGTTTCAACTTTCACCAAGACCAGGTTTCTCCAGCTAGCATCGACAAGGAATGTCTTGATTTTGGTAATTTTCATTCTGTACCTCCCTGTAACTCTTTTTAATAGATGTATTATACCAGACTGTCAGTTACAATATAGAGTATCTTCATGGCAGCCAAATTATAACATGATGCCGCCGTTTAGAATTGACCTTGGTGCTAAACAATATTGTAGGGAGGCGGAAAAGGTATTATAATTTGTGATTAGCAATGAGATTTAGTAAAATTTGATGGCAGCAAACAATCAGGGAGGTAAAAATGGCAGACATTAAGGTCGTAGGTGCAGTAGCCAAGGTTTTAAAAGAGGAAGGTGTGGAGTGGTACGCCGGTGTCCATGGTGGTCACGTCTGGCAGCTTCAGGTGGCCCTAGACAGGGCCGGCATTAAGTGCTATCACACGCGGCATGAGCAGTCAGGTGTCTATATGGCTGACGGATGGGCCAGAGCCAGCGG
>CAZJGR010000060.1:0-8758 GCA_964545815.1 uncultured Dehalococcoidaceae bacterium | reverse complement strand
ACCGCCGTCAGCGTCATGCTGGCCGGGGTGCTCATCAAGATGGGCGGCTACGGCATGATACGACTGTGCGTCACCATGTTCCCGCCGGTGGCACAACAGTATGCCATCATACTGGTCATACTGGCGGTCATCGGTGTGCTTTATGGTGCTGCGGTTACCATGCGTCAGACCGACTTCAAGCGGCTCATCGCCTACAGCAGCATCAGCCACATGGGCTATGTACTGCTGGGCATTTTTGCCCTCGGCAAGGTGAGCCTGGTCGGGGCCGCCCTTCAGATGTTCAGCCACGGCCTGGTCACCGGCCTTCTCTTCGCCATGGTGGGGCTGGTGATGCATAACACTCATGAACGTGACCTGAGAAAATTTGGCGGCCTGGCACGTCAGGTGCCGGTAATAACCGTGGTCTTCTCGCTGGGTGGCCTGGCTTCTCTGGGGCTGCCGAGCACCAGCGGCTTCGCCGCCGAGTTCCTGGTATTTGTGGGCAGTTTTTTGTCCACGGCAGTGCCTGGAATCCAGGTCTACACCCTGCTTGGCGTGCTCGGCGTGGTGGTCACCGCCGGCTATATCCTCTGGATGTTGCAGCGCGTTTTCTACGGACCGCCGTTGGAGCAGTACGACGGTACGGCTGATGCTGATGTCCTAGAGAGAGCCTATATGTTCGCCTTTTTGGCGGTAATCATGCTGGTCGGCATCTATCCGGCCATTCTCACCGATGTTATCAAGCTCGGGATTGCGCCAGTTGCAGGACTGTTAGGTGGCTAAAATGAGGGCAAGGAGCAGAGATTGAACCTGACACTGTTCATACCGGAGATAACGCTGCTGGCCATCGCGGCCATCGTCATCCTGCTCGATTTGTTCCTTGAGCAGAAGCGGTGGCTGGCACAGGTCAGCATTTCCGGTCTCGTTATCGCGGGCGGTGTCACCATCGCTATGTGGGGCGGCAGCTACCCGGCCATCTTCAACAACATGCTGGCCGTGGACAGCTATTCCCTCTTCTTCAAGATGCTCTTCCTGGGCATCGCCTTTTTGGTCATTCTCTCCTCCACCGACTACGTCAGCAAGTTCTCGCGCTTCCAGGGTGAATATTATGCCCTGGTGCTCCTGGCGACGCTGGGCATGATGCTGATGGCCGCTACGCTCAATTTAATCGCCATCTACATCGCTCTTGAACTGACCAGCATCTCCCTCTATGCCCTGGTCGGTTTCCTGAAAGACAGGAAGTCAACGGAGGCGTCGTTGAAATACCTGCTGCTGGGGGCCGTTGCTTCGGCGGTGCTGCTCTATGGTATGGCGCTGGTCTTCGGCTTCACCGGCAAGACGCAGCTTTCTGAGATTGCCCAGGTTATCCAGTCGCTGCCGCCGATGACACTCTTAGCCAGCCCCGGCCTGCTGCTGGGTGTCGTGCTGCTGGTCGCCGGGTTTGGCTTCAAGATTGCCGCCGTTCCCTTCCAGATGTGGGTGCCTGATGTTTACGAGGGGGCCCCCACGCCCATAACCGCCTACCTGTCGGTGGCCAGCAAAGCGGCGGGCTTTGCCGTTATCCTGCGCGTCTTCTTCTCCGCCTTTGGCCTGCCCACCTGGCTGAGCCTGAACTGGGGGTTGATATTTGCCGCGCTGGCCGTGGTCAGCATGACCATCGGCAACATCGTGGCCATACCCCAGGTCAATATCAAGCGCATGCTCGGGTACTCCAGCATCGCCCAGGCTGGCTACCTCATGGTGGGGCTGGCAGCAATGGGGTTGGCCTCCGCGGAGAGCACCCTCGGGCAGAGCGGTGTCCTCTTCTTCCTCGCCAGCTACGCCTTCACCAACATGGGCGCCTTTATCGCCATCATTGCCATCTCAAACAAAGTCGAAAGCGACCTCATCGCTGACTATTCGGGGATGGGGAAGCGGGCACCGCTGCTGGCGTTGGCACTGACGCTCTGCCTCATCTCGCTGATTGGCATGCCGCCGGCGGCGGGCTTCATGGCCAAGTTCTACATCTTCAACGCCGCCGTGCACCACGGCCTGCTCTGGCTGGTGATAGTCGCCGTGCTCAACAGCGTCATCTCCGCATACTACTATCTGCGCGTGGTCAAGGTGATGTGGCTGGGCGAGGCAGCGTCGGCAGAGAAAGTGCCCTCCTCCGGAGCCTTGCGACTGGCACTGTTCCTGTGCTGTCTTGGTGTGCTGCTGCTGGGCATCATCCCGGGCTACGCGGTGAGGCTGGCCCAGCTCGCTGCCTATATGTTCGTTTATTAACGACCTTATTATCGGCTGGCGGCAGTCCGGCCCGTCTCCCGCCTGATAAATACAATGAGCACGGTCGCCACCAGCATCACCACCACCCCCAGCCAGAACGCCAGAAAATAGCTCTGTTTCAGGTCAAAAATGATGCCGCCGATAACCGGACCCACGGCCGCCCCGGTGTTAAAACCAGCATCGAGTATGCCCAGAATGACCCCCATCCTGCCCAGGCCAAAGGTTTCCCCGATTATCACCGCCATGACTGGACCAGTACCCCCCCAGGCCAGCCCGAAAACGATGGCAAAGAGATAGAACATCCACATCTCCCGTGACCAGAGCAGCCACAGCAGGGCGATGACATGAAGCAGGGTGCCGACCACCGCCGCCTCTTTCTTCCCCAGCCTGTCTGATGCTATGCCAAACAACACCCTGCCGACAAGCGTCGCCCCACCGGCCACGCTGATAACGGTAGCTGCTTCCACCTCGGAAAACCCGAGGTCCGTGATATGTGGCACCAGGTGCGTCAGGATGATAAATATATTTACCGCATAGAAGAAAAAGATGCCGACCACCAGCCAGAAGCTCCTGGTTCGCAACGCCTGCCACGGGGAGAGATAGTCCGCCGCTATGACCGGCGGCTGCTCCAGGACGGTACTTGCGGAGAACTTTTCTCCGTCGGGCAACAGGCCAATCTCCTGAGGGTCTCGCTTGAGAATCCAGGATAACGGGACCACCACCACCCAGGCAATGGCACCCATGATGATGAACGCCGTCCGCCAATCGAAGGTGGAAATCAGATAGGTGGCAAATGGAGCCATCACCAGCGGGCCCATGCCGGCACCAATGCTGGCTATGCCCAGAGCCAAGCCGCGTTTCTTATTAAACCACCGTGAGACGGTTGACATCACCGCGACGTAGATAGCACTGGTTCCCATCGCCAGCAGCAGACTGTAGGTAAAGAATATCTGCCAGAGGGCGCTGGTCTGTCCGGTGAGCAGCAGGCTGAGGCCGGTGCAGATGCCCATCAGGAGGAAGACTACCCTGGGGCCGAAGCGGTCCAGGGCCCAGCCGCCCAGAATGGTGAAGATACCTCCCAGCACCATCAGCGTGGAAAAGATGGCCGACGTAGCTGCCCGGCTCAGGGCGAACTCGCTCTCCAGTGATTTAAAGAAAACGCCAAAGGAAAAGCGAATCCCCCAGATGGCGGTACCGGTGATACCGAATGTGGCCACCACCACCCACCCGTAAAATATCTTGTCCTTAAACTTGTCTAATACCATAAAAACCTGCAGCTATTGATGATGCAACACAGTCGCTCCCCGTCGCACCATGGCAAACAGCAGAGTGGCCACCAGCATAGCCAGAGCACCAATGATAAAAGCTACCGTATAGCTGCCCCTGACATCAAAGACATAGCCCCCCATCGCTGCCCCAAGCGCTGCCCCGCTGCCAAAGCCGACTTCCAGCAAACCAAACACGGTGCCGATATTTTTCACGCGAAAAGTATCGCTTATCAATGCGCCACCACTGGTGCCAAAACCGCTGTAAAAGAAGCCGTAAATAACGGCAAAGAAATACAGGCTCCACAAGCTTTGTGCCCAGACCAGCCACGATATAGCCACCGCCAGCACCAGCGTGCTGATAACGGGGGTTAGCTTCCGCCCTATTCTATCGGAAGCAATGCCCATCAACAATCGGCCCGGAAGAGAAGCGACACCAATGATGCTGAGCACGGTTGCTGCCTCCAGTGGGGAAAAGCCCAGGTCAGTGATATGGGGCACAAGGTGGGTAAATATGAGAAACATACAGCCCGCAAATAAGAACCAGATAGAGGCAAAAATCCAGAAATTATGATTGTGAACAATGGATAAGAGAGGGTGCTGAGCCAGGGGTGAAGTCTCTGTTTCAACCGGTGGCTCAAGGTGGCCAATTTTTACTCCATCAGGCAGAGCACCAACCTCACGGGGGTCCCTCTTTAAAAACCTGGTTAAAGGCACCACGACTGCCCAGGCAATCAGCCCTATCACCAGATAGGCGGTATGCCAGCTGTAATTGGTGATGAGATAGGTGGCAAAAGGTGCCATGACCATTGTTCCCAGCCCTATCCCCAGACTGGAGAGACCCAGCGCCAGCCCCCTCTTCCGGTCAAACCATCGAGAGACGGCCGACATCAGCACCACGTAAAGGGGGCCGGTGCCCATGGCCAGCAGCAGGCTGTAGGTGATGAATAGTTGCCAGCGCGCGCTGGTCAGACTGGTCAGCACCAGGCTCAGGCCGGTGAAGATACCCATGAGCATAACCACACGTCTCGGCCCATAACGGTCAAAAGCCCAACCGGCAAATAAAGAGCACGGACCAGCCAGCAGCAGGTTGGCCGAAAGTATGGCCGAGGTTGCCGCCCGGGTAAGGTTAAATTCAGCCTCAATTGATTTGAAAAACACGCCAAAAGAGAAGTGTATGCCGTAAAGCGTGATGCCAATTACCAGAAAGACAGCCACCACCACCCACCCGTAAAATAGCCTGTCGGTAAACTGCCAAGGGGACCGCAATGCTTTAGTCCTTTCGTTAACCAAGGAATGGTTTTTTAAACCTGACCGTGTAGTTCCAGAAGTCGCCCTGACTGTCATCTATGATTTTCAGTGCCACTTTTAACCCCGAATTGATTAATTATAGTTGATGTTTCAGGTAACGAGCAATGTTTGCATTTGACACAACAAGCTGGCTGCGGACAAGCACAGGACTAAAGGACAGAGGTTGGGTAAGAAATAAGGCCAGTCTACAGGGTTTTTCCCCAGGTGACACTCAAATTCATACCTTTTTGACCGTTACGGCTATTGACAACGTGGAAGGAATAGTTTATCCTTGCTAATAATCCTAAATAAACTTAAAGGAGGGAAATCATGCAGGCATATTGTGTTAAGTGCCGCGCCAAAAGGGAAATGAGAGACGCCAGGCCAATCAGGATGAAGAACGGCAAGCCGGCCACCCAGGGAGTATGCCCTGTCTGCCGCACCAAGATGTTCCGAATTGGCAAAGCCTAAACCAATCTTAAATTTCGACGTCGAAAATATAAGAGAGACTGGATAGCTACTGAACGAGCGTCCAGTCTCTCTGCTTTTGAAACTCCCAGGCTGCGCCAAGCTCAGCTTGTTGACGAGCCTCGGCCAATTGAGCTAGACTTAGGTGATGAATCAGATGGAAGGGATACATTTTAAGAGGGGTTTACACCCCTCTTTTCACAATATCTCCCTTCTTTGACTTATTCATAATGTATTCAGGCATCTGGTGAGCGTTCTGGCAACGGAGGACTATGATAGACCGGTACAACCCTCAGGAAATCGAGCCAAAATGGCAGCAGCGCTGGGATAAGGACAGGCTCTACCAGGTCAGCGATGATGACCCCAGACCAAAATACTACGCGCTGACCATGTTTCCCTACACGTCTGGAGACCTTCACATCGGGCACTGGTATGCCATGGCGCCATCAGATGTCCACGCCCGCTTCAAGCGGATGCAGGGCTATAACGTGCTGCACCCGATGGGCTTTGATGCCTTCGGTCTCCCCGCCGAGAACGCTGCCATCCAGCGTGGCATCCACCCTTTCACCTGGACGATGCAGAATGTTAAGAACATGCGCCGCCAGCTGCGGAGCATCGGCGCCATCTACGACTGGAGCCGGGAGGTGGTCACCTGCCTACCCGAATATTACAGATGGACGGAATGGTTTTTCCTGAAGCTTTACCAGGCCGGCCTGGCCTATCGGGGCAAGGCGCCGGTGAACTGGTGCCCCAAGTGCCAGACAGTGCTCGCCAATGAGCAGGTGCTGGACAGCGGCTTCTGTGAGCGCTGCAGCACCGCCGTTACCCGTCGCGACCTTGAGCAGTGGTTCTTCCGCATCACCAAGTATGCCGATGAGCTGATGAACTTTGACGGCATTGAGTGGCCGGAGCGCATTCAAACCATGCAGCGCAACTGGATTGGCCGGAGTGAGGGAACGGAGATATCCTTCGCCCTGAAACACCCCGGCACCGCGGAGAAAGAGATAAGGGTATTTACCACCCGTCCCGATACCACCTTTGGCGTTACCTTCATGGTGTTCGCGCCCGAGCACCCGCTGGTTTCGGTGCTGACCACACCGGAAAGAAAAGCTGAGGTTCAGGCCTACATTGAAAGGTCAAGGCGGTTAAGCGAGATAGAAAGGCTGTCCACCGAGAAAGAAAAGGACGGTGTCTTTATCGGGTCATATTGCACCAACCGCCTCAACGGGGAAAAGGTTCCCATCTGGATTGCCGACTACGTGCTTTTGAGCTATGGCACGGGAGTGGTGATGGGCGTGCCAGCCCATGATGAGCGCGATTTCCTCTTCGCCAAAAAATACCATATCCCGATACGCGTGGTGGTGGCACCGCCGGGCTGGCAGGGTGAAGAGCTGGAAGAGGCCCACATAGAGGAGGGAACCCTGGTTAACTCCGGCCAGTTCAACGGGCTGCCCAGCAAGCAGGGCATTGAGGCTATCTCTGATTTTCTTGAGGAGAAGGGCTGGGGCAAGCGGACGGTCAGCTACCGGTTACGGGACTGGCTTATCTCGCGCCAGCGTTACTGGGGTGCGCCCATACCCATGGTCTACTGCGATAAATGTGGCATTGTCCCCGTCCCCGAGGAAGACCTGCCGGTACTCCTGCCCGAAGACGCCGAGTTCAGACCTACGGGTGAATCGCCGCTGAAATACCATGAGCAATTTGTTAATACCACCTGCCCGCGCTGTGGTGGGCCGGGCAAGCGCGAGACAGATACCATGGATACTTTTATGTGCTCTTCCTGGTACTTCCTGCGCTATACCAGTCCCAACCGCAATGATTTCCCCTTTGACGACAAGAAAATCAAGTTCTGGATGCCGGTTGACCTCTATACCGGGGGGGCGGAGCACGCGGTGATGCATCTCTTCTATTCCCGCTTCTTCATCAAGGCGCTGCGCGACATGGGACTGGTCAACTTCGATGAGCCGTTCACTCGCCTCTTCAACCAGGGCATCATCATTGCCCAGAAGCATAAGATGAGCAAATCGCGCGGCAATGTGATTACCCCGGACGCGTACGTATCCGACCTGGGGGCAGACACAGTCCGGGCCTACCTCATGTTTCTGGCACCCTGGGAGCAGGGTGGCGAGTGGAACGACAGCAGCATCAGCGGCATCAGCCGCTGGCTGAACCGGATATGGCAGCTGGCACTCGATGGCTATCAGGCTGATAAAAAGGCGACGCCCGACCGCATGAAGAAAGCGGAGAGAGAATTATCCCGCTTGACCCACCAGACCATCCGAAAGGTAACTCAGGACATAGAAAAACTCCGCTTCAACATCATGCTGTCGGCGCTGATGGAGTACACCAACTACCTGGCCAAAGTGAAGGAGACCGGCTCCGTCAGCACCCGGGCGTGGGAAGAGTCAATTGATATCCTGCTCCGGCTCCTGGCACCCACTGCCCCCCACCTCACCGAAGAGCTCTGGGAAAGGACGGGGCGTCCATACAGCATCCACAACCAGTCCTGGCCACAATGGGACGAGGCACTGGCCAAAGATGAGGAGATAACGCTGGTGGTCCAGGTCAACGGCAAGCTCCGCGACCGCATTACCGTACCGGTCTCCATAACCGAGGATGAGCTTTTGCAAATGCTTCAGGAGAAGGCCACGAAGGCCAACGCCTACCTGAAAGGCAAGAAGGTCCGGAAGAGAATTTATGTTCCCGGCAGACTGATAAACTACGTCGTGCAGTAAGCGCAGATAGTGATGGATACTATGAAGATAGCCTTCATCGGCGGCGGGGCGATGGGGGAGGCAATGCTGGCCGCGGTTTTGAACCGTGGCCTGAGCACCCGAAAGACCATCTGGGTCAGTGACGCCAAGAGCGAACGCCGCCAGCACCTGAAGCAGACCTACCAGGTATCCGTTACCGAGAGCAATGGCGATGCCGCGGCCAGGGGCGATATCATAATTCTGGCCATTAAACCACAGAACCTGCCCGAGGTAATGCCCGAACTGAGGGGCCGGATTAAGTCGGGCCAGTTTGTTCTCTCCATCATCGCCGGCGCCAGAATTGCCACATTATGTAAAGGCCTTGACCACCGCCAGGTGGTCCGGGTGATGCCCAACACACCCGCCCAGATTGGTGAAGGAATCAGCGTCTGGACCACCACGCCGGAGGTGACCGAAACGCAGAAAGAACAGGCCAGGGCTATCCTGAGCACCATGGGCCAGGAAATCCTGGTGACCGATGAGGGCTGCCTGGATATGGCTACCGCGGTGAGCGGAAGCGGACCGGCCTATTTTTTCCTCTTTGTCGAGTGCCTCACTGAAGCTGCGGTCCGCATCGGGCTTTCCGAGGATAAAGCACAGCAACTGGTGCTGCAGACCATGCTCGGTTCCGGACAACTGCTGAAGAAGTCCGGGAAATCACCGGCGGAATTGCGCCATCTGGTAACCTCACCCGGTGGCACCACCGCCGCCGCTCTGCAACAGTTTGAAAACGGTAAC
>CAZJGR010000059.1:0-9236 GCA_964545815.1 uncultured Dehalococcoidaceae bacterium | reverse complement strand
ACATCATCGTCCTTTACTGGATGAACAGGCTGGATGCCGGGCCTCCGCCACGGAAAGTCCACCCCAGACACGACCCGGCGCTCCCGCTGGTCGGGCTTTTTGCCACCCGTGCCCCCCACCGGCCCAACCCGATTGGCGAGACCACAGTCAGGCTTCTGAAAAGGGAGGGCAACGTGCTCACTGTCTCCGGCCTAGACGCCTTCGATGGCACCCCGGTTATCGATATCAAGCCCTACCTGCCCAGACATGACTCCGCGACTGACGCCAGAACACCACCCTGGGTGAAACCGCATACAGAAAGCTAAAAACCGGTCGCACGGCTCGGCTTGAGCGCTCAAAACGCTTTAAATTATTATGATGGTTGACGTGAATCAAGCGATTGCATAATAATAATGTCTAGACAGGCTATGCAGTGAGCATAAAATGACAGCTAAAGAGCTGGTAAAACTGGAAAACGTCTGGGTATACCATGACAGCATCCCGGTGCTGGAAGCGATAAACCTCTCCATCAAATCGAACGACTTCCTCGGCATTATCGGCCCCAATGGCGGCGGCAAAACCACGCTGCTCAAAGTAATCCTGGGGCTGGTAAAACCAAGCCGGGGCAAAGTTACCGTGCTGGGCATGCCCCCGGAACGGGGGAGAAAATACATCGGCTACATCGCGCAGTTCAACCTATTCGACCATGATTTTCCCATCAGTGTGTTGGAAGTGGTCCTTATGGGCCGCTATAACAAGTCCGGCCTCTTCCAGCGTTACAGCGAGGAGGATAGAAAGACCGCCATTGCCGCCCTGAAGACCGTGGAAATGCTTGGCTACAAAGACAGACAGGTCGGCAAGCTCTCCGGTGGCGAGCAGCAGCGCGTCTTCATTGCCCGGGCGCTGGTGACCAATCCGGAACTGCTGCTGCTTGATGAGCCAACCGCCAGCATTGACCCGAATATGCAGGCCGAGTTCTATGAACTGCTGGATAAACTGAAGGAGAATATGGCCATAGTCCTGGTCTCCCATGACCTCAGCGCGGTCTCCATTTATGTGAATGAGATTGCCTGCCTCAACCACCAGCTTTTCTACCACGGTTCCAAAGAGGTATCGGCTGAGGAGCTTGAGAAGACATACCGCTGCCCCATCCAGCTCATTGCCCATGGCACCGTGCCCCACCGGGTACTGAGGGAACATTAAGCCATGCTCGAGGTACTTCAGTATCAGTTCATGCAGAATGCCCTGCTGGCCGGCCTGCTGGCCGCCATCGCCTGCGGCATTGTCGGCGTTTACGTGGTGGTCAAGAAGGTCGTTTTTATCAGCGGCGGCATTGCCCACGCCTCCTTCGGCGGCATCGGGCTGGGGTACCTGCTGGGCATCAACCCGGTGCTTGGCGCCATGGCTTTCACCATCGTCTCGTCGCTTGGCATTGGCCTGGTAACCAGGCGAACCAGACTGCCCGAGGACACTGCCGTCGGCATCCTGTGGGCGATGGGAATGGCACTGGGTATAATCTTCATCGGTCTGGCACCGGGATACGCTCCCGACCTTTTCAGTTACCTTTTTGGCAATATCCTGACGGTCCCCTTTTTCGATTTAATGCTGATGCTCACCCTGGATGTGGTTATCATTGCGCTCGTTGCCCTGCTCTATAAAGAATTCCTGTACCTCTCCTTTGATGAAGAGTTCAGCACCGTATCCGGTGTTCCCACCGAAGGTCTTTACCTCCTCCTGCTCTGTCTGGTAGCCCTTACCGTGGTGGTCCTGATAAGAGTGGTCGGAATCATCCTGGTCATTGCTCTGCTTACCATTCCCGCGGCGATGGCCCGCCAGTTCACCCACAGCCTGAAGAAGATGATGCTGCTGGCAATCCTGGCCGGGGTGGTGTTTACCTTCAGCGGGCTGTGGATTTCCTACGTGCTCAATCTGGCCTCCGGCGCCACCATTATTCTGGTCAGCGGTCTGGTGCTGTTTATCTCCTTCGGCATCAACCGCCTGCGCCACCGGACCCGCGAATACAACCGCACTGCCAGCACGGTCTGACCAGCCAGGTCATTGCCCCTTTAGCTGGGATAGCCTATAATTGGGGTCGTGATGAACCTTTCCGTAGAGCTGGCCCCCAGAAACAAAGCGGGCCTGCGGCTGGCCAACCCGGTCATGACCGCGTCCGGAACCTTTGGCTATGGCACCGAGCCCGGTCACCCGTTTGATATTCAGAGGCTCGGGGCTATCGTCTGCAAGGGAACCATGCTGAAACCAAGGGCCGGCAATCCCCAGCCACGGCTTGTGGAAACTCCCTCCGGCATGCTCAACTCCATTGGCCTGCAGAACATCGGGGTGAAAGCCCTGATTAAAGAAAAGGCGCCCATCTGGGCGGGCTGGCGCGTCCCGGTAATCGTCAATATCGCCGGTGAAACGGTTGAGGAATACGCACGGCTGGCGAAAGAACTGGACGGCGTCCCCGGTATCAGCGCCCTTGAGGTCAATATCAGTTGTCCCAACCTCAGTGCCGGAGGCGACGAATTTGGCGCACATCCCGAATCTGCCGCCAGGGTAACCGCCTCAGTCAGGGCAAAGACTTCTCTCCCGGTGCTGGTCAAGCTGACCCCCAACACCGGCGAAATCGCCCGTGTGGCGGTGGCGGTGGCCGAAGCCGGTGCTGATGCTATCTGCCTGATTAACACGGTGCGGGGCATGGCCATCGACGTCTTCACACGGAAGGCACTGCTCGGCAACTGTACCGGCGGACTCTCCGGGCCGGCAATCAAGCCAATCGCGCTGGCCATGGTCTATGAGGTGGCGGGTGCGGTGGGATTGCCTGTCGTGGGGTGCGGTGGCATCACCTCCGGCAACGACGCCATCGAGTTTATCATGGCCGGTGCCAGCGCCGTGCAGGTGGGCTCGGCCAGCTTTATAAATCCCCGCGCCCCCCTTGATGTCCTCGAGGGTATTGAGCAGTTCCTGGCCAGAGAGGGAGTCAAAGATATCAACGAGCTTATTGGCGCTGCAAGACACTAATTATTTAAAAAAATTACTCTGAAAATAATATGAATAAAGGAAGAATTGCTAAAGCTATTACAGAATTAGCCTTTTTTGCCTTATCTTTTTTAATTATGAAAAAAGCTTCTATCGATAATATGGCTCACAAGGACATCTCTAAGAGAGAACTGGAAGAAAATGAGCTGTGGGCACAATTAAGAAATGCTATCTCTCTCCGCATCTCTGAAGATTCGGTGCTTTGGCACATCTTTGGAATATTCTGGGCTGCGAGCGCTCTTCTTCTTGTAGCCTTATTCAGGTCTGGTGATTTCCCTGATAACTTTATAGTAGGTCTTATAATTTCTACCGTCGGTTTTTCCTTATCAATTGCGTGGTTTCTAATTCAACGTCGATCGTTGGGACATGTAAAAAGACACGAAAAACTTATGGAAAGGATAGAGCAGAAACTGGGGTTCAACCCTGATTATGCCGCAAGTGCTGAAGTAAACCTAAAGGACTATCAAGAATTCTTAAGTATGCGTCCACGTGCGAGAAATGTTATGAAAGCATTTAGCATATTCGCATTGATTGGTTGGTCTGTATTGGTTTCCTTATTTATATACCGCGGATTTGCTAACTAGCATTACATATTTTTAATTTGCAATCTATTTTTACCTTTAAGCTCCAGCCCGGCATCATAGGCCTTGGCAATTACCTCGCCAAAGGCGAAGTACCTCCGAAAGGTGATATCGAATACAATCGGTCTGATTTTATCCACATCTGGCTTGCCATCGGTGAGGCAGTCCTCGGAGACATAAGTCCCTTCCACCTGCCCGATGACGAAGGAATGGCTGTCCAGATCCAGCAACTGCACCACCCGGCACTCCAGATTGACCGGGCACTGCTCAATCAGCGGCGCCGTCTTCAGATGCCCGTAAAACAACTTGAACCGACACACTTTCACCTTATCAACATCGGCGCCGGAGGTTAGGCCGCAGAAATCCGCCTCCTTCACCAGGTCAATCGAAGGTGTATTGATGGAGAAGGTCATGTTCTGACGGATGCCTTTCAGCGTATAAGCCCGGTGACGTATCGGCACGCCAATCATCGGTGGTTCCGCACAGACCACGCCACCACCACCTACCGCCATGAAGTTGGCTTTGCCGTCCACATTAGACCCCACCAGAAGCGTCGGTCGGGGGTACATCAGTCTGTCGGGCGGTAACTCAACCTTATTCATCGCTCTTTCCCTCCAGTTCCATGAATATTGCCTTCAAAATCGCCTGCTCTCTGGCGGCCATCTCCCGCTCCGGCTCCGGCCTTTCATGGTCGTAGCTGAGCAGATGGAGCACGCCATGAATGATGAGAATGGCCAGCTCTTTCTCTATGGAATGGCCGCGCTCCTGCGCCTGTATCACTGCCTGTGGGTAGGAAATGACCACCTCGCCGAGATGGATTAAACCATCGGGAGCAACCACAAACCGGGCTGATTCGCTTTCGTGCTCTTTTTCCACCGTTGTCATGTAAAAGGCCAGAACATCGGTCGGGCGGTCCTCTCTGCGGTAGGTCCGGTTCAGTTCCTGCATTCTTTCCTGGCCGGTAATCAGCAGGCCCATCTCGGCATTCGGGCCGGCCTTCTGGGCAGCAAGGACCTGCACGGCGATGCGCTGAAACCAGACCGCCTCAGGGCAAGCGGTAAACTCCCCGTCAATGATTATGTTAATCTCCATGGCAGCTATGCGCCAATCATCATAGCACAGGCCACGACAGGCCAGCAAACCACTTTAGCTGATGATTGAGCCAGGTGGGGATTTGTGATATAGTAGATATACATAAAATGGGGCTTGCGGGAGGGATCGCATAGTGGTCTAGTGCGGGCGCCTGCTAAGCGCTTACTCTGGGAAACCGGAGTCGTGGGTTCAAATCCCACTCCCTCCGCCATGCCAACCAATGACATATACCCCTGAAAAGGGGTATATTACTATTGAAGATAAGTTGCGTAGTGAAATGCCAAGCTATCATATCTGGACCATCGGCTGTCAGATGAACAAGGCGGAGTCAGAACGGCTCGGCAGCTATTTTGAGCGCCTCGGCTACCGGCCAACGGACAGCACGGAGAAGGCTGATGTCGTCGTGCTCAATAGCTGCGTGGTGCGCCAGAGCGCGGAAAACCGCGTGGTGAATAAAATCAGAGCGCTGCAGCCCTTCCGCCGGTCACACCCGGATATCACCCTGGCTGTCACCGGCTGCCTGGTGAACTCCGATACCGCTAAATTAAAAAAGGAGTTCCCCCATGTCGATTATTTCTTCAAGCCGGGCGACTTCCCGCCGTGGCTGGAAAAACCGACAGCAATAATGACACTGCCCCGGCACCCCTCCCCCAGCACCTACGTCCCCATCATCCAGGGATGCAATAACTTCTGTGCCTACTGCATTGTCCCCCATCGTCGCGGCCGTGAAGTAAGCCGTCCTTTAGCCGAGGTTGTCGGTGAAGTCAAGGAACTGGTCGGGCGGGGGGTTAAAGAGGTAACCCTGCTGGGGCAAAATGTGGACTCCTACGGCCACGACCTGTCCGATAAGCCCGACCTGGCCGACCTGCTGGAAGCGCTTAACGCCATTGAAGGCCTGGCCAGGATACGTTTCCTGACTAACCACCCCAAAGATATGAGCGGCAGGCTCATAGACGCCATTGCCCGGCGGGATAAGGTCTGCGAACTGGTCACCCTCCCCGTCCAGTCAGGCAGCGACGACATTCTCAAGCTGATGAGGCGTGGCTACACCGCAGCTCAATACCGACAGCTGGTACAGAGAATAAGGGAGGCTGTCCCCGGCGTGGCGCTGAGCACCGACGTCATCGTTGGTTTTCCTTCCGAGACCGAGGCCCAGTTCCAGGAAACAGTGAAGCTGCTCTCTGAACTCAGGTTTGACACCGTCCACGTGGCAGCCTACTCAACGAGGCCGGGAACCACCGCCTCCCGTGAGCTGGAAGATGATATCCTGCCGGCGGTGAAAAAGGAACGTTTGAACACCATGGAACAGCTCCAGGAAAAAATCGCCGCTGAAATCAATGAAAGGCTGCTTGGCGAAAGGGTGGAAATCCTGGTCGAGTCCGAGACGAAAGGCAAATGGCAGGGAAGAACCCGCACCGGCAAACTGGCCTTCTTCCACGACAGCCGTGATTATCTGGGACAGCTGGTAGATATTCGGATAGAAAAGACGAGCCCGTGGTCATTGCAGGGCACGGTTAGCACAAAGAAATAAGGAGGTATCATGTTAAAGTATGGTCTGATGACAGGTATGCTGCTCACGTTTCTGGCGGTGCTCAGTGGTTGCGTACCGCCGGAAGGAGCCGGGGAAGGAAAAGGTTTCGACTGGACATTTATTGGTCTCATCGTTCTGCTCGTCGCCATCTTCTACTTTCTCATCATTCGACCGCAGCGCCGGCAGCAGAAAAGGCATCAGCAACTGATGCAGGAGTTGAAACGTGGTGACAAGGTTATCACCACCGGCGGCATCTACGGCGTCGTGGAAAGCCTGAGCGACGACAGCGTCGTTCTGAAAGTTGAATCGGGAGCGACCATTCGCGTTGCCCGAAACAGCGTTGCTGGCCAACGTCCAGAGCAATAGCGCATGAACTACTATGACTACATAATAGTGGGCAGCGGTATCGCTGGCCTGTATACGGCGCTCCTCGCCAGAGAACAGGGCAGCGTGCTGGTCGTCACCAAGGGCAGCATTGAAGACTGCAATACCAGGCACGCCCAGGGAGGCATCGCGGCCGCTATCGGCCGGGACGATTCTCCCGATTTGCACTACAGAGATACCATCGCCGCCGGAGACGGCCTGTGCGATGAAGGAGCGGTACGCATTCTGGCCAATGAAGCCCCGGCCCGCATTGCCGAACTGGTCAATTTCGGTGTCCCCTTTGACACCCTGGACGGCAGGATTGCGCTTACCCTGGAAGCCGCCCACAGCGTTCCCCGCATCCTGCATGCCGGCGGTGACGCCACCGGCGAGCATATTGAGGTCACACTGAGCCGGTGCGTTCGTGCCGCCAGAATCCCGGTGCTTGAAGACAGTCAGGCCACCGAAATCCTGGTGGAAAAGAGCGCGGTCACCGGTATAAACGTGCTGGACTGCCACACCGGGGTCACAGAAACATTCGAGTGCCGGCACCTCATCCTCGCCACCGGCGGCGCCGGACAGCTCTTCAAATTCAACACCAACTCCGATATCGCCACCGGTGACGGCATCGCCCTCGCCTTCAAGGTCAACGCTGAGATAACCGATATGGAGTTCTTCCAGTTTCACCCCACCGCCCTGCACCTCCCGGGGGTAACGCCTTTCCTCATTTCCGAAGCGGTCAGAGGTGAGGGCGGCGTTCTGCGCAATGCCGAAGGGCACCGCTTCATGCCCGACTATGCCCCGCAGGGTGACCTGGCACCGCGCGACGTGGTGGCACGCAGCATCCTTTATGAGATGAAAAAGACCGGTTCAGACTGCGTCTTCCTTGATGTTACCCAGCTATCTCCCAACGTTATCACCACCCGCTTCCCCCACATCTACCGTTTCTGCCTCGACCATGGTCTTGATATCACCAAGGAACCGGTGCCAGTGGCACCAGCCGCCCACTATATGATGGGCGGCGTCAAGACCAATACCTGGGGAGAAACTAACGTGTCCGGGCTTTTCGCCACCGGCGAAACCGCCTGCACCGGCGTGCACGGGGCAAACCGGCTGGCCTCCAACTCCATGCTGGAGGTAGTCGTCTTCAGCAAGCGCATCATGGAAAAGACCGCCAAGGGAGCCGAAACCGGCTCAGCGGCTACCCGTAAACGTCAGGAGGTGCACCAGAAACTGAGCCAGAGAAAGGTCGCCGGCTCAGTCCCGGCGCCCAGCTTTGCCAGCCTGCAGCAGCTCGCCTGGAATAACATCGGTGTGATACGGGATGGTGTCGGTCTGTCCCGGGCCGCCGATATCCTGGCGGCGTGGCAGCATTCATTGCCACCGCCCACGGACCGCCCCTCCCATGAGTTACACAACCTGGTGCTGACCGGCCGCCTGATTGCCGAAGCGGCATTGCTGCGTGAGGAGAGTCGCGGTGCACACTTCCGCTCCGACTTTCCCCATACCGCCACCGAGTGGCAGCGTCATATTGTCTTTACCACGCAGTAATTGACATGAATGAAAAGATAAAGAAAGCACCAACGCTGGAAGAACAGATAGAGGCTATTGTCGCTCTTTCCCTGGCCGAAGACCTGGGGCATGGCGATGTTACCAGCGAGATGCTGATACCGCCGGAACTCGAGGGCAGAGCCACCATATCGGCCAAAGAGGCCGGCATCGTGGCCGGCGTTGAGGTAGCCGGCCGGGTCTTTCATCGGGTTGACCCTTCCCTCGATTTCACCACGCTGGCTAAAGACGGAACCGCAGTCAGGCCCGGTGATAAAATCGCTGAGGTGAGCGGGAAGGTTCTCAGCATCCTGAAGGCCGAGCGCACGGCACTCAATTTCCTGCAGCGTCTCAGCGGCATCGCCTCACTGACCGCAAAATACACCTCGGAAATAAAGGGCCTGGAGACCTACATTGCCGACACCCGAAAGACCACCCCCGGGCTCCGCCAGCTGGAGAAGCATGCCGTGAGCATGGGCGGAGGTACAAATCACCGCCTCCACCTCGGCGATGGCATACTGGTCAAGGACAATCACCTCGCGGCGCTGCGTGCCATCGGCCTGAGCCTGAAGGACATCGTTGCCCGGGCCAAGAAAAACGCTCCCAAAGGACTCAAGGTTGAAGTTGAGGTGACCTCCATCGATGAAGCACTGGAGGCGGCCGGGGCGGGCGCCGATATCATCATGCTGGACAACATGAGCCCCGACGAAATGCGTCAGGTGGTGAAACTATTGAAAGGTAAGGTGAAGATGGAGGCGTCGGGGGGAATCAATCTGGCCAATGTCCGGCAGGCGGCCCTTACCGGCGTGGATTTTATTTCAATAGGCGCCCTCACCCATTCCTCGAAGGCGCTGGATATCAGCCTTGAGTTTGACCCGGATTCCTTTAAATCAGCCTCTCTTTAGAGCCCGGCAGAGATAATTTTCACCGTTATCTTCTATCTCTATATCGGCAAAACCAGCTTTGGAAAGCATCCGGCGCATTTCCCGCTCTTCGGGAATAAAATCGCTGGCCACCTCGGGAATGCCATTGTGAAGGCCGTTTATCGCCTCCCGGCCTGAAGAGTGGCAGATGAAGATGCGGCCGCCTCTCCTGATAACACG
>CAZJGR010000058.1:0-9463 GCA_964545815.1 uncultured Dehalococcoidaceae bacterium | reverse complement strand
TCGCTGGCAGCGGGAGCAACTGTCCGCGAAAAAGCCGGACGAGCCGAAAAAATGAACGCTGTGCTCGCTTATCTTAAAGTATTGACCCTGCCATTTCATTGTGTTATAGTACAGTTGTTCTATGGTAAAGGTGGCTAGAGATGGAGGTTGAAGATAAGCTCCGGGTTCTGGCGGCGGCGGCACAGTTTGACATCTGTGGCTACAGTGGCGTGCGCGATTTTATACCGTCGCCCCATCGCTTTATCTACCGTGCCGCATTGCCCGGTGGTGGCTCGGTCTGCCTTTTCAAGGTGCTGCTGACCAACGTCTGCACCAATGACTGCGCCTACTGCTGCAACCGTGTTACCCGGGACTTTCCCCGCCGCGCCTTTAAACCCGAGGAACTGGCCGGAACCTTCATGCAGCTCTATCAGCGGAGAATGGTGCGCGGGCTCTTCCTCAGTTCGGGAATCGCCGATAATCCCACCCGCACCATGGCCGAAATGGTCAAGACGGTGGAAATCCTGCGCTACCGCTATGGTTTCAAGGGTTACATCCATCTCAAAATACTGCCCGGAGCGTCTTTCGACTGTGTTGCTGAGGGTTGCAAACTGGCCGACCGTGTCTCGGTGAATATGGAGGCTCCCACCGTTCAGCATCTGGCCAGACTGAGCAAGCGTAAAGACCTGCACCAGAACATTGTGGCGCCGATGCGGTGGGTCAAAAAGCTGATGGCATCTGAAGAAAAGCTGGTGCCGTCCGGGCAGACGACGCAGTTTGTCATCGGGGCCGCCGGTGAAAGCGACCAGGATATACTGCGCACTACCTCGGCCCTCTACCGTGAAGTCGAGCTGCGGAGGGCCTATTTCAGCCCTTTCCGGCCGGTGCCGGACTCGCCGCTGGAGGGACACCCGCCGGCCAATCCGCTGCGTGCCCACCGCCTTTATCAGTCGGACTGGCTGCTCAGAATCTACGGTTTCCCGTTAAAAGAGGTCGAGCTGGCGCTCGGGGAAAAGGGGGACCTTTCTTTGAGGCAGGACCCGAAGCTGGTCATTGCCGAAAGACAGCCCTGGCTGTTCCCGGTGGATGTCAACCGGGCAAGCTATGAGGAGCTGCTCCGCGTGCCCGGCATTGGTCCGATATCGGCACAGCGGATAATCGAAGCCAGGCGGGAACACAGCATCAATGCCATGTTGCAGTTAAGGAAGATGCGGGTGGTAACGTCAAGGGCTGCCCCTTATATCTGGTTTCAGGGCATGCTTGATTTTGAAAAACAGGCCTCGTTCATTCCTCATCTGGATGAGCCGGATGAGCCAGCCCCCTCGCTGGCCGCAGCCCTGGGTTGATGGTTTTATTTGCATTTGGTTGGAGTGGAGTGAACCCCTGAGACTGGACACAATGGGTTAGGAAGATTAGTAAGGTCTGGCGGGGTCAGAGTATAATCGAACCCTTTTCCATTGCCCGCTTTAACTCTTTCCGCTCCTAAATATTCCTGTCTCCTTGCTTTCTCTCCATCAACTCAAATAATGGCCAAACTTGCTGCTTACGTGCTCGCCCCCATCACCTGTAGCACGCCTTGAAGAGGTACCTTCACCCAATCTGGCCGGTTGTTGAGCTCATAGCCGACTTCGTATATTGCTTTCTCCAGGACATAAGCATCGAGAAGAACTTTCAGCTGTTCCGGGTCTTCAGGTAGCAGGTGACCTTGCTTTATCATATCCAGATATGAGGCCAAAAAAGCCGCCGAAACCCAGGTGTACCAGTATTGAGCCCAGTGCTGCAGCATAGGACGGTCAGCGTCGGGGTGGGGGGCTAACGGTACCTGACGAAGAAGGGCATTGTAGCTGGCATAATGAAAAGAGCGTATCATTCCGGCCACGTCCTGAAGCGGCGACCGCTTAAGGCGCCGCTCAGTTAGCGAACGCGCTGGCTCACCCTCGAAGTCAATGATGACGAAGTCCTTACCGGTATGGAGAAGCTGCCCTAAATGGTAATCACCGTGGCAGCGTATTCGCATGGCTGAAATCTTTTGCCGGCGTATCAACTGGTAACGGTCAATGATGGCCTCTTCCAAATTTAGAACCTGTTGCGCGTTTCCCTTTATTTCTTCGGGAAGATTTTCCAGTTTCTCCTGTAGCAACTGCAGTATGCGAATGGTGAAGCCACGCATGGATTGGTAGAGCGATGTCTGATACATGAAGGTAAACGGTTCCGGAGCAAAATTCGGGTCACCTAGCGCCGAGGATAGAGCCAGGTGAAGTTCGGCAGTACGCTGTCCCAGGAGCTCTGCGGAAACGAGGTAGTGACCGACAGACTCCTTAGCCAGAGGAGGAATCTCCTTAAGCAATGAGAGCAGGTGCTTCCCGGGAACGGATAGAGCCTGTTCTCTCGGCTGTGCCAGTATGTATTGGAAGTAGCGCTCTAACGATTCCTGAGTATAAAGCCAGGCATCACCTTCATTGGGCACAAACCCCTGGAGGACGGCTAGACTTATTGGCTCGCCCTTTGTCCGTTGATACTCAAGGGCACCAGTTAAGGGAGGAATGTGGGTAAATGATGTCCTTTCCGTAAGAAAGCGGCCAATCTCTAATTCCGGATTAACCCCGTCCCCAAGCTGCCGGAATAGCTTGAGTATCATTCTGTCCCCATAGGTTACAGATGTATTTGTCTGCTCCACCTTCATAGGGGCGGGTTCCAGGGCAATTTCACCTGAACCAAGAGCGCTGCGGAAAGCCCGTGTCGATGAAGCCACCATCTGGCCAGCTTTCCCTTTAAAGAGGCGCCTCTTATTGATGCTTTGCAGGAGGAACTGGCAGAAGCTCTTGTCTAACATGGCGTCCCAGAGCAGTGATTCGCGGCTGCTATCCGACGGTCGTAGCCGGGCGACAATAGCCTGAGGTTGCTCGCTGCGAATCGTGCGCATCTCATCAGTCGGGGTGACACTGAGAGGAACCACGTAGGTCTCCGGCTCACCCTCCGTATAGTCAATCCGAATAAGGACAACGTAGGTAATAGACTGTGGCGAGTTCATCGGTATGACATCTCTAATCTGGGACGACTGGATGTCCCGTGCTTTGCTGCGGAACCAGCGGCGGCCTTTCAGATAGTTCGGCAGCACCGCTTCCAGCAACGCCCAGTTTTCTTTTCTAAACAGCTCATCCCCAGCCCTGGCGATAGTTGGGACGGCGGCTGTTTCTTCCGAAGGCAGGGCACGAAGTCGCGCCGCGCCCGCTGGTCGCGGTTGCAGGGAAAACCAGTAGAAGGCGTAGGGGCTGAGGGTCAATGGGTATTTACCATCTCTTACCGGCGTGAACTCGGCCGGCCCGAAAAGGTCGATGGGCCTCCAACCGGTAAATTCTTGGAGGTCTAACTGGGTTTGTTGTGCTAAATGGGAAAGGTTAGCTATCACCAGAATCGTCTCTTCCTGATAACGGCGGAGGAAAGCCAGTACCTTGCGATTTTCGAGTTGAAGAAAATCAAGGCGCCCGCGCCCAAAAGCCTGGTATTTTTTCCTGAGAGCAATAATTCGTTTCATCCACCACAGGAAAGATTCGGTATTAGCCCTCTGGGTCTCTACATTGAGGGCTTCATAATGGTACTCCGGGTCAGTAATTGGCGGCAGGTAAAGTCTTTGCGGGTTGGCGCGGGAAAAGCCAGTGTTCCGGTCAGCGCTCCATTGCATTGGCGTACGCACGCCGTTGCGGTCTCCGAGATAAATGTTGTCGCCCATGCCTATTTCATCTCCGTAATAAAGCACCGGCGTCCCCGGCAAGGAGAAGAGCAGCGCATTCATCAGCTCCATCTTCTTCCGGTTATTATTCAGCAGTGGCGCTAACCGGCGGCGAATACCAAGATTGAGACGGGCGGTGGGGTCACTGGCGTATACCCGGTACATGTAGTCACGCTCCTCATCAGTGACCATCTCCAGTGTCAACTCATCGTGGTTGCGGAGGAAGATAGCCCACTGGCAGTTCTCCGGAATTGGTGGAGTTTGCCGGAGGATGTCAATGATGGGAAAGCGGTCCTCCATGCCGATGGCCATAAACAAACGCGGCATAATGGGGAAATGAAAGGCCATATGAAACTCATCCCCATGGCCAAAATAGGGGGCGGCTTCCTCAGGCCACTGATTGGCCTCGGCGAGCAGCATGCAGTTCTTGAATTTATGGTCAATGTGTGCCCGCAGCTCTTTCAGGAAATCGTGAGTCTCAGGGAGATTTTCACAACTGGTACCATCGCGTTCGTAAAGGTAAGGTACGGCATCCACCCGCAACCCATCAACTCCCATCTTTAGCCAGAAGTCAACCACTTTGAAGATAGCCTTGCAAACCGCTGGAGAATCAAAATTGAGGTCAGGCTGGTGTGAGTAGAACCGATGCCAGTAGTAGGCTTTGGCCAGATAGTCCCATGTCCAGTTAGAATGTTCATAGTCTTTGAAAATGATGCGGGCCTCTTTATATTTCTCCGGGGTGTCACTCCAGACATAGAAATCCCGCGCGCGACTCCCGGAAGGTGACCTGCGTGCCTGCTGGAACCATGAGTGCTGGTCAGAGGTATGGTTGATAACCAGCTCCGTGATGACGCGCAAGCCACGGCGGTGAGCTTCATCAATGAATGTCTTGAAGTCAGCCATTTTCCCATAGACAGAGTGGACATTAAAATAGTCAGAGATATCATAACCATCATCTTTGAGGGGGGAGGGATAGAAGGGGAGTAACCACAGGGTATTAACGCCAAGCTCTTCAAGATAATCAAGTTTCTCTATCAGCCCCGCGAAGTCCCCGATGCCATCGGTGTCACTATCATAGAAAGAACGGACGTGAAGCTCGTAGATTATCGCGTCCTTGTACCATAGCGCGTCATCTTGAAATGGCGGTGCTTTTCTATTTCTTCTCATGATATTTCACCAAGCACGAATCTACCAAATCCAGCTTCCTTAAAATTTGCTGGCTTTAAGTGAGCGGAAACGCCTATTTCTGATAACATCTGATTCGCTCACCAGCTTAACTGATTTGGGTCACTTTGCTTCCTTCCTCAGCTCATTTAGATATTGTTCAGCCCTAATAAGCATTCCGTCTCGTGTTTCCTCTTCACAGGCACTAAAGAGAATCTTGTGGTACATCACGTGGTCCGGGTATTCAATAGCGCCAACGAGGAAACAATTTTTTAATTCCAGCCACTCTCCATCTTTATTGAGCACTATAACCTTATTTTCCATCATTCTCTCCCTGCTTTACTTAATGATATAATTATATACTTTTTTCGAATAGCATGTATCCCAGTTGACCATTAACCCAATAAAGTATAGGATATTCGATAAAGTAATCTAAATCGCTTTGGGAGTGTATCAACCACCATGGAAATTGAAGACGTACGCAAGGGCACTAAATTCCTGATTGATGATATTCCGCATAGAGTGGAAGAAGCCGAGTTCGTGAAGCCGGGGAAGGGGCAAGCACTGTATCGCCTAAAGCTACGTAACCTCTTTGATAACAGCGTCATCAATCGCACCTATCGTTCCGGAGAGAAGGTAGATGAGGTTCACACTGAAATCTACAAAGGACAATACCTCTATAAAGAGGGGGACCAGTACATATTCATGGATACCGAGAACTTCGAACAGCACTATATCAACGAGGAGACGCTGGGCGACAAGAGGCTTTTCCTGAAAGAAGGCACCGTGGTAGAGGTGACTATGCTGGGCGAGAGGCCGCTTGAAATCGAACTGCCCATCACTGTTGAGCTTAAGGTGGTTAAGAGTGCCGTAACCACAAGGACAGATACCATCACGGCGCAGTATAAACCCGTACAACTGGAAACGGGTGCCACCGTCGATGTCCCCGTCTTCGTTCAAGAGGGCGACCTGATTAAAGTTGACACCCGTACCGGAAAATACGTGGAACGGATTAGCGCTAAGAAGTAGATAATGGTTGATGAACAGCCGCGGCTTATCCGTATAAAGCCCAATCTCCAGCGTCGAGCCTTAATTTACGAGTTCACCCGTATTTTCTTCAGGGGAAAGGGTTTCCTCGAAGTAGAAACGCCGGTCCGGGTGCCCGCGGTGGCCCCTGAGTTAAATATCGCGCCTTTTGAAAGCGAAGGCTGGTTCCTGGCCACATCTCCTGAGCTTTACATGAAGCGGCTTCTGGCCGCGGGATATGATAAGCTCTTTCAATTCAGCCGCTGCTTTCGCAAAGGGGAGCGCGGGCGGTGGCATAACCCGGAGTTTACTTTGCTGGAGTGGTATTGTACCGGCGCCGATTATCTCCAGATGCTCAATGATACTGAAAAATTGGTCACGGTGCTGGCCAGTCGGCTCGGATTAGGCGTCAGACTCCATTACCAAAACCAAAATATCGACCTCGCCATGCCCTGGCAACGGATTACTGTTCACGAAGCCTTTACCAACGCCGCTGGTTGGGACCCGGTGGCTGAGTCTGACCCGCTTCGGTTTGATACTGACCTCGTGGCCAAGGTAATACCCAGCTTCGCCGGGCAGCCCACCATTCTCCTTGAGTACCCGGCAACTATGGCGTCGCTGGCCCGCCTTAAGGCCGGCGGGCCCGGAGTGGCAGAACGAGGTGAGGTCTTTATCGCCGGGCTGGAAATCGCTAATGCCTACAGCGAACTCAGAGATTACCAGGAACAGGAAAACCGCTTCCAGAAGGAGATAGAACATATTCAAAAAGAAGAGGGGCGAAAGGCAGCCCTACCCCGGCAATTTCTTAAGGCGCTCTGCCATCTTCCGGAGTGCGGCGGCATCGCTCTGGGCATGGACAGATTGGTAATGCTTCTCTGCGATGCCGGTTCCATTGACGACGTTATGGCCTTTATAGACGATTCAGCCTGAAATTCAGGTATTCCGCTGACTCTTATAAAGAGTGACCTAGATAAAGTAAAAAGCGATGGCTATGATGACATACACGCCGACCAGCTGCACACCTTCCAGCCAGTTGCAGATACCGTCAACACTGATGTAGCTAATAATCATCACCGTCAGAATCATGGCCACCATCTGAAACAGAGGAAAAGCAAGGCTCATTTCCGCGGCCAGTAGCGGGCTGATAAACACGAGAATTGGTGCGACAAACAGGGCAATCTGTATTGCCGAGTTCATCCCGATCTCCAGAGACAATGTAATGTTATTCCGCCGTCCGTACCCGATTGCCGCCAGATGCTCCGGGACGTTAGTGATTATGGCGATTATCACCAGCCCGACAAAGGTCTCACTAAGATGGGCGGCATCAATCAAGGGATGTACGGCGTCCACCAATATATGAGACTCCAGAGCTGCCAGTCCAGTGGAAACCAGCAGCACCGATGCCGACTGTTTCAGTCCCCAGCTAAGTTCCTCAGTAACATCGCGCTTGGCGACAAAGAGATGTCGGTGTGTGACCAGAACAAAGACCAGACTCAGCAGATAGGTTACTCCCAGGGCAACGGAAACCGCCCGGCTCATGATGATGGCTGATTTGCCGGTAATAACTGTGTATATTGTGGGCATGGAGAGACCAGCTACTGATATGAGCAGCATAGAAGATGCGACTCCGGCCGAGTCCTTGCTGAAAGTCTGCTCCCGATACTTGAATCCCCCCAAAAGCATGCTCAAGCCAATGAGCAGGAGGATATTCAATATTATCGAGCCGGTTATAGACGCCTTCACCAACTCTATCAGCCCGGCTTGGATGGCAAATATCGCAATCATAAATTCAATGGCATTGCCAAACGTCGCGTTCATCAGACTGCCCAAAATGGTGGTGGTTCTCATCGAGAGCTGCTGGGTTGACTTGGCTATGAGGTTGGTCAGCGGTATGACCGCCAATACAGCCGTGATGAAGACTGCTATCGGGTCAAAATGAGCCAGGTACAGCCAGATAGAAATGGGTATAAGAATATACCAAAGATATTGAAAAGCCCATCTTCTCACGTTCGCGCTGGTCATACTCTCACCCGGTAGTAATTATACGCTACTCAGGAGGGAAATTGCATAGAGGCCTGCCTTCCGGACGACGAAAAGGGTATAATCCTGGATGTACCGCCGAGGTAACAAAATGGTATGGTTAGGAGAGTAAAATTTGCGGAAGCATTCTGGTATGACAGGTAAAATCGAATCACCATTTGATGCCATGGTTTCGTCATACGATGCCTGGTTTGAGAACGAGGGAAAGCTGATTTTTGACATTGAGGTCAGCGCCTTTCAGAAAGTGACTCCACAGTTACCCAGGCCCTGGCTCGAGGTTGGGGTAGGCAGCGGCCGCTTCGCTCAAGCGCTGGGCATAGAGACCGGGATTGACCCCTCGGGCAAGATGCTGGAGATGGCCAGGAGGCGGGGAATAACCGTATTCAAAACGAGAGGGGAAGAGAAATTTTTCGACGCCGAGACCTTTGGCACTGTATTTCTAATCGCAACGCTTTGCTTTGTCGCTTCGCCGCTGGATGTCCTTAGAGAAGCCTACCGTGTATTAAAAGAGGAAGGAAAGATAGTGTTGGGATTAGTACTACAAGATAGCCCCTGGGGAAAGCACTATCTGGCCAAGAAAAAGGAGGGGCACCCTTTCTACAAACACGCCACATTTTACCGCTACCAGGAGGTAGTGCAATTTCTAGAGCACTCCGGTTTCGCCGTGGAAAAGGTCCTTTCCACCCTCTTTCAGAGGCCAAATGAAGTAACCGGGACGGAATCACCGAGAGAGGGCTTCTGCCCCGAGGCTGGATTTACCGTCGTGTTGGCTGGAAAAATCCCCTTTAAAGAAAAAACCAATTTGTAGAGTGGAAAACTGGCGCTGCTGATGATGTTCGTCAGAGACAATAAAGGTCACGCAGAGGAGATGCAGCGACGCAGGCCAGGCGAGGGACTTGGGTTCATCCGGGCCGGGTAAGAAGTTCTATTTCATGGGAAAGTCGGGTATCCCCTCGATTTAGCTTCAACCCTTACTTTATCAGCTCTCTTTGTGGAATTTTTTTGGGTCGAGCGTGAGCCGTGCATGATAGAAGGTAGAACTTTTAGCAAGAGGTTTGAGGTCATCTTTGGGAATATCTAGTTTCGGCAGCAAGAACGTCCGCGAGATGAGGGGAATTTGTGAAAGACTACCGTAATGACTATAACCAGTCGCTCTGCTTTCGAAAGAGACTCTTGAACGAATTCTTGAAATCCTTGTCATTCTCAAGTTTTATGATATCTACGGCGTAATTGCAGGAGTTGAGAAGGCGCTCGTTGATGAAGCTTTTCTTTCCTCGGTTGTCCTGAAATTCAAAGAAGGCTGCTAGGACGCGGATGCCTTGTTTATTGAGAGCTCTTACAAGGGGAACGAAGTCTCCGTCGCCAGTGACAAGGATGGCTATGTCTATCTTGCGGTCAAGTCCAACCTGAAGCGCATCGACAGCCATAGCGATGTCTGTTCCCTTTTCTTTCTCTTGTTGTGATACTGGTAGATATTTGGGCTCTATGCCAGCATGCATGAGGTCATGGTAGAGGTTGCGGTCA
>CAZJGR010000057.1:0-9625 GCA_964545815.1 uncultured Dehalococcoidaceae bacterium | reverse complement strand
CATTTCCTTATTGAGAACCAGCCGTGCCCGCTTTCTTTGCCTCTTCGGCAAACAGCCGGTCGCGGTAATCAGTAACGCGGCGGCACTCGGAACCAACACACTCCAGATGCCTTCTGCGTCCTCGGCTCTTCCGTTTCAGCAACCCGGCAGTATCTTTGTCCGGCTTACCGTATCTGGCAAAGCCCACGCATTGCACCGCGCCGTCCCGGTGCACGATGATGGTTACCTCATCATCAACGTCTTCGCAGAAAATTGTGGCCGCGGTTACCTGCCAGCCTACCATAGCGGAACTGCTTCTTACCTCAATGCCGTGATTAATATTACTATTATCCAGTCTCGAATTTCAAATGGCGCCACGTTTTATGGCCTTACACGGTAGTCCTTGACATAGGTTCGGGCCATGTTTACAATACAGGCAGGTAGAAAGGAGATATAAAGCATGGCAAAATACAAGCATGATCACACCCACATCACCACCCCCGAGCCCGATAAACTGATTGAGTTCTATAAAAAGGCGGTGGGCGCCAAGGTGACCAAGGAGATAGTCAGCGGCGGCCGGCGATTGGTCGATATAGACCTCGGTGGTCTAACGGTCAGGATTTCCGGCGCTACTGGCGCGGATAAAGACTGGAAAGGGCTCCGCTACGGCCTGCACCACCTCGGGCTGGAGGTGGACAATATGGATAAATTTATCGCCAGCCTGAAGGCCAACGGTGCCGAAGTTGTCACCCAGCCGTTTCCAGCCGGGCCAGGGGTCAAAGCCGCCTTTGTCAAATGCCCGGATGGTGTGCTCTACGAGCTCATCGAACGGAGCTAGAGTTTACCTGTAAAGAGTTACCATTTACTGTGTTCCCCGGCGCCGGGCGAGAGATGCCGCCGTCTCTATGGCTGCCTTCAGGTTGCTGGGGTCGGCGGTACCTTTACCCGCTTTCCCGTAAGCCGGGCCGTGGCTGGGCGTGGTGATGATGGCCGGCGAACGAGCAAAGATGACCACAATCTCGCCGAAACCGGCCATCTTCAGCGCAATATTCGCCTGGTCATGGTACATATTGACCACGCCATCGAACTGCCCTTTGAAAGCGCGCACGTAAACGGTATCGGCGGGAATCGGGCCAGAGACATCGATGCCCTTTTTCTTGGCCTCGGCTACCGCCGGGGCAATGTGGTCGAGCTCCTCCCGACCCACCATACCGCCCTCGCCGGCATGCGGGTTGAGCGCGGCCACGGCAATGTGCGGCGTCTTCATGCCGTACATCATCAGGGCTTCCCGTAGTATCTCAATTGCTTCAAGAACGCTTTCTTTGGTGATAAGTTCAGGTACTTTTTTAAGCGGAACGTGTTCGGCAATGGTAACCCGAAAAATATGGCCGATTTTGGCCACCGATTTCATCAGAGGGGCCCCCAGTTGCTCACGCATCATTTCCGTCTCGTCATTATACTTTTTCTTGCCCAGATAAATGGTCTCCTTGACCAGAGGGCCAAAGACCACTGCATCCACCTTGCCCTCTTTGGCCCATCTGGCCGACTGAATCAGGGCTTCGGCAGCCATCCGCCCGGCTTCGGGGTGAGGGCGCGCCAGCGCCAGCAGCTCGCGGCCTCCCTGGGCTAAATCGAGCACCATAACCGGCGCCTCGCTCGCGGCCGCCTCTTCAATATTGCGGAAAACCGGCAGGTCAAACTTTGCCCCCAGCGCATCAAAACTGGAACGTATAACCTGGGCGTCGCCCACCGCCAGCAGGCGACAGCCTTCGGGTGGAACTTTGGTCATGACCTTGACCAGTATCTCCGGGCCGATTCCGGTAATGTCGCCGGGAGTGACCGCAATGAGAGGCTTTTCTTTGGCCATCATTTGCGACTCTCTTTTCTATCCAGATAAAAGGCTACTCTTATCGGGCAAGGCGCCTGCGGTTCTGCACCATGACACTGGCCAGCTTGAGCGCCTCAATGAGACTGGTCGGGTCAGCGGTTCCCTTTCCCGCCTTGCCAAAGTTGGTGCCATGGTCCACCGATGTTCTGATAATAGGCAGACCCAGGGTAACATTGACGCCGTGGGTGATGCCGAGCATCTTCACCGCAATGTGCCCCTGGTCATGGTACATAGCCACGGCCGCGTCAAACTGCCCTTCGTGGGTGCGCAGGAACACCGAATCAGGCGGCAGCGGCCCGATGACGTTCATTCCCTGACGCTTGGCCTTCTCAATGGCCGGCACAATGTACTTCATCTCCTCGTCCCCGAAGAGACCGCCTTCGCCGGAATGAGGGTTCAGACCGGCAACCGCAATCCTGGGCTCGGCCACACCCATCTGTTTCACCGCCTCGTTGGTGAGTCTGAGCACGGTGAGTATCCGCGGCGGTCGCGCCCGCTCTATTGCCTCACGCAACGAAACGTGGGTTGACACGTGGCTGACGCGCAGGTTTCCCGTGACCAGCATCATGGCCACGTCCTTCACGCCGCAGAGCTCCGCCAGCAGCTGGGTATGCCCGTCATAATGATAGCCCGCTTTATTCAGGGCTTCTTTGTTTATCGCCGAGGTGACGATGGCGTCTGATTTCCCGGCCAGAGTCATTTCCGTTCCCAGTCTGATGTACTCATAGGCCGCCTTGCCCGCCATGGGGTCGACCCGCCCTCTGGTCAGCTTATCGAGTTCAATATTATGTAAATCAATGACCTCAACAATGCCATCCTGAAATCTGGCCTCCGCCAGCCTGCCGATTGCCTTCACCTCGCCGGGAGCTTTAGTAAAGGTGAAAGCCTCTTCCATAGCCGCCGCATCCCCGATTACCACCGGCCGGCACAGTCTCCTCACTTCGGGCTTGGCCAGCGCCTTGGTGATAATCTCCGGCCCAGAGCCAGCGGCATCACCCATCGTGATAGCCAGCAACGCCTTATATCCCTCACTCATGCCACCTTACCTCGTTCCAGATAGGCTATTGACTTCACCATCGCCTCTTCTGTACCAAAGCCTCCCGCCTTGGTCACCACCCTCATCGCCGGGTACTGTCCGCCCATCAGTTCTCCCGCCGGCACACCGGCTTCAACCTCACCATGAACCCGGATGGCTGATACCCGCAGGCGACGGCAGACTTCCACGGCGATATCTCCTCCGGAAAGGAAAAGCCCGGCAAATTTATGGGACGCCAGAATGCCCGCCACCATCTCCGCCATCATCCTGGCCATCGATTGTTTCAGGGCCGGCATATACCGGGAAAAGGTCGAGGAGATAGCCATTCCTTTCCCTTCCCCGAGCAGGCGGTCAGCTTCCTTTAATACGCTGCCAAGTCTGCCCGAGAGAATCTCTTCGGCATTTAGCTTTTCCGCTTCCAGATTTAATACGGGAAGGCCCAGTTTATCCTGTGCCTTAATTAACTGGTTCGCCGCCACCTGGTTACGTGTGCCGACCACCACCAGCGCTGGCCCGGCCTTTGGTTCTTTCAATTGCCTCTTCCTCTTCACAGATATATCATCGAGGAGCAGATGCAACTCCCGCGCCAGACCGCCGGAACCGCAGAGCAGCCAGCTTCCCCCCGCCAGCGCCGTTGCCCGGGCAATGCCCTTAAGATGGGAGGACTCGGTAACGTCGCAGACCACGATGTCCTCCGGCAGACGGCTGATTCTGCCGTAGAGCGACTCCGGCCCCGCTTCAATATCCGCCACCGAAACACGGCCGACCCTGCGCTGTAATGATTGCTCCAGCAGGTCGGGGATGCTTGATTCTTTCACCGGCGATATCGGGTCACGGGCAAACTGGGTCTCTGACACCGGCACCCCATTCACCAGCAGGACTCCATTTACGGTGGTCCGCCCCACGGCTGGAAAAGCTGGTGCCACCACTGCCTTTTGGCAACCCCTTTCCAGCATGGCCACTTCCAGTTCGGCGCCGATATTTCCCCTGAGGGTGGAATCTATTTTCTTGTACACCACCCTCCCGGCCATAACCCGCATCGCCTGTCGCACCCGCTGGCGCGCCACCTCCGGGTCTTCTGCGCGGCTGTTGGTGGTTATAACCAGTACCGTGGCATCGCCGGAGAAATTCGGGTCCAGAACCACCACCGTGCTGAATCCCAGACTGGCAAAATAGCCGCTGCTGTCCATGGCGCCAGTCAGGTCATCGGCCACGATGCCCAGCTTTCGTGCCGTCACCAGCTTCCTCTCAAGCTAGGGGTAGAGTAAAATCTTGCCCGCTTTACCACCCCGCGCCAGCTCAATTCCTTTGGCAAAGTCCGCCAGCGGCATGCGGTGGGTGATGACCGGCATCGGGTCAAACTTCCCCGAGTCCATCAACTTCTGCATTTCGTACCAGGTTTGCCACATCATCCGTCCCGTGCTGCCGAAGACCCTGGCTTCCTTGTAGATGATATCCGCGGTCAGGTCCAGCTCCACCGGTGCGCTCGGCAGTCCCACCAGGCTGACCCGGCCCGCACGCCGCACCACCTTGAATGCCATCTGAATTCCCTTGGGGTTGCCGCTGATATCAATGGAGACGTCAACACCCCGACCGCCAGTGGCATCAAGTATTTTCTTGACCGCATCTTCCTTGGCCGGGTTAAGCAGAACGGCACCAGGGGCAAACTGGGGAACCATTTTCAACCTTATTTCCGAAGGTTCGACGGCAAAAATCTGGCTGGCGCCCCAGGCATTGATGGAGCCGAGCCCCATGAGTCCGATGGGCCCGCAGCCGAAAACAGCCACGGAGCGGTTATTGATTTCTCCTTTGAGGATGCCATTGACCGCCACTCCCCATGGCTCCAGAATGGCTCCCAGGTCAGGATTGGTGTCCTTGGGGAGCTTCCAGCAGCATACCGCCGGGATTTTGGCGTATTCGGCAAAGACGCCATCAACATGCACGCCGATGATGGCCATCTTCTCGCAGATATGCTGGAGCCCGGTCTGGCACATAAAACAGGTCTCGTCCGGGATGTGGGTCTCCACCGCCACCAGGTCGCCCACCGCGAACTTAGTTACCTGTCGGCCAACCTTCACCACCTCGCCACAGCACTCGTGGCCGAAAATCATCGGCGGTTTGATTCTGGCCTGGGCAAAGGGAGTCCACTCCATGATGTGGATGTCCGTGCCACAGATGGCCGCGGCCTTCACCTTTATCAGAACGTCTCGCGGTCCCGGTTCCGGCACCGCCACGTCCATTAACTTGGCGCCGGGAGCGGCTTCCGTTTTAACCACTGCTTTCATAGTGCTCGGTCTGCCTCCTTTTCATCGCTATTTTGATTATACGCCAGCCGTTTTTCAGGGGCAAGAAAGGGTAATTCGCTAAGCTGAGCGATGGGCTGCCGACGAACCGGCGTGCCTTACGCCCTCAATAACTTCATCAGGTCGAAGAGCGCGTAGTAAGCTGCTCTCCGCTTCATCTGGTAGAGCCGCCCGGAATAGCTCTGAACCGTGTGCAGGTCAGCCTTTTCACTATCAGTAGCGATAAACACCGTGCCCGGCACCATGCCGCTTTCCGGTTCAACGCCGCTTTCGCCTTCAATGCCGATACCCACCTCGGCACCCAGCCTCTGACGCGCCAGGACCGCCATCGCCCTGGCCACCTCGGCCCTGTCCTCACTCTTGGCCAGCTTCGGGGCCAGGCCCAGCGTCACCTTAACGTCATCGGTCGAGGCAATTATCCCGCCCTTGAAATAGCGCTCGCTGCCGGCCGCCGTGCCCAGCATATGGGTTAGAAAACCGCCGGTAAATGACTCGGCCACGGCCAGTGACAGGCCCTTATCGAGAAGCACTCTGCCCACCACCGCTTCCTGCGTATCATCATCCACCCCCCAGATGATGTCACCCAGAATGGCCCTGACGTCAGCTTCACACCTGGCAATCATCTCCCGTGCATCCTTTTCCTTTTCTGCCTTGGCCGCGATGCGGAGATAGATACCGTCGAGCTTGGCGTAGGTCGCCAGCGTCGGATTCGGTGAAGACGTTAGACCGGCCAGCTTCTCATCAAGCAGGGCTTCAGACACGCCGAACGTCTTGAGCATCCGCGTCAGGATGGCCGCGCCTGCCTTCTTCTGCAATCTGGGTAAAACCTGGTTATCCCACATGTATTGCATCTCCTGCGGAGGGCCAGGCATGGCCACGATAACTTTTCCCTCTTTCTCCACCCACCAGCCCGGGGCGGTGCCCTGGGGATTGGGCAGAGACGTTGCCGAAGGAATAAGCGTGGCCTGTTTGATATTTCTCTGCGGCATTTCTACGCCCCGCCGGGCAAAAAAATTGACCAGGTCTTGCTTTAACTGCGGGTCCACCGTCATCTTCTCGCCCAGGAACGTGGCAATGGCGTCACGGGTGAGGTCGCCCTGCGTTGGGCCGAGGCCCCCGGTGGTGAAAATGATGTCTGACCTGCCCCACGCCTGCTTGAGAACACCCTGCAACCGCCCTGGGTTGTCACCCACGGACGAAGTGAAATAGAGGTCAATCCCGAGTACAGATAACTGACTGGCCAGATACTGGGTATTCGTGTCAACGATTTCGCCAAGGAGCAGTTCGGTGCCAATGGAAATAATTTCAGCTTTCATTGAGTTTCCTGCGTTTTCTACGGAAGGTTGCAGCCAATTATACCAGCAATGCCTCCAAACCGCAAACCAACCCGATAAACCAAAATCTCGCCTTTCCGCGGGTCGCCCTTGACACAGGGTGGGCAGTTTGGGTAACCTTGCTGATAGTGATTTGTCTGGTAATCACAATTTTTTCTAGGAGGAATACTTTATGGGATTGAACGCAACTTTTAACCTGAAAAAGAAGCTGCAGGCTGGCGGGAAGGTGTTTGGCCAGCTCATCGGGCCGGGAGGTGACCCGGCCAAAACCGTTAGAGCGCTGAAGGCTCTGGGTGACGGGTTTTTGATGCTGGAAACAGAGCACAGCCTGATTAACAAGGAGACGGTTTTCGAATATGTCCGCGTCTGCCATGAGATGGATATGCCGCTTATCATGCGGACTGAGGATAAAGCCGCCTTTTACCGGTGTTATCTGGATGCCGGGGTGAACGGCTTAATGCTCCCCCTAGTCAACAGCATGGAAGAAGCCGTGCACGGCGTGAACATGTCATACTTCCCCCCCATCGGGCACCGGGGCACCGGCATTGGTTTGAGCCCCTACTTGATTGATTCTCAGGACCTGACCAAAGTACCGTTCCGCTCCCTTATGGACTATGTCAATAACAATACGGTGCTGTTTCCCCAGACGGAGAGCCTAGAGAATATCAGCGACCTGCACCGTATTTTAAGCCTGGAAGGCGTTACCGGCACGATTGTGGGGCCGTTTGACCTGGCGGTCAGCATGGGAGGTATGGACCCTAAAGCCGTAGCCGCTGAGGTGGTAACGACACCGGCCGTGGCGGAGAGATTAAAGCAGATTCTCCAGATATGCAAGAAAGCGGGCAAGGTAGCCGGCATCGGGGGCTTTATCCCCGAGACCCTGGCCAAATGGGCGAAGGAAGGCTATAACCTGCTTCTCGTCGGCTATGTCCTCAACGGCAACGTCGAAGCTCTGCGTCCGGCCATTGAGCGGTCACGCGAGCTGATAGGCTGAAGTTTGGGATATAAATCATGCTTGGCACGGTTAGGCCAGTTCAAAGCCGCCGTGGCCAAATATAAAGCAATACTAACAGCGCAGGAGGAACCATAACATGGGCAGAAAAGCAAGAGTTGCGGTTACCCGTGACCTTTTTGACGCCAAGGGGAGGTCGGTCAGTCCCGGGCCCGGGCCGTCAGTGCTGGACAAGATGCCGGACGTGGAGTGGGACAAATTTCAGGAGTACCTGCCGGAGGTCACGCCGGAGCAGGCCAGAGGCTTTGACATGGTGATTACTTTTGCTCCCCAATGGACGACCCACACCTATGCTGGCAATGACCGTATCCTCTCACTGCACCGGGGTGGCGTGGGCTACGATATGGTGGATGTGCCCGCCTGCACCGATGCCGGGGTCGCCCTCTTCATCATTCCGGCGGCGGTGCGCCGCCCCGTGGCCACCGGAATCATGGCACTGATGCTGGCGCTGGCGACGCGCCTACGCATCAAGGATATGGTGACCCGTGCCGGGAGATGGGATGATGGCCGGAAAAAATATCCTGGCGAAGGACTCACCGGAAAGACTCTGGGCTCCATCGGCGTCGGCAATATCGGCCATGAGCTGTTCCGGCTGGCCAAACCCTTCGGCATGAAGCATATCGCCTACGACCCCTATATCAAGCAGGATGCCGTTAAAGACGTTAATGTGCAGCTTGCCGACATGGACACCGTGCTGTCCCAGTCGGACTTCGTGAATGTCAGCTGTCCCCTGAGTGAAAAGACCAGACACCTTATCGGGGAAAAGGAACTGAAGAAAATGAAGAAGACCGCCTTCATCATCAATACCTCACGCGGTCCGGTCATTGACGAGGCAGCGCTGGTCAAAGCGCTGAAGGAAAACTGGATTCAGGGTGCCGGCATCGACGTGTTTGAGCAGGAGCCAACGCCGGCGGATAATCCTCTGCTCAAGCTGGAAAACGTCATTGTTACCCCGCATTCCATCGCCCTGACCGATGAGTTCTACACCACCATGTGGGAGCTGATTGCCCAGCAGATCCGCCAGATGATTGACGGCGAAAAGCCAGCCACGCTGGTCAATCCAGAAGTCTGGGACAAGCCGAAATTTCAGAACAAGCTGAAGAGATTTCATAAAGAAATGAGATAAAGAAAATTTTCTGGTTGAAGGAGGAAGGAAAATGAACCTGTTTGACCTGTCAGGAAGAATCGCTATCGTCACCGGCGGTAACCAGGGCATTGGTTTCGGCATTGCCCGGGGCTTGGCCAGCGCCGGCGCCACCGTGGTTATCGCCAACCGGCGGGCGGCGGAGGGGCAGAAAGCCGCGGAAACACTGCGCAAAGAGGGACTCAATGCTGTAGCCATTCCCACCGATGTGAGCCAGAAGGCCTCCATCGCCGCGATGGTGGCCAAGGTGATTAAAGAGTATAAAAAGATTGATATCCTGGTCAACAACGCCGGCGTGATAATACGGAAGCCGCTGGAGGAATTTGAGGAAAGTGAGTGGGATACCATTCACAATACCAATCTGAGAGGCCTTTTCCTCTGCAGCCAGCTCGTGGGCCGGGAGATGATTAAAAGGAAAAAGGGCAAAATCATCAACATCTCCTCCGTACTGTCACAGATTGTGCAGTCAGGCCGTGGGCCTTATGCCACGGCCAAGGCGGGCGTTTCCCACCTGACCCGCGCCCTCGCCCTCGAGTGGGGTCGTTATAATATCAACGTAAATGCCATTGGCCCGGGGCTGACCATCACGGCCATCAACCAGAAATACTTTGAAGAGAACCCGCAGGACCTGAAGAAGATACTGGAAGGCCTGCCGCTTGGCCGTGAAGCTTATCCCAAAGACTATGCCGGCGCCGCCGTTTTTCTGGCCTCAGATGCCTCAGATTACGTCACCGGACAGACGCTGCTGGTTGATGGTGGCCAGACCATTGTCTAGAGAAATTCGATTTCAAAGATTCGAAAAATCAAGGGGGAGCTGGAAATAAACGCTCCCCCGATAATCTTTGGGCTGACTAACCAAGCACCTCCGGGTTTACTGGAAATTTCGGCCTTTCGCCGTGGAACACCCGCAGGATTTCTTCCGCGCATGT
>CAZJGR010000056.1:0-9945 GCA_964545815.1 uncultured Dehalococcoidaceae bacterium | reverse complement strand
ATCGGGGACTTCCTCGCCCGCATCCAGCCTCGCTTTAATTTCCGGCATGGGGTACCTCCGCCCGCACTGCAGGCAGACCACCCGGCGCATACTGCCGTGCAGTTCAAACACTTTAGCATCGGGGACTCCGGCGGCTTGGTGCAGGCTGTCCACGTTCTGGGTGACCACGCAGTCGAGTTTACCCAGTCTGTCCAGCTCGGCAATGGCGTAGTGGGCGGGATTTGGCTTCACTGTCTCCGTCAGGCGGTCTTTCCAGAGCATCTGCCACTGCTTTCGTCTGGCACCGGCATCGCTGATGAACTTCTGGTAGGTAAAATCGTCGGGGTCAAAGCGGTCCCAGATGCCGCCCGGACTGCGAAAATCCGGTATGCCCGATTCGGTGCTGACGCCGGCGCCGGTGAACACCACGATTTTCTCCGACCTGACCATCAGGTCAGCGGCCTGGTCAGCAAGGTGGTCCAAAGTCTGGTTGTCCACCGGTTTGTCCCTCTTGAATAACATAATCGTAAGGCTAATCAGACGGTTGGGGGTATCTTCATCATTTTAGCATTTAGTTTGGCGGCGTTTCGCGGCGCAGCCACCCAGAAGGCGATGCCGGCGAGGGCGAAAGCCACCATGCCGAGGATGAAGGCGCTGGTATAGCTTCCGGTGATATCGTGGATATAGCCGCCCAGCCACGGTCCAATGACGCCACCAATCCCCATACCGGTAAGCAGTATACCGGCAATGGCGCCAAAGTGCCTCCCGTGGAAGATGTCAGCCGCGCCGGCGGTCATGGTGGGGCTAAAAAAGCCGCCACCATAGCCAAAGCCGACGGCGTATATATAGAGCAGCCACGGTCGGGAGGTGTCATTAACCGAAACCAGCGCCATCAGCGCGACAATCATCAGAATGCAGGCTAACGTAATCGTCATCTCCCGGCCGATGCGGTCGGAAAGGCCGGAACATAGTTGGCCCCCGCTCTGGCAGATGCCATAAAGGGCAAAAATTGAGGCGGCAAAGGTGCTGCTGTAGCCAACATCTTCAGCAAATTTGACCTGATGTGCGATGACCATATAGGTGCCAATGCCCCAGAAGAAAAAGTAAGCCAGCATCAGCAGCCAGAGCTGGTAGGTGCCCAGCGCCTGCCGGAGCGTCCAGTCTTGTGATAAGGCCTGTCCGGTCTCAGACGCTTCCGATGTGGCCTCTTTGGTCACGGCGAGCTCATCCGCGCCATAGGCTTTCAGCCCTTTGCTTTCCGGGCGGAAGTGGAAGAAGAGGAGATAAAGCGGCAGTAGTACGGCACCCAGCATGCCTGCCAGCACAAAGTAGGCATGGCGCCAGCCCAGTTGCGATATGGCGAACTCAGCGAACAGGCCGTAGGTGAAGCTGAGGCCGGACCCTACCTGGGCCAGTCCCATGGCCAGTCCGCGCTTCCGGGCGAACCAGTTTGCCAGCGCCGGGGCCAGCAGCGGCCAGCCGGCACTGGCCATGCCGATTGGTGCCACGATGCCGAGCAGCAGGTAGAAATGCCAGAGTTCCCGGGCAAAGGCGCAGCCGGCTGCTGCCAGGCCCAGAATGATAACGCCGATGGGCATGACCCGGTGCGGTTTCCAGCGGTCTCCCAGGCTGCCGGTGATGGGCGCCAGGGAACCGTAGACGAGCAGGTTCAGCGAAAGCATGAAGGCGGTGCTGCCACGGCTCCAGCCAAACTCCTCCAGAATAGACGGGAAAAAGATGGAGAAGGAATGCCTGATGCCGTAGATGAGCATCATGCCGACAGTGGCGATGCCCACAATAACCCAGGCATAGGAAAAACGCGGACGTCTATCCATCTTTTAAGGCTTCCCTCAGGGCTGGAGCCGTGCTGGTGATATTGAACAGTGATATACCGCCAGAAATATTTAATCCCCAGTCCGCTTGGCCCATCTTAACCAACTGTGACGGCCAGCGTCAAGCGAATCAGACTTGATAAAATGCGCTGCTTCCAGTATAGTTTAACGGATGCGCTCTTTAATGACGTCAGAAGTGAAAATAGCCATTTCAGCAGACATTCTGTCCCTGTTAACTCGAATTCATCACCATCTTGCTGACCGGGGGATAACCGCCTATCTCGCCGGTGGCATGGTGCGCGACCTGCGGCTCGGGCGCGGGGTAGAAGATATTGACCTGGCTGTGGCGGAAGATGCGCTCGAAGTGGCCTCCGGAATGGCTGACGCCCTGTGCGGGAAATACATCCCCCTCGACAAGGAGAACGGTGTGGGCCGGGTGGTGCTCACCGCTGCAGATAGAAAGTGGGAGCTCGATTTTACCACGATTGTGGGCGGTATTGAACAGGACCTGGCGCGGCGGGACTTCACTGTAGATGCGATGGCAATCAGGCTGGAGGAGTTGATAAGCCATCCGCAGTCGCCAGCGCTTATCGACCCGTTTCACGGGCAGGATGATATCAATTGTGGCATGATAAGGGTGGTGAGTGAGTCGGCCCTGGCGGAAGACCCGGTTCGCCTGCTGCGGGCGGTTCGTCTGGCAGCTGAGCTTTCCTTCAGGATACATGAAGGTACGAAGGCGCTCATGCAGCGCCATGCCCATCTTATTGGCAGCGTGGCCGGGGAGCGGGTAAGGGAGGAATTGCTCCGGATGCTGAACTTGCCGGGCAGCGGTCAGCACGTTGCTTACCTTGAGGAGCTGGGGCTGCTGGGCAATATATTCCCCGAGCTGACAGAGACAAAAGGGGTAACCCAGCCCAGGGAGCATTTCTGGGATGTCTTTGAACACTCGGTACGTACGGTGAGGGCGGTCGATTTTCTGCTGCGGGAAGGCGACTGGGAATACGCCGGTGGTGGAGTTCTGGAAGTTGTACCCTGGTCAGAAGAGCTGGCGCAGCACTTTTCCTGTGCGGTCGGCCATGGCAGCACTAGGAAGGCGCTGCTGCGGCTGGCGGCGCTGCTTCACGATATCGCCAAGCCGCAGACCAAAACAGTTGAGGAGACCGGCCGGACGCGTTTTCTGGGCCATGCCAGAGAGGGTGCCCTCGCCGTGACCGATATTATGGAGAAGCTGAGGTTCAGCACCAGGGAGATAAAGCTGGTGGAGACGATGGTGAAGTATCACCTCCGACCAACGCAGATGAGCCATGAGGAACTGCCGACCAGACGGGCGATTTACCGCTATTTCCGCGATACCGGAGAGGCGGGGATTGACATCCTCTTCCTCAGCCTGGCCGACCATCTGGCCACACGGGGCAGGCATCTTGACCTGGCTCACTGGCGCGAGCATGCGGAAGTCATGGCCTACGTGCTGGCCAGACGTGCGGAGGAAAAGGGGCTGACGTTGCCGCCCAAGCTCGTTGATGGTCACGATTTGATTGATTTATTTGGTTTGAGTCCGGGGCCGCAATTTGCCGAAATACTTGAGGCGGTGCGCGAGGCGCAGGCCGCTGGTGAAATAAAAACGAGGGAAGAAGTTTTAAAATATATTGAGTATAATTTGCATATCTCTTTGCGAAAGGATAAGTAGCGTTTTAAAAAAATGAGCACGAGGAACTTGGTCACCCTGGCTATAATCATGGCCATTTTTGCCTTTTCCGTTATCGCCCTGCTCTATCCGCTGTGGGGCAGGGAGGCAATGCGCCTGGGCCTTGACCTGCGGGGCGGCATCCACATGGCCTATCAGGCTGATTTATCGGCGATTGAGTCGGGGAAAGAGAGTGAGGCCATTGATAGTGCCATTGCCGTTATTGAGCGCAGGATTAATATCCTCGGCGTAACCGAGCCGGTGATTCAGAAACAGGGTGTCGACCGCATCGTGGTGGAGCTGCCGGGCATCAGCGAGGCTGATAAGGCCAAGAAGCTCATTGGTCAGACGGCACTCATCGAATTCCGCGAGCGGAAAACCAAAGAGAATGGGGAGGAGGAATGGGTACCGGCAACGGCGGTTATCGGCGGACAGGAAAAGGAGCTTAACAGCTCTTACTTTAAGGATAATACGTATGTTACCACCAGTCAGCTTGGTGAAGTACTGCTCGTCTTTGAGTGGAACAGCGAGGGGAGTAAGCTCTCCGAGGAAATCACCGGTCGGCTTATCGGGGAACCGCTGGGCATTTTCCTGAGCGGGGAACCTCTGCTCGGGGATGATGGCCAGCTCATTGCCCCCATCGTCCGCGCCAAGATTTCCGAAAGCGGGCAGATTGAAGGCCTGAGCCTGAACGAAGCGCAGGAGCTGTCCCGGTTGCTCAACGCCGGGCGCATTCCGCTGCCGTTGACTCCTATCTACGACCAGACCGTCTCCCCAATTCTGGGTGCCGATTTTATTAATATGAGCGTGAAGGCGGGCATCATCGGCATCATTCTGGTGATGCTCTTCATGGTGGCCTATTATCGCCTTTCCGGGTTCCTGTCCAGCATTGCCCTGGTCTTCTACGGCGTTATTGTGCTCGCTATTTTCAAGCTCTGGCCGGTCACTTTGACGCTGGCCGGTATCGGCGGTTTCATCGTTTCCGTTGGCATGGCGGTGGACGCTAACGTGCTTATCTTTGAGCGGATGAAAGAGGAATTCAGGTCCGGGCGTACTCTGGGGGCGGCCATTGAGGCCGGCTTCAACCGTGCCTGGGCTGCCATCCGTGATAGCAATATCACCACCATTATCGTCTGTATTATTCTTATCTGGGTGGGCAACAGCATCGTCGGCGGCGCACCGGTGGCTGGCTTTGCCGTGACCCTTACCATTGGTGTTCTGGTGAGCATGTTCTCGGCCATTGTGGTCACCCGCACCTTGTTGCGCCTGTTCATCGGTGGTCCTCTGGCCAAAAAGATGCATCTTTTCAGCGTATCGGTGGGTAAAAGGAATGTTTGATATCGTCGGCAGAAGATTTCAGTTCTTTCTGATTTCCGGGGCGGTTATCTTCGTCGGTATTATCTCCCTGTTGACCTTCGGACTGAAAACGGGAGTTGAGTTCAGCAGCGGCTCGTTGCTCACCGTGGACTTTGAGCGGGATGTTGCACCGGGCGAGTTGAATCAGGCGCTGGCTGACCTCGGGCATTATAATGTAATCGTCCAGAGCACCGGCGCTGGCGACTATCTGATACGTACCGAGGAGTTGAGCCCCGAGGGCCGGAAGGAACTGGAAGCCGGGCTTGAGGCCAGGTTTGGCAAGCTCACCGAGCCCGAGTTTTCCACGGTATCCCCGATGATTGCCACTGAGACGGGCAGGACAGCGGTCATCGCTGTGGTGGTGGCGTCGCTGGGCATCCTCCTCTATGTTACCTGGGCGTTCCGCCGCATGCCCAAGCCTTTCCACTACGGTGCCTGTGCCATCATCGCCCTGGTTCACGATGTTCTCGTGGCGCTGGGCGTCTTCTCTATTCTCGGTGGCATACTGAACTGGCAGGTCAACATGATGTTCATCACCGGCATACTCGCCGTCATTGGCTACAGCGTGAACAATACCGTGGTCATCTTTGACCGTATACGGGAAAATCTGCGACTGGACATAAGCGCCAGCTTTGAGACGGTGGTCAACAACAGCATAGTGGGGACACTTGGCCGCTCCATCAATACCAGCTGGACGACGCTGATTACCATTCTGGCGCTTCTTTTCTTCGTTGGCGCCACCATTCAGAACTTGGTCGTCGTACTCATCATTGGCATTATTGACGGGACATTCAGTTCCATCTGCATTGCCCCAACGCTGCTGGTGGTCTGGGACAAAGGGGAGTGGAGGCGGTTCATCAGCTGGCTGCCTTTTGCGCGGGCGAAAGCCGTAAAATAGGTGAGGAATGATGTTTGCCAGCAAAAGCGGTGCTGCCAAGCTTTCTCTGGGCGCCGTCATCGGACTGGTAGCCTTCAAGGTGGTGGTGGGAGTCATCACGGGCAGCATCAGTGTTCTGGCCCAGGCGGTGGATAGTTTCCTCGATTTGTTCGCTATCACCATTACTTTTCTGGCCGTTGTGGCCGCCACCAAGCCCGCTGATGAAGAGCACCCGTTTGGCCATGGCAAGGTGGAGAATATCGCGGCCGTGGTGCAGGCAGTGCTGATTTTCACTGCCGGCGGCCTGATTATATATTCCGCCATACGCCGGATTATCACCAAAACACCCCTGGAAATGACGGAAGCCGGTATAGGCGTGATGCTGGTTTCCATCATCGTCAGCCTTTTTCTGTCAAGGTACCTGCTTAAGGTATCCAGGGCTACCGATTCAGTGGCATTTGAGGCCAATGCTCGCAATATTGCGGCGGATGTTTATTCCGCCGCCGGAGTGCTGGTGGGGCTGGTGATTATCCGCTTCACCGACTTCGCCGTCATTGACCCGATAATTGCGCTGCTGGTTTCTCTGGTTATTTTTAAGTCGGCTTATGACGTGTTAAGGAAGTCATTCGGTGGGCTGATGGACGTCAGGCTGCCTGGAACCGAGGAGAACATCATCAGAGACGCCATCATAGAGCACGTTGGCGAGCTGGTTGATTATCACCGACTGCGGACGCGAAAGGCGGGAAGCCAGCGTTACATTGACCTGCACCTGGTCATGCCGAAGGGAACCAGCCTGGAAAATGCCCATAGAATGTGCGACCATCTGGAGCAGGATATCAAAAATAAGCTGCATCAGGCCAGCGTGACCATTCATGTTGAGCCCTGTGACGAAAGATGCGAACAGTGCCCCATCCCGCCGGATTTGCGCAAGGACACGCTTTAGGACAGCCCCCGAAATTTATCCCCGTGTTCGGGTCCCATTTTTGATGGCTACACGCCTTCGTGCGAGATACGATTGCGATATTGAGAGGAGATAGCATTGGCCGAGGACTTATGTCTAGAAATCAGCAGGAATACACGATTAGAAGCACCACGCCGGCACAAAATATGACTGCGGAAACTCCGAGTAGTACATATAGCAGTTGCAATCGTTTCATAACCTAAATTTATCTGGTATTAGATATCTTTGTCAATGCACCGTGAATTAGAGACGAACCTCCGGGCGTGAAGAGTGCCGTTACCACAATTAAGAGGGTGGTGAGTTAATCGGGGACATCTATTTAGCGGATAATTCTGATGATGATAAGAAGAACTGGGGGAATCAGCAAAGACGAAAACAGGATTACCGCCAGGTTTGCCCCGGCCAGGGCGGCTATCAGGGCAATCACATTGGCGGCGATGGTATAAAATATAAAATCTTTCATCATCTGACCGCTCTGCAGAATGCTTAGCCTGAGACTTCTTATATCGACTGCTAATAACATGTTACGTCTCGGCACGCGGGCTGTCAACGATATTCCTTAATAAGCTGTTGTGCTCTGCCCCTGCAGTTACCGCGACCTATCTTGAGAATGTGAACTGCTTTAGGCAATGTGGTGCACTTCTTTTATCGCTGCAATCAAGCTGGTGATGTCCGGGGCGGCACGGCGGTGCTCCGGCTGGCCCAGCGGGTCTTCAATATCATTCTTGCCCAGAAGCACGTCAAAGGTTGCCTTTACCGATGTCGCCAGCGCTTTCAGGTGATAACCACCCTCAAGGGTGATGGCTATTTTCCCGTCGCAGAGCTCATCGGCCAGCATCTTGATGGTTCTTACCATCTCAGCAAAGCCAGTGGTGCTGACCTCCATCATGGCCAGCCGGTCTTTCCAGTGCGCGTCGTAGCCGGCAGACACCAGAATGAGCTGCGGGCGGAACCGTCTGGCCACCGGCACGATGATTTGCTGGAAAACCTGCCGGTATTCATCATCGCCCGAGCCACTGGGCAGAGGGATATTGACCTTGCTGCCCCTGGCGGCGCCGCTCCCGGTCTCATCGATGGCGCCGGTGCCCGGATAGTGAGGGTACTGTTGGGTGGAAACGTAGAGAACCTGCGGGTTGCCGTAAAAAGTTTCCTGGGTGCCATTGCCGTGATGCACATCAAAATCGATGATGGCAACCTTTTCGAGCCTGTGTTTCTTCAGGGCATGCTGGCAGGCGATGGCGAGGTTATTGAAAAGGCAGAAGCCCATGGCCGCGAGCGCGGTGGCGTGGTGGCCGGGGGGTCTGACCAGGGCAAAGGCGCTGTTCACACTGCCGCTGATGACGGCATCGGTGGCCTCGATGGCACCGCCGGCGGCGTACAGCGCCGCATCATAAGAGTCCGGCGACATGGCCGTATCGGCGTCAAGCCAGCCGCCGCCCCTCACCGCCACATCCTGGAGACGCGAGACGTATGAGGCCTGATGGACATAGGTCAGCTCTTCTATGGTGGCCGGGCGGGGCTTTATTGGCGTTAACTGCTCTATCAGTCTGGTCTCCTCAAGGTAAGCAATGATGGCCTCAAGGCGCTGGGCATTTTCCGGATGGTAGCCGGTTTCATGCTTCAGATATACCGGGTCGTAAACATAACCCACTTTCATCGTCCGCCTCTAAATCACCAGCCTGATGCCCGATACTAAAAACCAGATGCCGAACCCGACCAGTAACAGGCTGCAGGCAATAAAGAGCCATTCCTGCAGGCGCTGCCCCCAGAAGGTACGCGTCCGGTAAATCACGTTTGAGACCAGCGTCAGCCAGACCAGGTCGCACAGCCAGTGGACGGTGGTGAAGATAATGAGGCCGAGCGTGCCGAACTCGAGCATGCGCATGATGAGCATGCCGCCGATGGTCGCCCACCAGACCAGGAAAAAGGGGTTGAAGCCGCTGGTCAGGATGCCCGCAGCGAAGGCGTTGTAGGGCAGGTCTTTCCCTTTTCTGACCACCCCGGTGCGGGCGCGGAACATGTTCACTCCCAGCCAGATAATCATGCCGCTGCCGGCCACGCTCAGCACCAGCCGCACGATGCTGACTTGAAAGAACTGGGCGAAGCCAAAGTAGATGAGCAGGATAAGAGGGACTTCAATTACGGCGTGACCGAGCGATATCCAGACTCCCGCCCACGGCGACTGGTAGCTTTTGGCCAGCGTGGCGGCAAACATGGGGCCGGGCATCATCGCGCCGAAGAAGGAAATGAGGATAACGCTCACCAGAATTGGCAGCATAAATACCTCTTGCCTATCATATCACACTCGTTTATGCGGTGTCTTACTGGCTTGAGTTCGTTCCAGTGATGGATTATACTTTGCCCTAGAGGGGGAAGGGGTGTCACTGGATTTAACCAAGATTGCGGCGCAGGTCAGCACCATGGTGGCGCAGCTGAAAGAAGGTCGCGCCGAAAGGCAGCAGCGACTTCAATACGCGCGGCAAATCTTTGGCAACGAAGCTGTTGACCTGGATAAATTAAGGAAGAAGATAGCGGCCAGTCGGACCACGTGGCTGGTGGCGGAACTGGCTGACGGACTGGCCGAACGGTACCCGGCGCCACCTCTCCCCGCCGGGTTCAGCGTGATGGCCACCGATGGCTCGCATATTGACGTTGACCGGCACCGTTCCACGCGGTGCTACCTGATAAACATCGGCGCCGTTGCCCTCAGGTACGGCGCTGAGCCAGACGCCGTTCTGGACAGCGTCCCCCATCTCTATGCTGAAGATGAAGACCTGGCGCTCAAGCCGGCGGCGGCGGCCGGTCGTGAGCAGATGGTGGAGGGCACATTGCTCGGCATCAAGCGTGCCGTTGAGGAGTGTCGCCACCTCTCCATGATGGCTGCGGAACAGCCTCCGGGCAGCACCACACTGGCGCTGCTCGATGGCTCTTTGATTCTCTGGGGGCTGGAGGCGTACCCCGACTTTGTCACCGAGGCGCTGCTGGAAAATGGCTTTTTACCCTGCCTGGAAGAGATGAGAAAGCAAAACAGTGATAAAAAGCTGGCGCTGGCCAGCTATATCAGCTTCCCGCGCAGCACCGATGTCGTCAACGTGCTGCGGGTGGCCATCTGCCCGCATGAAGCCTCAGACTGCGACCGCTTCTGCCCCCCGCATAAGGACCGGGACTGCGAGGGCGTGGCCGGGGTGACCGACCGGGAGCTGTTTATGGACATGCTTGAGCCGGGAGAGAGGTCAGCGCTTTTTATCAGCCCGTC
>CAZJGR010000055.1:0-10190 GCA_964545815.1 uncultured Dehalococcoidaceae bacterium | reverse complement strand
AGCCGCAGAGGAATCGAACCTCTAACCTGCTGATTAAGAGTCAGCTGCTCTGCCAGTTGAGCTAGCGGCCCATAAGTCTATCAGACAAGCTTTATTTTAGCATTCGCCTGTTTTCAGAGGCAAGCAAAGCCCTAAAGTAGTGAAGCTCGATAAATAGGTTACTTTTGCCAGGTCTTCATTTCCTCATACTGCACGCGCCACTTGATTTCCCACCCGCCTTTCTTCCAGGTCTCGTTCATCTCGGCCCGGGCATCAGCCAGCTCCTTGCTTTCTGAATATGACTTATATTCGGATGGGTTATCAAATTCGTATATGCAGAGATAGGTGGGGAACTCATCGGTCTTGTTCAGTATTTTGTATCTGGTTACCTTCTTCATCCCTTTGTACTTGAAAAGCAGCGGGATATGAATTTCGTTATACCATTTGTTGAATTTTTGTTCGACCTCTGGCTTGCATTCGGTGGCGACCATGTTGATTATCTTTGCCATGGTAACGTCCTCCTTCAATAATTTTTATTTAAGTCGCTGCGTCGGTTCAACATGAATGCTCCGGATGGCATGCGTTGGCAACTAAACTAATAGTATAGCGGCAAAGCGGATGATTTGGCAAAAAGTGAGGGGCCGGTCTGTTTACTGTCTTCCTGGAAACTGCCGTTTAAACTTGTCCTGGAGTGCCTTGATTTCCTGCTGCTTTTGAAGTTCCTCTTCGGTGAGGGGTTCGCAGGAGGTGAGCTTGTCTTTTTCGAGGATGATGGTGAAGAGGGCGCGGCATTTCCAGCATTTGTATGGGCCCTGATAGTTTGACTCAATCAGTGACAAACTGCCCTCGGTCTGACAGGCGGGGCATTTGATTTTAACTATCATGTGTCTATCTTACACTATTTTGGCGGATTGGTTAAGTCTTCCTCAACAGGAGGCAGATATTTCGGGAAAAATATTTTATGGGGAAGCGATAGCCGTGTTCGGGGAAGGATTTGAGCACCGTCAGCCCTGCCTCTTTGGCCAGACTTTCCAGCTCAAAATAGGTAAACAGGTAGTAATAGCGTTGAAGGGTCTTCTCTCCGGTACGCCACGGCACCGCAATCTCTTTGCCTTTGCCCCAGAACCTTGGCTGCCAGCGATTCCAGACGGTGACCAGGGCTTCACCGCCGGATTTAAGCACGCGTTTGAGTTCACGCAGCGCTGCCAGCCTATCAGCTTCGCCCTTGACATGGTGGTACGTGGCCACCGAAATGGCGCAGTCGAACGTGTTATCCCGGTAGGGCAGGAAACGGACGTCGGCGAGGGCAAGGTTTACCTGGAACTCATATTTTTGCGCGTATTTCCGGGCAAACTTGAGCATCTCCGTGGATATGTCCACGCCACATAGCTCAAAGTCAGGCCTGAAGGGCAAAAAGTCGGGGCCGTGGGCACAGCCCAGATTGAGCAGCCTGCCTTTTGCCCACCGTTCCGCCAGGCTCTCAAGCTCTGGTTTGAAAATTGACCGGTGCCGGAAGTTATACCAGCCCGGCGCAATCTGGTTGAATACGTCCTTGATTGTGGCCATCAGCGCAAATCTGATAAACTGAAATTGTACTATATTATAGCAGGGCAGAGATGAAAAAACTTGCCAGGACAATATCCGGCGTGACGCCGGTGGCGGCGATGACCCGGCCCATTAAGTGCCCGGGGCAGTGCCTGTACTGCCCGACTTTCGCCAATACGCCACGCAGCTATACGCCGGAATCGCCGGCTGTCTTCCGGGCCAGACAGTGCGATTACGACCCCCGTCAGCAGGTTGAGATGAGGTTGCGCGTGCTCGAGGAGATGGGCCACCCCACCGACAAGGTGGAGCTGATTATCATGGGCGGGACTTTTCTGGCACAACCGCTGGACTATCAGTATGAGTTCATCAAGGGCTGCTATGATGCCTTGAACGGGCGGGAGTCAGCAACGCTGGAGGAGGCGAAGCGCTTAAATGAAACGGCCAGGCATCGCGGCACCGGACTGTGTATTGAGACCAGGCCGGACTGGTGTGGTCAGGGGGAGATAAAACGCATGCTTGAGTTCGGCACCACGCGGGTGGAGCTCGGTGTGCAGACCCTGAGCGACGATATCTACCGTCTGGTCCGGAGGGGACATAGTGTGGCGGACGTAATTCATGCCACCTCGCGGCTCAAGGAGCATGGCTTCAAGGTGTACTATCACTGGATGCCCGGGCTGCCCGGCTCAAGCCCGGAGCAAGACCTGGCGCTGTCCCGAAAATTATTCGACGATACCAGTTTCCGGCCGGATGGGCTGAAGCTGTACCCGACCATGGTCGTGGAGGGGACCGAGCTGGAGAAGTGGTACCAGGAAGGGCGCTATATTCCGTATGATTTCGATACCATGGTTGACCTGCTCGTGGCGATAAAGGCGCTCGTGCCCAAATACGTCAGGATTTCCCGGGTGCTGCGTGACATACCGCCCCAGTTCATAATGGGTGGCCCCCGAGACTCCCTGCGCGGTCTGCTCAGAGAGCGGCTGCAGGCGCGAGGGCTGGAGTGCCGGTGCATTCGCTGTCGTGAATACGGGCACCGGGCGAGGGATGGCTGGGAAATAGGTGAGCCTCACCTGGTGCGCCTTGACTATCAGGCGTCCGGGGGCAAGGAGGTTTTCCTCTCTTTTGAGGATGGGAGGGAAACGCTTTTCGGCCTGCTGCGGCTGCGCATTCAGGATAGACCGGTACTGGAACAGGAACCAGGGGGAAACCGGGCCATAATCCGGGAGCTGCACACCTTTGGCCCCGAGGTGCCGCTGGCCGAGCAGCGACTAGATGCGGCGCAGCATAAAGGCATTGGCCGGGCGCTTTTGAGGGAAGCGGAACGCATCGCGGCCGATGAGTTCCAGGCCGGGCGGATTCTGGTGCTGAGCGGGGTCGGTGCCCGGGAGTATTATCGTACCGAATCTGGTTATCAGACCCAGGGCGAGTACATGATAAAGGCGCTAACGCCCGGGCATTAAGGGCGTTTTCGTCTTCTCTCCAGCTGTCTCAGTTTGGCATCGCCGATGCCAAAGTGGTGGGCGATTTCATGTTTCACCACCTGCTGTATTTCGCGCTTGATTTCAGTTTCACTGCGGCAGATGGCCTCAATCGGCTTCTGGAAGATGGTTATCTTGTCCGGGACCACCATCCCGTAATGCGGGCCGCGCCGGGTGAGCGGTACCCCCTGATATAGTCCCAGCAGCGTTTCGCTGCGCTTCAGTCCGGCATCCGCCAGCTGACGGGACGTCGGCTCGTCCTGTACCACGACGTCGATGTTGTCCAGCCGTTCCTGGAACTCTTCGGGCAGGTCAGCCACGGCTTTGGCCACGAGCTGCTCGAATCTCTCTCGGTCCATGGTTTACTCTTTCCGATGTTCCTTTTTCCAGAGCGACCAGACAAACCAGAGTAGCAGGCAGTAGGCACTGAATCCGGCGAAAAAGTAGAGCAAGGAGATAACCAGGCTCCAGGGCAGCTCGGAATGGGGTGAAGGCAGAAAGCGTGTGAGGTGGATGATGCCACCGACCAGGCCGCCGGTCGCCATCACGGCGATGGCAATCCATATGGGGAGGCGGCTCAGCATTTTTCGGTTCGGTTTGAGGACCAGATAAAGAAGGAGGACATACAGGCCGATAAGCCCCAAGGTGACCAGGACTGACATGAGAAGGCCACTGGCGGAGAAGTTGACCGATAGTTCCCAGCCGATGCGGATGATTACGGCCACGAAAACAGGCGTTACCGTGACCAGAGACCAGACCCTGAATGTCCGGAGTTTCATCGTCCCGAATATAAGGCGTCCCGTTTATTATTTTTGACTTGTGGATTTGCGCCATTCGTCATGGCTTGCCCAGAAGGCACCGAGGTCAGTATATTTATAGGGTCGCTTGCTGAGCGCTGGCTCATCAATCTCTATGCCCAGTCCGGGCTTGGTCGGCAGCTCGATGTAATTGTTATCTTTTATCACGGGGAAAGGCTCTTTGAGCACCTCTTCGTAGAACGGCATATCGGTGGAGAAAAACTCGTGGATGAGAAAGTTCGGGGTGGCCGCTTCCATCTGTATGCTGGCGGCTGTGAGCACCGGGCCGCTGGCGCTGTGAGGGGCGACGCTTACATAGTAAGCATGGGCCATATCGGCGATTTTTTTCGTCTCCAGGATGCCACCCTCGTGGGTGATGTCCGGGTTGATGATGGCCGCTGCCCGCTTCTCAAACAGGTCGCGGAACCCCCACCGTGTGTAAATGCGTTCGCCGGCAACGACCGGGATATTGATTGACTGGGCCACCCGGGCGAGGTCATCCAAGCTGGCATCGGTGGGCAGGGGCTCTTCCCACCAGTAGGGGCGGTACGGCTCCACCGCCCTAGCCAGCCGTATAGCGTTGTCCGGGCTCAGCCGGCCGTGAACATCTATCATGAGCTCAACGTCATCCCCCACCGCCTCCCTGACCAGCTTTATTGCCTCGACGGTCCGGTTGAACTCCTTGGTATCAATGAAGGTATCCATCCCCTGCATCGGGTCGAATTTCAACGCTTTGACACCCCTGTCGGCCAAGTCTTTGGCCAGCCGTGCGTAGTCATCATATGATTTGGCACCGAACCACCACCCGTTATGATAAATCTTGAGGCGGGGACGACAGGCGCCGCCGAGCAGGGTATAGATGGGCACGTTAAGGCTTTTGCCCAGGATGTCCCACATGGCCATCTCGAGGCCACTGATGGCGCTGTATAGCACGAATGAGGGCTTCCAGTAGCTGTTCCGCAGCATGGTGCTGGCGTGCAGTTCTATCTGCCGCGGGTCTTTGCCCATGAGGTAATTCTCACCGATGGTATGGACATGGGCCTGCGTGGCCGGCTCGGAACCCTGCGTGGTGGCATCGCCCCAGCCCTCAAGGCCCTCGTCTGTCTCCAGCTTGACCAGCAGCCAGTTAAAGTGCCCGTGATAGATATATGTTTTTACTCCGGTTACCTTCATTACTTTCCCCCTTACTTAAACTAATGATAAGGTAAATTTATTTTTCTGCCCCCTCGAGCAAAACGCGCAGCTCTTTGGCCTTGCTTTCACTGAGGGTGCCTTTGGCAGTGCCAATCGGTATGGTCTTCAGTCCCAGTTCCCGGTAGAGCGGTAATATATCGGGGGCGCATTTCTCCAGCGCGTCCAGGTGCCGTTGTATCGTCTTAACATCTCCGCGGGCAATCGGCCCGGTGAGGCAGCCGGGAAAGCCGACCTTGGCGATGTTGTTCACCGAGCCCTGCAGGAGCGGGATGTATGCCCTGGTTGCCTCCTCGCTTGACTTGCCGAAGTTCTGCCAGAGGTCGGTGGCGATTTTCACCAGCGTAATGAAGTAGTTACAGGCGATGCAGGCGGCAGCATGGTAGAGGGCCTTGTCCTCGGAAGTGAGGTAAATCCAGTCGCCACCCAGCGCTTTGGCGATTTCGGTGAGCGTCGTTTTCAATGGCTCCTCGGCCTCAATGGCGAAGGTGGACCCGGGCAGGTTGGCGATAGCCTGTTCTCTCCCGGCGAAGGTCTGACAGGGGTGAATGGCGCCCACCATGGCCCCCTGCTCCCGGGCGTGGTCCAGTGAGTGTACCGTGCTGGCGCCGCTGCAGTGGACCACTGATTGCCCGGCGCGCCACTTGAGCTCGGCGGCAACCTTCGGGATGATATCATCCGGCGTGGTGATAAAGACCATATCGGCGCTATCCGCCAGCTCCTGAGCCTTGGCGTAAATCCGGCACCCGGATACCGCCTTGGCAAATCGCTGCGCCGCCTCCTTGATGACATCAAAGATGCCCACGATTTGATAGCCGCGCTGTGACAGATTTACCCCGAAGGCGGTGCCCACCGGCCCAGCGCCAATAAAACCGATTCTTGCCACGTCTGTTCCTCCCTGGTGAGCCAGTTTCGAACGCTATTTCATGGCGTATTTCTTCACCATTTTCGGGTTCAGTTCCAGCCCAAAGCCGGGTTTTTCCGGAATCTTGATGTAGCCGTCTTTGAGTGGCAGCGGCTCCTGGTAAAGAAAATCCCACCACGGCATATATTCCACAGTAAGGCCGTTCGGTATTGCGGCCACCAGATGGGCGGAGAATTCATGGAAAACATGGCTGGCCACGGGCAGGTTCCACGCCTGGGCCATCACGGCCACCTTCATCCATTCCGTTACCCCGCCCACCCGCTGCAGGTCGGGCATCAGCACGTCCAGCGCCTTATGCTCAAGCACGCGGCGGAAATCATATTTGCTGGAGAGCGTTTCACCCCCGGCCACCTTTATGTCCAGGGCACTGGAAACCAGGGCCCAGTCCGCGGGCTCGTTGCTGGTCAGCGGGTCTTCCAGCCAGTATATATGGTATTTCTCAAGCTCTCGCCCCATCTGAATTGCCTGGGGCACCGTCCACAGCCAGTTCACGTCAACCAGTAGGTCAATATCATCCCCCACCGCCTCTTTCACTGCCCTGACTCTTTCCATTTCCACACGGAATGGCTTAACGCCCAATCTCATTTTCATGGCCCGAAAGCCCTGCGCCACCAGTGCGGCGGCATCTTTCTGCAATTGGTCAAGGCTCCAGTTGCGGAAAAGGAGGTGGCTGGCATACACGGGCACTTCATCACGGTATCCGCCGAGCAAACGGGCTACTGGCAGGCCAGCGGCCTTCGCCCGCAGGTCCCAGAGCGCGGTATCGATGGCGGCAAGGGCGTAGATGGGATACCCCTGGTGCCCCATCCACATGGTATCATTCCAGAGCTTCTGCCAGGTCTCAGCCCAGCGGAAAACATCCTGCCCTACCACGGCCTCTTTTAAATCATCAATGCAGGCTTTCAGCGATTTCACCCGCTGGTCGTTATAGGTGGAAGCCAGTCCAATACCCTCCAGCCCCTCATCGGTGAATAACTGGACGATAACCGGGTTAGCCTTGTAGATGGCAACGCCGTTTTTAAAGGGCCACTTGAGCGGTATCGATAGCAGGGTGCTGACCATATCGGTAACTTTCATCTTACCCTCCCTTCGGCCAATATTATTTGACGGTGGCGAAGTTTGTCAAGGCGGGCATTGCCTGAAGACGCCTTATCTTTATTTTGACAGTCTGGAAAAAATTCTGTTAGAATGTGGCGGATTTTGGCAGAGTGACCGATAGACAGGAGGTAATTACATTGAAGAATCCCCTAAAGGAGAAACTGATGAGGGGGGAGGCGGTAATTGGCACATTCGTCGAGATTGGACATCCGGATGTGACGGAATGGCTTTCACGTGTGGGGTTTGACTGGCTGATGCTCGACAGCGAGCACGCGCCGACAGGCTACGAGACACTGCAGCGCATGATGCAGGCAATGAACGGAAGCAACTGCGTGCCCATTGTACGGCCACCGTGGAATGACCCGGTGGTGATTAAGCGGGTGTTGGACATCGGTGCCTACGGCGTGCTTATCCCTTGGGTGAACTCAAGAAAGGAAGCTGAGGACGCGGTGAGGTACTGCAAATACCCGCCGCAAGGTATCCGGGGTTATGGCCCGAGGCGCGCCGGCATGTTCGACCCCGACTACTTCAAGACGGCCAACGATGAGCTTCTCATCACCGTCCAGATAGAGACACAGGAGGCGCTCGACAACCTTGACGAGATCCTCTCCGTACCGGGCATTGATGCCTGCTATATCGGTCCGTGGGACCTCTCGGTAAGCCTTGGCTTTGGTGTGCCTCCGGACTGGGACACCCCGCGGTATCAGAAAGCATTCGACAAGGTTCTGAAAGCCTCCGCCAAGCATGGCAAGCCGGCCGGTATGTTCTGTATCTCAGACACTATTGAATGGGCTCTGAAAAAGGGGTTCAGATACAATACCATTGAGGCGGATGATTTCCTCCTCATCCGCAGTGCCCGAATGGCTGTGGAGAAGGCCCGCCAGGCGGCGGAAAAATAAGCGGAGGAACAAATGAAAATAACCGATGTCAAAACCTATGTGCTGGAAGGGCTGCTTGGCGACCAGGCATTCGGGTGGTCTCTATGGGTGACTGACCGGCGCCAGAGTGCCCTGTGCGTGGTTACCACCGACGAGGGGATTGAAGGGGTGGGGGAAGCATTTTTCGTCGGTGGGCCGTCGACTATAACCGCCGCGATGATACAGGACGGTTATGCTCCCCTGCTTATCGGGGCAGACCCGTTTCAGAGCAGCGTCATATGGGACTTCCTGTATAACCGGACCAGAGACCAGGGGCAGAAGGGCCTGCCCATCTCCGCCCTCAGCGCCATTGATATTGCACTCTGGGATATCAAAGGGAAGGCGCTGGGTGTGCCCGTCTATAAGCTATTGGGCGGGGCCTATCGCCACCGGGCACGCGTCTACGCTACCGGTCTCTATGAGCCGCAGCATGTGCCCAGCATAAAAGAGGCACTGGTGGCAGAGGCACTTGGCTATAAAAAGAGCGGTTTTTCGGCGATGAAGCTCAAGGTGGGCTATGGCATCGAAACCGACATGAAATATGTGCAGGCGGTGAGAGAGGCCATTGGTGATGAAATTATGCTGATGGTGGATGCTAACCATGCCTACAATGCCGCTGAGGCAATCCGGCTGGCCCGCAGGATGGAAGCCTATAATATTTACTGGCTGGAGGAGCCGGTGCCGCCGGAAGATATTGATGGCTACGTGGAGGTGAAGCAGAAGTCAAACATCCTAATTGCCGGCGGCGAGTGTGAATATACCCGTTTCGGCTTTCGTGAACTGATTACCCGCCGGGCTGTGGACATCCTGCAGCCCGACCTCTGTGCCGCCGGAGGCTTTACCGAGATGATGCGGATACTGGCACTGGCCAGTGCCTGGAACGTGCCGGTTATCCCACACGTCTGGGGGACAAATGTGGGCCTGGCGGCGGCCCTGCAGCTATTTGCGGTCCTGCCCAACTTCCCGGAACGCCGTTTTCCAGCGGAGCCGCTTTTTGAGTATGACCGCTCCCCGCACCCATTCCGCGATAAGGTAACGCATGAGCAGTTTGTTATGAAGGGAGGTTATCTTGATATCCCGGAGCGCCCTGGAATCGGGGTCACTCTGGACATGGATTACATTCGGAAGCATGCTATCGGTTAGCGCAATTTAAAAAAGTCCGGCATTTGAGCATGTATTCATACCGTACGTATTTCCTGGGTCACAGTATAAAGATAGGAAAAATTTTCATCGATTTCAGATTTAAGTAGTGCAAAACAGGGTAATCTGTGGTATAGTGTTGGTTGCTGGCCAAAAACAGAAAACTGGGCTGATACCCGAACTGTTTGCCCGTTCTGAAACCCGGGAACCGGTGACAAAGGAGAGATTCAAATGGTCAGGGAAGCTGGTATCCAGTTAACCTGCCGTCAGTGCGGCAATGGATTCGTCTTGACCAAGGCGGAGCAGGAGTTCTACGCGTTAAAAGGTTTCAACCTGCCTTCCCGTTGCAAGGAATGCCGCTCCAGCAAACAGGCCAAAGTGCCACACCTCGTCTGCTCTCAGTGTGGCGCGGAACTGGACAGGAGTAAATCCATTTACTGTGCTAATTGTCTGCAGACCGCGCATTTCGAGCTGGAGAAAGAGAACAAGCAGGTCAAGATGGCCATCAGCGCTGCCCGGAGCAAGCTGGAAGCGAGCGAATCGCAGAAGGCGGAACTTGCCGAGCTGCTCCGGCAGAAAGAGCAGGAGCTGGTCGAGCTGGAACAGAAGGCCGAAAGCCTGACCGAAGACCTGGACAAGGCGCAGCAGTTTTACGCCGCTTCAGGCTGGCTGCAGCCGGTACTGGATGATATTGAAAAACGACTCGGGGAGCTGGAGCGAGCGCAGCGCGAGATAACGTACAAAGTATTGCAGACCCTCCGCGTCATGCAGGAGCGTTATGACAAAATCGGGCTGGTGGACGTAATCAAGCGCAACCTGAGACAGGGTATCAAGGAAGAGGCGTAACCAGTCAAGGCAGGGCAAAAGCCCCTGAACAAAGCACTACGAAATAAACCTGGCTCCCCGACTAGGATTCGAACCTAGAACCTAGCGGTTAACAGCCGCCCGCTCTACCGTTGAGCTATCGGGGAACACCAATCAAGACCGCCTTCATTATCGCCATTCTGACGAGCAAAGTCAAGCCAGTTATTCCTGATTGCCGAACGACCATATGATGAGCAGGGTCATACCGCCCCGTTGCAGAACGCCCAAGGTTATTTCGCCTTTCCGGTTCGTCGTTGTT
>CAZJGR010000054.1:0-10322 GCA_964545815.1 uncultured Dehalococcoidaceae bacterium | reverse complement strand
TCATTTTTTCGGCTCGTCCGGCTTTTTCGCGGACAGTTGCTCCCGCTGCCAGCGATGTATTTCATCGAGTGCCGGCGGGGCCACGCTGAACACCTCTATGCTTTCAGGGAACGGCACCAGGTGACCTTCCCGGATGAAGAGCAACCCCGCTTTGTCCGCCTCAAGCGTCTCGTCAATCTGCCGGGCGATATGCTCATACCGCTTCCGCAGTGCTTCAATATACCGTTCCGAGACCAGCTGCGCCACCTTCTGACTGATAAAGCCCATGAGGATGAACCTCTCCCAGTCCATGCTTTCCTCGGCCAGCTCTCTATCCTCAACGGCTTCCACCAGGGCACCGCCCTCGCTTTTCTCCCGGGCGATTCGGCTGCTATCAGCGTTCAATTTTCCCATTGCCGCAAGCCCTTCCTTGCCCGCCTGATAGACCGATTCGTGATAGATGTGCCCCACCTCGCCGAGCTTTTTTTCAAGGTTGGCCACGTGCTCGCTGACCTGCTGCCAGTAGCGATGGTACTTCGCCGCGTAATCCTCGGGCGCTTTCTTCCCCGAGAAAATCAGCGGGACAAGATAGAGCTTCCTCTTGCTGGCGAATTCTTTGGCTTCCGGCTTTTCAATCTTGCCCAGTGGCTCGGCCATGGTGCACCGTCCTTTCTCCATCCATTATCACCATTCTACCCTCTGCCTTCGCCCTGAACAAGAGCCACTAGCTGTGATATACTTATACTTTCAGGAGACATATCGAGCAACCATGGCCAAGGACTATTACCAGATTCTGGGAGTGACCAGAAATGCCAGCCAGGAGCAAATCAAGAAGGCGTACCGCAAGCTGGCGATGCAGTACCATCCCGACCGCAATCCGGGCAAAGAGGCGTGGGCCAACGAGAAGTTCAAGGAAATCAATGAGGCCTTCGGTGTTCTCGGTGACCCGCAGAAGCGGCAGCAGTACGACCAGTTTGGCACCGTCGGTAACCTGGGTGACATCTTCGGCAGCCCCTTTACCAGGACTACCTTTGCCGACCTGATGAAGGACTTCCGCGGTTCCGGGCTGGGCTTCGATTTCCTGGACACCATCTTCGGTGATGCCTTAAGAGGCCGGGGGTTTTCCTTCCGGACTTTCAGCCGTGGCGCTCGGGGCCCGGGGGGAATCCGCTTTGAGGCGCCGGGCGGCATCAACCTGGAGGAGATATTCGGTCGGTCCCAGCCGCCGCGCCGTGAAGTACGCTACGAAATCACGCTGACCCGGGAACAGGCGGCGCAGGGGATGGAGAAAGACTTCTTCCGCAGGGGCAAGAAGCTGCGGGTAAAAATACCTGCCGGTGTGAAGCACGGCACCAAAGTAAGGCTGCGCAATGCCCGCCAGCTCACCGACGGACAGCCGGGAGATATTATAATAATGATAAAAATTAAATAGAGCACAAGCAACCGCTTTTTATTTAATGGTTACCAGCGCCCTTCTTCATCAACACGTACTTAACTCCGCCCCCATGAACTTCATTTTAATATTCGAAAGCTTCTGACTACTTGGTTGATGATTTCTTGATTATCGGGAAAGTGCTCTGGCAGTGCTCCGCAAGTTACAACCCAACTGAAGTCATTTTCCAAAATTAACAAATGGACGCCACGCATTCGAGGCATATCGCGAATGTTGTATTCATGGTCACATATCATTGCCTCTCTACCGCCAACGACCGTCTTGATTTGCTCAAACAGCTTATAATTTTCGACAGTAGGTTTCAGGCCTCGCATTTGTGCTTCGAATTCTTCATCTAATGTCGACCCTATTGCTGGTCCAACAATAATATTGACGCTGGGCGTATACCTTTCCTCATAAAGCCGACCAGCAAAGAATATCATAGTGTATTCTTTTGGTGGAACGGCAAACTTTACGTCCTTTAGTAATTCTTGTATGCTCTCTTCAAGCCCTGAAATAATTGACATAGCAGTTTCCCAATCTGGTGGATATGATAAACTGAAGAGATTTTCTTCGGTATAGGTTACAAAGTGGGTGGGAATTGGCGGTTCAGGTGCAGTGGCTGAAGTTGGTGATGGTGTTGGGGCTGCACAGCTAGATATTATTGCCATTGGCAGCAAGAAAAGCAAGATTATTATTGAAATAATGATTATTTTTTTCATCAATATTTCCCCCTCCAGTAAAATAAAGGGGTATCAGCAACCGCATCTTATTTATCGGTCACCGATGCCCCTTTTCCATCACCACATACCTATTAGTCTATTTTCCTCAGGTCTCTTTCATATCAGGCAAGCTAATTATAGCCCTATTTGATTAAATGTCAATACTCTAAAATTTCGAATAAACAATAAAATAGCTAATATAAATTCTTGCAACCCTCTCCACCTTGAACTATAATGCTGTGTGGACTTTCTGTAAATACTGCCAGCGCGAATATAATCGTGAGGAGGGATGAGTATGCCCAAGTTCAGTGCTAATTTAACCATGCTTTTCACCGAAGTTGATTTCCTCGAGCGCTTTGAGCGGGCGGCCAGAGCCGGCTTCAAAGCCGTGGAATGTCAGTTCCCCTACCAGTGGCCCAAGGAACAGCTGGTCGAAAAATTGAAGAAAAACGGCCAGCAAATGGTCCTGCACAACGTGCCCGCGGGCAACTGGGCGGCCGGGGAGCGGGGCATCGCCTGCCTGCCGGGGCGAGAGAGTGAGTTCCAGGAAGGGGTAGGAAAGGCCATTGAATACGCCAAAGCGCTCAAGTGTCCCCGCATCAACTGCCTGGCCGGCCTTACCCCCAAGAATGTGCCGGCGGACAAGGTGCGCCAGACCCTGGTCAAAAACCTGAAATTCGCTGCCGAGGCGATGCAGAAAGCGGGCATTTCCCTGCTGGTTGAGGCGCTCAACGGCACTGATATCCCCGGCTTCTATCTGATGCACACACGGGACACGCTCAAATTATTTGAGGAAGTCAAACATCCCAACTTGTGGCTACAGTATGACATCTACCATATGCAGGTCATGGAGGGTAACCTTACCAAAACCATCCAGGAGAATGTGGGCCGCATTGGCCACATTCAGCTCGCTGACAACCCGGGACGACATGAACCGGGCACCGGCGAAATCAACTTCACCAATTTGTTCAAGTTCATCGACGAGTCAGGATACACCGGCTGGGTCGGTTGCGAATACAAGCCGGCCGGTATCACTGAAGACGGCCTGAAATGGGTTAAACCTTATCTTAAATAAAGGAGGAAACGGAAATGGCAAATCTTGGATTCATTGGCGTCGGCATAATGGGCAAGCCGATGGCCCGGCATCTGCTGGAGGCAGGCAACAAGGTCAACATTTACGATATGGTTGACGCACCGGTCAAAGAGCTGGCGGCAAAGGGAGCCGTTGCCTGCGGCAGCTGCAAAGAGGTGGCCGAGAAATCCGATATCGTCTTCACCATGGTACCGGATACCCCGGATGTGGAGGCGGCCATCTTCGGCAAAAACGGCGTTGTTGAAGGCGTCAAGAAGGGCTCGATTGTCGTGGATATGAGTTCCATCTCCCCGATTGCCACCAAGGAGTTCGCCAAGAAACTGGCAGCAAAGGGCGTGGAAATGCTGGATGCCCCGGTTTCCGGTGGCCAGGTGGGTGCGGAGAACGCCACCCTTTCCATCATGGTCGGCGGTAAACCGGCGGTATTTGCCAAAATCAAGCCCTATTTCGAGCTTATGGGCAAGAACATTGTCCACATTGGCGGCAACGGTGACGGCCAGACCTGCAAGGTGGCCAACCAGATAGTGGTCGCCGAGACCATCATGGCCATCAGTGAAGCCCTTTTATTCGCCTCCAAGGCGGGCGCCGACCCGAGCAAAGTGAGGGAGGCGCTGCTTGGTGGCTTCGCCCAGAGTCGTATCCTTGACCTGCACGGAAAGCGCATAATTGAGCGCACTTTCCAGCCGGGCTTCCGCATCCGCCACCAGCAAAAAGACCTGAACAATGCCCTACAGGGAGCGCGCAGCCTGGGAATGAGCCTGCCTGGTGCTGCCATAGCCCAGGAACTCTTCAATGCCGTGGCGGCTCAGGGCGATAGTAACCTCGACCATTCCGCCCTGGTGCTGGCACTGGAGAAGCTGGCCAACCACAAGGTTGCCGGTAAATAGGCAAGCTGGTTACCAATTAAAGACCAGGAAATTGGAGAGAGACGTTGCCTCTCTCCAATTTTTTTACCCATGCCCCAGCCACGACAAACCGCATTTAGATGAAAATTTAAGAAAACATTAAGATAACCATCCCTCATTTTTATATTTTCTTTAGCCTCGCAGCTCTATCCTTGGAAGGGTAAAAAGTAAACACAAGGGTGGAGTATTGCTTTTTACCTATGACTAAAGAGCTATTGTCAATTGCCATCTGGCTCGATAAGATAGCTTCTGTGAGCGTGCTCAATATAGCCGATGGGGAGAAGTAATATCTGATGCCTGATTTAAATATTGAAGAGATACGAATTGAGACACCACAGGCCAGGCTACGCAAGCACCTGATTAAGCCCGAAGCACTGCGCCTTATTCCCGAGGCTTTGGCCAGAAAACACGTGGCCATTCCCCTGGAAATAAGCGGCAATGTGCTCCACGTGGCCATGGTCAACCCCTCCGATATCATCGCCCTGGAGGCGCTGGCTGCCCGGAGCCAGATGCACATCGTTCCGGTGAAAGCCAGTGCGGCCGAAGTCCAGGAAGCCATCGATTTCAACTACCAGTCCTATGAGGAGATTGAAAAGCAGATTTCCAGTCTCTCGCTGGAAACAGAAGGGGCCGAGCCGCAGGTAAAGCTGGACACGGTAACCGATGCCCCGGTGGCCAGGGCGCTTACCCTTATTATCGACGAGGCGGTGAAAGCCCGCGCTTCCGACATACACCTTCAACCTCAAGAAGATAAGGCGCTGGTACGCTACCGCATTGACGGTACGCTTCACAATATGCTCTCCCTGCCACTGTCAACAGCCACGCCACTTATTTCCCGCATCAAGATTCTGGCCAATATGAATATCGCCGACCATCACCGCCCACAGGACGGCCAGTTCTCGGTACGTACCAGAGGCGGGCAGGCAATAGATATCCGCGTCGGCATCGTGTCTACGGTATATGGCGAGATGGCGGCACTACGCCTTCTGGACAAATCCAGGGCCATCATGACCCTGACTGAATTGGGGTTTCTTCCCCAGAGCCTGTCCAAATATGAAGAGATGCTTAAAGTACCTTACGGCATGATTCTGGTCAGCGGGCCCACCGGCGCCGGCAAAACCACCACCCTTTACGCCTCGGTAAACTGCCTCGACTGCGTCGGGAGGAACATCATCACCATTGAAGACCCCGTGGAATACCGGTTCAAGCATATCAATCAGATTCAGGTCAATCCACGTGCCGGCCTGACCTTTGCCAGCGGGCTCAGGTCCATACTGCGCCTTGACCCGAACGTAATCCTGGTTGGGGAGATACGCGATGCCGAAACGGCCCGCATTGCCATTCAATCAGCGCTCACCGGGCACCTGGTACTATCTTCCATACACGCCAACGATGCCGTGGGCGTGGTTTTCCGCCTGCTCGACCTCGGTATTGAGCCTTTCCTGGTCGCCTCCGCGCTCATCGGTGTTATCGCGCAGCGGATGGTGCGGCGGGTCTGCCCCGACTGCGCCCAGCTAACCTCTGTGTCTCGATTGGAAGAGGCGAGTTATCATAAGGAAATGGGAGAAAAGCGACTGGAGTTCCTTTACGGGAAAGGCTGCAAGTCCTGTTCCCAGACCGGCTATCTCGGCCGGAGCGGGCTATTTGAGATTTTACCGGTCAGTGATGAAATACGAATGATGCTGCTCAAAGAGACCACCACCGCCGAATTCAGAAATCAGGCGATTAAAGACGGAATGGTCCCTTTAATCAAGGACGGGATGTTGAAGGTAAAAAATAACGTTACTACCCCCGCTGAAGTTCTCCGCAACGCATACTCCGTAGACTGACATCAAGACATCAGCCCGGATTACACCACAGACAAGGCAGGGGAGGAGTGCCTATGGGGAGAGTCCGATGGTCTTCCAGTACGTTGCCTATACCGAAAACGGAGAGATAGTCAAAGGGAAGCTTCCGGCAGCCAATGAAGAGGCGGCCAATGACTTGCTGGGCTATGCCGGCTATCAGGCAATCAGCCTCAAGCCGTATATCCCCTTCCTCAATGTCGATAAGCTGACCGCCGGCCTGTTCCGGGTAAAGCCCGGGGAAATCATACTGTTTTACCGTCAGCTGGCCATGCTGCTGGAGTCCGGCATCGACATTGTTACCTCGCTGGAGCTACTACAGGAACAGGCCGCCAACCGCGCACTGAAGAGGGTCCTCGGCGATGTAATCTCAGACCTGCGCGCTGGTAACCAGCTATCCAAAGCGCTGGGCAAGCACCCCCATGTCTTTTCCCCTATCTACTGCCGGCTGATAGGCGTCGGGGAACAGAGCGGAGACCTGGAGACGGTGCTCGGACAGGTGGCGGATTATATGGAGAAGGAGGTCACCACCACCAAGGAGACCAAAAGCGCCCTGATGTATCCGGCCATCACCTCTGTGGTTACGGTCGTGGTGGTGGCCATCCTGGTGACCTTTGTTTTGCCCAGCTTTGGCAGCTTATACCGCTCTCTGGGCGTTGAGCTGCCGTCATCAGCCAGACTGCTCCTTGACCTCTCCGGAAAGCTGAAGGAGCACTGGGCCTACCTCATGCTGGGCACGCTGGCGGTCCTCGGTCTGGCCTATATCTATATCAAAACGCCAGGAGGCCGGGCGATGTGGGACCGGCTTATACTGCGCCTGCCGTTGCTCGGGCATGTCTGCCACCTGAGCGAGCTTTCCCGTCTCTGCCGGAGCATGTCACTGCTGTTCCGCGCCGGCCTCCCCCTGACCGAAGTCCTCCCCCTCCTCATCCAGTGCAGCCGGAACCAGGCATTAGCCAAAGCGCTGGTTGATGTCCAGCAGGATATGATTAAAGGGGAAGGTATCTCCCGGCCTATGAGCAAAAATAAGCTCTTCCTGCCCATGATGGTGCAGATGGTAAGGGTGGGCGAGGAAACGGGCAACCTCGATGTTACCCTGCTCGCCGTGGCCCGAAGCTATGAGGCGGAAGCCGAGGATAAGACCCGCTCCCTCATCTCCCTCATCCAGCCGGTGATGACGCTGGCCATCGGGCTTGTCATCGGGGCCATTGCCCTCTCCCTAGTCTCCGCCATGTATTCCATCTATGGACAGGGATTTTAATGCTTAAGGGAAATCTATATTGATTAGGTAATGGCTTTCAGGAGTAAATGGTGAAGATAAGTAAGAAAAGCTGGCTCTTTATCGGCATCGGGCTATTCCTCATCGCATTTGCCGGTCTCTGGATGGTCTACTCACAGCAGTCCAGCGTGAAGAATCAGTTGAAAGAAGAGCTTAATTCGGCCCAATCAAGGCTGAGTTCGATCCAATTTGAGCCGCTAACAGATAAGCAGGGCGAACTCGAGCGGCAACTGGTGGCAACCATGGCGCAGTCTGAGGCGGCCCGGGAAACGCTCTCCCAGCCAATGAACAGCATCATCATCAGCGATGTTTTATTCCGCACCGCCGAGGCCAACAGTGTCAATATCACAGAGATAAGCTCCTCGGTCGCGAACCGGGTGGCCCTGGAGGGCGTGCCCTGCCTGGCGCTCCCTATCACCGCCAGCGTCGAGGGAGAGATAAACAACCTGGTTGCTTTTATTACTCAGCTAAATAACGACTGCGCCAGCGGCGTGGTCACTTCGGTAAACGTAGATATATCCTATCCTGACGGCGTGGCGAAACCATCAGCCAGCATCCAAATGGTAATTTATAGTTATCAGGAAAGCTAAACGATGGCACAGAAAGTGGTCACATTATATCTTGACGACACCAGCCTCCGGCTCCTGGTTACCAGCGGGAAACGAATCAGGAAGTGGGCAGACGTACCTCTTGAGCCAGGCATGGTGAAAAATGCGGTTATCCTGAAACCGGAAGAGGTTGCCGCCAAAATCAGGCAGCTTTTCAAGGTCCGGAGGATAGGCTCAAAGAAGGTCACCCTTGGCATCAGCGGACTGCACTGCCTCACCCGCCCCATTCTTTTGCCCCAGCTTCCCAAGGATATGCTCGAGGAAGCAGTGAGGCGGGAGGCAACTAGGGTGCTGCCGGTCTCCCCTGAGCAGTTGTATCTCCAGTGGCAGTCCATCCCCGCCCCTGAGGGGAAAACGCAGGTCTTCCTGGTGGCGATTCCCCGCACCGCCGCCGACGCTTTATTCCATACGCTGCGACTGGCCGGACTCAAGTCAGACCTGATGGACGTAAAACCGATGCTCCTGGCCAGGATGGTAAAAGACACGATGGCCATTCTTGTGGATGTCCAGCCCACAGAATTTGACATCGTCGTCATGGCCGGCGGTATTCCCCAGCCCATTCGCACCATGCATTTTCCCAACAAAGCATCATCCTGGCCGGAGAAGCTTTCCCTCATCAAAGATGATTTAAGCCGGACTATTGAATTCTACAACACCAATAATCCTGAAACGCCACTGGCGACCACACTGCCCGTATTTGCCTCCGGGGAACTGGCCAATGAAGACGAGCTGTGCCAGGTGGTACTTTCGGATGGACTCAGCCGACCAGTTTTACCTCTGCCGACACCGTTTGAGAGCCCCGATGGACTTGACCCGGCTCGTTACACGGCGAATATGGGCTTGGTGCTCAAGAAAATAGCGCCGACCAACGGCTCCGGGCTTTCAGTAAGCGAACTCAATTTGGTGCCCACTGTTTACCGGCCTGAGCCCATCTCCCTGACCAGAATCCTGGTGGCGCCCAGCGTGGTCATTGCCATCAGCCTGCTTCTCTTCCTGGCATTGATGACACAGAGCACCGCCGCCGATATTGCCAAAATACAGGGCCAGTTGAATGCCACCACTCAACTCCTACAGCAAAAAATGGCCGAGAGGCAAAAATACACCGATACCGTTGCTGAGTTCCAGAAGAAAATCACCAGCGCCGAGACCTCCGGCGGCGATTTTGCCGCTGCCGTATCCAGCCTTGAAGCGCAGAGTGAGGAGGTAAACGGCAATCTGGAAGTAACCGTGAACCGCCTGCCGGAAACGGTGAGCCTGACCGGCATCAGCTATACCAGCGATACCCTGACCCTCAAGGGACTGGCCCCGGCCGAGGAGGACATCCTGTCTTACCTGAGAGAGCTGGAAGCCAGCGAACGGTTTGCCCGCATTACCATTACCAGTCTCAAGAGGACGGCCCAGGATAACATGGACTTCAGCATCATTCTCGGGGTGGGAGAATAAGCGCATGGATATACTGGCACTGGTCCGCTTGGCCGCCGAGAAGGGCGCCTCAGACCTGCACCTGGTGGCGGATAACGCCCCCATCTTCCGCATCAATGGTCGGCTTCAGCCCGAGGCTGACCTGCCTACCCTCACCACCGATGACATCGCCCAGGCCTTCCAGCAGATTTCATCGGAGAAGGAAAGGGCCGATTTCCACCAACGCCTGGAGCTTGATTTCGGCTACACGCTGCCCGGTGTTGGCCGACTGCGCGGCAACGCGGCCAAACAGCGCGGCACCCTCACCCTTGCCATCAGGCTCATACCTCTGGTCATCCCCACCCTTGACGAACTGGGATTGCCCGAGATATGCCGTGACCTCATCCTGAAGCCCAGAGGGCTGGTGGTGGTCAGCGGGCCCAGCGGCAGCGGTAAGTCCACTACCCTGGCGGCAATGATCAATTACCTGAACTCAAGGGAAAGCCGACGCGTGATTACCCTCGAGGACCCCATTGAATACGTCTATACCAACAACCGGTGTACCATCACCCAGCGCGAGCTGGGCAATGACACCCTGTCTTTTGCCAATGCCCTGAAGCATATACTGCGCCAGGACCCGGATGTCATCCTGGTGGGCGAGATGAGGGACCTGGAAACCGCCGCCGCCGTGCTTACCGTGGCCGAGACCGGCCACCTGGTCCTGACCACCGGGCACGCCACCAGCGCCACCCAGGCCGTGGAGCGCATCATCGACCTTTTCCCCACCCATGAAAGACACCTGGCCCAGACCCGGCTGGCTTCCCTGCTCCTCGGCATCCTCTGCCAGGCGCTGGTCCCCAGGGCCGAGGGCACGGGCCGGACCGCCGCCGTCGAGGTCATGCTGGCTAACCCGGCGGTGAAGAACATCATCCGCGAGGGCAGGCTCCACCAGCTGCCCAATGCCATCGTGACCCAGACCCACTCCGGGATGATGCTGCTCGACCACGCCCTGATAAACCTCTACCGCAGCGGCATCATCAGCGGCGATAGCCTGTTTGC
>CAZJGR010000053.1:0-10663 GCA_964545815.1 uncultured Dehalococcoidaceae bacterium | reverse complement strand
AGTGAGAGGTGCTAGCGCATCATCTTGCCGGGCAGCCACAGCATTAGCTCAGGGAAAGCGACGAACAGCCCAAGCCCTACCAATACCAGGAGAATAAATGGTATTACCCCGCGGATGATATCGGCGTTGGTCACGCCTAACTCCGGGTCGGCGCTGCCCTGACAGACGAATATGGCCTGGGCCAGAGGCGGCGTCATAAATGACGTCTGTAGATTTACGCATATCATCAGCGCAAACCATAGCGGGTCAAACCCGAGCATTGGGGCGACGGGTACCAGTATCGAAACAACAATGAGGATAATTGCTATCCAGTCAATAAACATGCCCAGAATGAAGGTGACCAGCATTATGCCGAAGAAAAACCCCCATGGCCCAAGAGGCATCGACAGGACAATATCCCGGATTACTACCCTACCACCGAAATAGAAAAACACCCCCACCGTGGCATCGGCGCAGGCGGTAATGAGCATGACAAAGCCGGTCACCGTTAGCGTTTCAAGCATAGCTTGTTTCAGCAATTTAAAGCTGAATTTCCGGTGGGCAACCGTAATCAGGATAGACGCCGCGGCCCCGACCCCCGACGCTTCATAGACCGTCGCCACGCCAAAGAATATCGTCCCCAGCACTGAGAACATAATGACCAGAGGTGGTAGTATTGAGAAGAAAAGCAGGGCCATTTTCCTGGTGAAAGGAACCTGCCTTTCTTCTAGAGGGGCCGGGGGGGCTATTTGAGGCTGAAGCCAGGCGTGGATGATAATGTAGCCCAGATACAAACCGGAGAGGACAAAGCCGGGGACAAAGGCGCCAAAAAACAGCCGGCCGATAGACACCCCGCTGTTCATGCCCAGGACCACCAGCATAATACTGGGGGGAATGAGGATACCCAGGGTCCCGCCAGCGCAGATAGCACCACAGGCCAGCTCCCGGCTGTAACCTCTTCTTACCATTGGGCCAAGAGAGACGATAGTCAGCATGCTCACTGAAGCCTGAACCACTCCCAGACCAGCGGCAATAATTGTGCCCAGTATCACTGTGCTCAGCGCCAATCCCCCTCTCAGACGTCCCAGCAACAGGTGTAAAGCCCGATACAGTCTATCGGCTATGTCCGAGCGTGAAAGCATGGCTCCCATGAAGGTAAAAAGGGGTATGGCTATCATATTGTAATTCATTATCACCGAACTGAGTCGATGGTACAGTAAATAGGCCACTTTGGGGCCCATGAATAAATACCCAATGACAGCGCCAACACCAATCAGTACCAGAGCGATGTGATAGCCGGTGAGAACTCCAGCCAGTATCGCCAGCAGAAAAGCCACCACCAGAATCTCGGGATTTGGTTCCATCAATATGGTCTACCTTTGATGAGGATATAGACGTCGCGAATAAACCGACCGGTGAACTGAAGAAAGAAAAGGCAGAGCCCGATAACAACCGTTGTCTGGTACAGCAATTTGGCCGGAGGCAGGCTTAGATGGCTTGATATAGATGGCGTAAAACGCAGCCAGGTTTGCCACATTACCGACCCGGCTATTCCTAAGAGAGCTCCAAATAGGGGGAAAAAGAATAACCCGGTGCCAATGACATCAATAAAGGCCTTTTTTCGGGGGGAGAGGTGAATGTAAATGACATCTACCCTGATGTGCGCATCGTGCCGTTGGACATAGGCCCAGCCCAGCACAATAAGGGCACCACTGATCATGCAAAAAGTATTAAAGCTCCAGGTTGTCGGCCGGTTGAAGACATATCTGGCGACGACTTCATACAGGATTACCGCAATCAGTACCAGTATGAGCCAGCTCGATATTGACCCTACCCGTTCATTAACGTAATCGATGACACGCAGTATCTTTCGCATCAGTTAGATGGTCTTTCTCATTCTGGTTATCTCACCTCTGGCTGAGATAAGATGCTTCCGGTTCTTTTTTTCCATAATGTATAAGGATAACATATAAACACGTCAATATAAAAGACCCCGGTTTATTGAAACCAGCCGGCTATTGCTTTAGAATGCGTTTAATAAGTTGTTGTAGCGTCTGGCATAATTCAAGTAAATAAAGGAGCCGCAAAATGTCGGAACATGTGCCTACATACGAGGAAGCACGGTCTCTGCTCAAAGAATTTGTCAGGAGCGATAGCCTGCTCAAACATTCTTATGCCGTTGAGGGAGTGATGCGCTATATGGCGCGGAAGATGGGCGAAGATGAAAACAAGTGGGCTATCATCGGGCTGGTACACGACCTGGACTATGAACAGTTTCCGGAGCAGCACTGTTCGAAGGCGCAGGAGATACTGCGGGAGAAAGGCTGGCCGGAAGAATTTGTACGCGCGGTTGCCTCCCACGGATGGGTCATATGCAATAATATCGAGCCGCAGACCAACCTGGAAAAGGTGCTCTATGCCACGGAGGAACTAACCGGCCTGATTACTGCGGTGGCCATCATCCGACCGTCAAGGAGCGTCAGGGATTTAGAGGTAAAGTCCGTGATGAAAAAATGGAAAGATAAGTCATTCGCCGCCGGCGTAAATCGCCCTGTAATTGAAAAAGGCGTGGCCATGCTGGGGGTGGAGCTGACCGACCTGATTAACGATGTCATTATGGGAATGAGGGAAGTATCTGAGCGAATCGGGCTCTAGCCACTAATTATTTCAGGTCTTTCTGCTTTTCCTCAAATTCCTCTTGGCTGATATCTCCCTGGGCATACCGCTTCTTCAGTATTTCCAGAGCTGATACCGGGCTACCATCGACCTGATTTCGTGTACCACGCACCAGAGATACGATTAACCAGACAATAAGACCTGCCGCGGCTAACCATATAATGCCCATCATCCAGGCACCTCCAAATCCAGTCATCATCCATGGCCCCATCATTCCTGACCAGGCCAGACCGCACCCCCAGTTATCCCGTCCCGAGAATAGCCCATAAACGAAGGGGGCTAAAACAAGCATGGCAATCAATATTGAACCGACTATTATTGCCGTTTTAATGTTTTTGTTCATTGCCTAAACCTTTCGCTGTCTTTGCTCTCATAACTAATCATAATATTTTGCCGGCGATAGTTAATAGGACTTTTATCACACGAATCAGCAAAATCCGTAACTGCGTTAAAAGACAATATATCCTGGCTGAAGCGATGTCGTTTTAAAATGGGGGAGGGTAGGGTGGGGCTACTTCTAGAGTTGTCGGTAAAGGAACCACTTCCTTCTTTTCGCGTATTCCAATTTTGTGCCACGGTCGTAATAGATTTCGAAGATTTCGCCTCCGGTTGTCTTTACTCTGTAGTAGTTGCGGTGGTGGCGTTGCCACCATCTTTGGCGGCGCATCGGGCTCTTGCCGAAGCCGTAGTCCTGCCAGGCGTCTAAAATATCAGCAATCAGGTACTCACGGTCATCGAGGCGAAATGAAACCGGAACTTTGACCTCGCCTCCTGTGGTAACGTCGATTTGTCGACCGAAGAACTGTGGCCCCATTTTTCTCCAACACGCTTCCCGTCGTCATGTTACTTTTCATTACGCTATCTGTCAATAATAGTGGTCTTATTATTACTCTATGTTCGCGGTGGCACATTATTACCTGGCAAGTGTTATAATGTAAAATTACTTAACCACACTCTGTGCGCAGGTAATTAATTTGTTATCGCGTAAATCAGTTTCAGGCCTTTCATCACCTTCCGAACGAAAATATATTATCTTATTCAGCATCGCCACCTTCTTTTTCTGGGCCTCACTTTATCTCTATGTGCCCATTCTGCCGGTATATGCCCAGTCAACCGGGGCCAGCCTGACGATGGTAGGCACAATTGTCGCGGCATATGCCATACCCCAGATGCTTTTCCGGATACCTGTAGGCATATTATTTGACGCCATCAATCGGCGCAAGCTTTTAATTGCCGGTGGCATCGTGATGAATTCTATCGGCGCCTTGGGTCTCGGGTTGGCACCCAGTGCCTTGCTTCTTTTCTTGGCCCGGGGCGTAACCGGGATTGGAGCCGCGACATGGGTTACCTTCACCATCTACTTCGCTGCTTACTACCCGGTAGAAAGTATGAGACGGGCTATTGGCATAATCAATTTTGTGCAGGGTACAGCCTTGGTGATAACGACTTATTGTGGGGGGGTAATTGCCGAAAAAGGTGGCTACAGTTTTACCTTCTTTGGTGCGGCTTTACTTGGGCTGGTGGCGCTTATCTCTCTTCTGGCGACCAGAGAGCCATCGATACCGTCCATGAAACAGGGTTCCCGGCAGAGTTTTAGGCTGGTGGCGGCTCAGCCGCTGCTGCTTGTGGTTTCATTTATGGGCGTACTATCACAGTTTGCCAACTGGGCGGGCCTCTTCGGGTTTATGCCAGTTTACGGAGCTCAAATTGGGGCTTCGAGCACGGCTCTGGGCACCATTACCATGCTGACTCTAGCTGCATCTGCCGTGGCGGCCTTGGCGGTGATACCGCTGGTGAAAAGATGTGGTAATTCGTTTACCATACTGCTTGGTGCCGTTCTCATGGGCAGCTCGATATCCATTGTTCCTCTGATTCATCAGGTAAGCCATTTAGATGGGGTCATGGTCATTTACGGACTGGGCAGAGGTATACTGGGCACCATACTGATGTCCTTAAGTATACAGGCGGTGGACCCGCGACAGCGGGCAACAGCTATGGGGGTCTATCAGGCTATCTATGCCGTGGGCATGTTTCTGGGGCCCTTTGTCTCTGGTTCCATCGCCGATAATTTGGGGATAGCTACCGTGTTCTATTTATCCGCGTTTTTCTGCCTGGTTATTGCCGGCATGGCCTATCTGCCGATTATGCTCAAACAATAGTTATGCCGAGTCGTTCTTTAGCTGAGAAACCGCCCGGGGCAACCCCCATCATCTAAAACTACTCGCAATATAGGTAATGTAGAAAATTTCTCCTGATTTATACACGCCCACTGTACCATAGGTAGCGCCCCGGTTTAGAATATTCAGGTCATAATTGACACCGTTTCTCCAGAGGGTCAATGCAGCGCTGGCTATTCTATCTGCCGTGCCATATCCGGTAGCCCAGAAAATTTCCTGCCAAGAGGGATACTCAGAGTATTCAAGGCGTTTGTTTGTGGCCATGCTGAGGCTATTGGCGATGGCCCACTTGTAAATGTTCTCACCCCAGATCATTTCATTTAAGCCATTCTCTGCTCTTGCTTGGTTTAGCAATTTGAACACCGCCTGTTCTACGTCTTCGGCATTGATTCCTGCGGCTCCCTTTGTTTCGATGTCATACTGTTCACTCAACTCGTCAAATTGTTTGGTCAGCTCTTCATATTCGGTGTTCAATTTGTCATACTCAGCCTGCATTGTCTCAGACTGGCTTTTCACTGCATTATATTGCTGGCTCAGCTCTTCATATTTGGCATTTAGCTCTTTATGCTCCGCTTGCATGGTCTCAAATTGTTTCTTCAATTCCTCATTTTGAGCTTGCAGTGACTCAGCTTCCGCCAGTTTGCTCTGCAGTGACGCAAGCTGGCCCTGGGCGACGTGTAGTTCATTGCTCACCCGGTCATATTCCTGCGGTGACACTTTTGCCGCACAGGAAGTCAGACCAAAAAGCGCCATAACCAGAAATATTGATAGCATGGTGATTTTTCTCATTCTACCTGCCCTCCTGATTCACTAATATAGTTAAATTGACCAGTGTGGTAATGTTAAAGCCATTTAACGCTGATTGTCAATAGCTAAACCAGCTTAGTAATCAAGTTGCATTGAACATATTTGGAGCTTTAACCGCGAAATGATAATATTAATCTGGCATGGGACTATATAACCTTCTTCAGCAAAGAGAGGCAAGCAAAAACCCCATCAGAATCGGTGTCATTGGCGCGGGGACATTCAGCTCAGGGTTTCTAGCCCAGGCCAGAGTGACCCCGGGAATGCAAATCGCGGGCATCGCTGAGCTGGACCTGGACAAGGCAAGGAAGGTCTGTATCAAAGCCGGCTGGCCTGCAGACGCCATCGTGTTTGGGGACTCCTCGTCAGCGATTAATGATGGTGCGGCTGGAGGCCAGGTGGTGCTGACCGGTAGCTCGGGCCAGTTGGTACAGGCAAATCTGGAGGTAATTGTTGAAGCTACCGGGGTTACCGAGGCGGGAACCCGTCATGCCTGGAACGCGCTGGAGGCGGGAAAGCACGTGGTCATGGTAAATGTTGAGACCGATGCGCTGCTGGGCCTGGCACTGAAGAAGAAGGCCAGTGCAAAAGGGGTCATTTATTCCATGGCTTACGGAGACCAGCCAGCGATAATTTGCGAACTAATTGATTGGGCCCGGACGATTGGTGCTGAAGTTGTCTGCGCCGGTAAAGGGACCCGGTATCAGCCCAGATACCATTACTCGACTCCGGACACGGTCTGGGAGTATTTTGGTTTTTCCCAGGAACAGCTGGCATCGGGCAATTATAATGCTCAAATGTATAATTCGTTTCTGGACGGTACCAAATCAGCCATCGAAATGTGTGCTCTGGCTAATGCCTCTGGCCTGATACCGCAAAAAGGCGGACTGCAATTCCCTCCCGTTGGCGCGGATGAACTGCCAGAGGTACTCAAGCCAAAAGCGGGGGGAGGGATTCTTGAGCACAGTGGAACGGTGGAAGTGGTCGCCAGTGAAAACAGAGATGAAACACCGGTAAGACATCATCTGCGCTGGGGAGTTTATATTGTGTTCCAGGCAGTAACCGATTACCTGCAGCGGTTTCTATCCACCCATGATTTTCTCAGGGATTCCTCCGGCCAGTATGTGGCCGTATACCGGCCATTTCATTTAACCGGACTGGAACTTGGCATGAGTGTGGCTTCAGTGGCGCTTCGTGGTGAGGCTACCGGTTCACCCAGCTATTTCCTGGCCGATGTGGCCTCGGTAGCGAAGAAAAATCTGAAAACGGGGGATATTCTGGACGGAGAGGGCGGATATACCGTGTATGGTCGTCTGGTCCAAGCCGACGATAGTATTTCTCATAAATATCTGCCCATAGGCCTGGGCCGCGGGGTAAAGGTCATCCGGCCGGTGGCCAAGGGCTCTTTTGTCACCTATGACGATGTCGAGTTAGATAGCAGTCAATTCTCCGTTAAGATTCGCCGCCAATTAGAGAAAGAGTTAAGAGTGCGGAAGTAGATAGCGAATCAGCGCTACTTTATTTCTCGGCCACCACCCTGTTTCTTAAGAGGCCAATACCTTCTATTTCAACTTCAACGGTGTCTCCGATATGCACCGGGCAGTGCCCCCCTTTTGGAGTGCCTGTCCAGACCACGTCGCCCGGGCGCAAAGTCATGAAAGCAGAAATATAACTGAGCAGTTTCTCGATGTTGAAAATCATCAAATCCGTCTTGCCGTTCTGCTGGCTTTTGCCATTTAACCTGCTTTTAATCGTAAGTTTATATGGGTCAAGGCCGGTCACCAGGAACGGGCCCAGTGGTCCAGAGGTATCAAATGCTTTGGCTCGGGTGAGGCGCCCGTCTTTTTTGGTGAGGTCGGAGGCCGTTAAATCATTGCCGCAGGTATAGCCCAGTACGTAGTCCAGGGCGTCCTCCACGCTGACGTTTTTTGCCTGGCGCTTGATGACACAGCAGAGTTCTCCCTCGTAATTCACATCCTGCGATATCTTGGGATAGGTGATGTCTTCTTCAGGCCCGATGATGGTGTTTGCTGGCTTGAAGAATAGCGCTGGCTGCTTGGGAACCTCCCACCCCATCTCCCGGATATGGTCCATGTAATTCATGCCACAGGCAATGGTTATGCTGGGCGCCACCGGGGCCAGAAGCTTGACCTCTTTTAAAGAGCATAATTTTTTCCCTCTGGTGAAATCTCCGTAAAGGTCGCCCTTCAAATCGAATATCGTTTCATTTTCCACAATGCCCCAGTGTACCTCGCCGTGCCACTGAAAACGTGCCATAATCACTGATGAGCCCTCCTTATATTGAATCAGTTATTATTATAGCGTGGATATTCAGTAATAATATACACCGAAATATCCTGGGAATCTATAACCGGGATAATTGACAGGAGAGAGAGCGTATGATATGTTTACTGAAAATCTGCTGCCATCGCGAGGAGGAGACAAAATGACCAAGAATAGAGCCTGGGTTATGGTAGGGCCTAAAAAAATAATTATGCGGGAACTCGAAATACCCGAGGTGACCGAAGACTGTGCTTTAATGAAAGTTGAGGCCTGTGGCATCTGCGGCACAGACAAGCACGTGTACCTCGGGCAATTTCCCGCGGAGGTGCCACCTTATCCTTTTATCGCCGGGCACGAAATGATTGGGACAATAGTTGAGCTCGGCAAGAAAGCCAACGAAAGTATGGCCGTATTCGGCGGGACTCTCGGAGCAGGCGACAGGGTGGCGCTGGCACCTAGCTCCAAGACATGTGGCCAGTGCTGGTACTGTTTACATATGCCCCAGCGTCCGCCTTTCTGCATGAATCGTTCTTTTGTTTACGGCTTCACCCCGCTGGATAAGAACCCGAATGTGTGGGGCGGCTACTCGGAATACATCTACGTATTTCCAAAATCTTATGTTTTCAAAATACCCAAAAAGATGCCCATGAAGAGAGCGGTGCTTATTGAGCCGATGGCAACCGCTTTGAGAGCCGTGGAACGGGCGTTTAACCCCGGAGAGCCATTTATGAGCCACGGCTATGGCGTTGGCAGTACCGTTATGGTGGTCGGTGCTGGCCCGATCGGTTTGATGACCATCGCTGCTTTGCGTTACACTGGGGCCGGTTTCGTGATAGCTCAAGACCTGCAATCAAGCCGGCTGGACATGGCGAAACATATCGGAGCCGACCTGTTAATTGATGGCAACCTGCCATTTGAAAAGAGACTGGCGAAGGTAAAGGAAGCTACGGATGGCGTCGGTCCGGATGTCGTCATTGAGGCGGCGGGAGCTCCGGCTGCCTTCCGTGAGTCACTTGACTTTGTGCGGCGGGGCGGCAAGTTAATTGAGGTCGGGAACTTTACCAATAACGGGCCAACGGAAATAATCCCCTACTATATTTGCCAGAAAGATGTGGATATTCATGGCTCCTGGGGCTATCCGGCCTTGATTTTCAGCCATGTTATCTCCATGTTTGAACGCACCAGGTTGCCTTTGGAAGATTTCGTGACGCACGTTTTGAACCTTGATGAGCTGCCAAAAGGGCTGGAAATAACCGGAACTAAAGAAGCGGGCAAAGTGGCCATCGCCCCGTAGCGGATTAGGCTTAAATCAACCGGTTATCTCAATTACCGCCTCGATTAATTTCCCCTCATCGGGCATCCAGGCCCTTTCCAGAGCCGGGCTGAAGGGAATAGGGGTATCCGGAGCGCAGACCCTTTTTATCGGCGCATCCAGGTAGTCGAAAGCCTCTTCGGCAACGATGGCCGCGATTTCGGACGATGCGCTCTCCGTCTTTGGCTCCTCATCCATAATTACCAGCCGGCCGGTCTTCTTGACCGAAGCAATGATGGTCTGTTTATCCAGTGGCGCTAGGGTTCGGAGGTCAACAACTTCCAGGCTTATGTCTCTCTCCTGAAGCTTGCTTGCGGCGGCCAACGCCCGGTGGACCATGAACCCTATCGCCACCACGGTAACATCGCTGCCCTCCCTTTTGATATCGGCCTCCCCGATAGGAATGGTATACTCCGCTTCTGGTATCTGGCCGGTGGCTTTACTCAATATCAGGCCAACATGGTAAAACACCTGTACCGGGTTATCTTCCCTGATGGCGGACTTAGTTAGCCCTTTGGCATCATAGGGGGTGGCCGGGGCTACAATCTTGAGCCCTGGAGTAGCCATCATCACCCCGTAAGGACAGGCCGAGTGTTCTCCGGCAGCCGACCGGCCGGCACCGGTATAGGTCACGATGGTGGCGGGGAATTTTGTTTTCCCACCGGTCATGTATCTGGTCTTGGTCAGCGCGCACCTTATATCAGACATGCATACGCCCAGAAACTCGCCGAACATTATATGCACGATTGGCCTCATACCCGTGGCCGCCGAGCCGGCCATGGCCCCGAGCATGGCGGTCTCCGATATCCCCGTGTCCAGCACCCTCTCCCCATACTTCTCATATAAACCCTTGAAGGCACCCAGAGGGGCACCCCACTTTCTGACATCCTGGCCCATAACAATGACCGTGGGGTCCCTCGTCATCTCCTCATCAATGGCTTCATTTATCGCTTGCAGATAGGTGATTTCTCTCATTTTTTCCTCCCTAGGCATAGACATCCGTCAGCACTTCTTCTGGAGGCGGCTCCGGGCTTTCCAGGGCAAATTTGACTGCTTCGTCCACTTCTGTCAGCGCTTCCCGCTCAATTCTGGCCACCTCTGGCTCGGCAAGAACATGCATTTCAATGAGCTTCTTTCTGAATCTGGGTATGGGGTCCATTTTTAGACACTCGCCTCTTTCTTCTCTGGTTCGATAGGCCTGCGAGTCGCCCTCGAAGTGGCCTCTCTGACGGCAGGTTTTAGCCTCGATAAAGGTGACCCCTTCTCCTTTCCGGGCTCGTGCCACCGCTTCTGCAGCGGCTTCATAGACGGCGATGACATCGTTGCCGTCAACGGATATGCCGGGCACGGCAAAAGCCGCGGCTCTGGCAGTGAGGTCTTTTAGATTTGTGGAGTCGTAAATGCTTGTCGTCTCCGCATAGAAATTGTTTTC
>CAZJGR010000052.1:0-10712 GCA_964545815.1 uncultured Dehalococcoidaceae bacterium | reverse complement strand
AGAAACTGGGTATTTCACCAGAAGATGTTCTGGATTTTAGCGTCAGCACCAACCCTTTTGGCCCGCCGCCGGGTACCAGAGAAGCCATCGCCCAAGCGTCCCTTGACCGCTATCCTGACTCAGAAGCCACGAAACTCAGGCTGTCGTTGGCCAAGAAGCTAAATATAGCTCTGGACAACCTTCTAATCGGTAGCGGCTCGACCGAGCTTATCAGACTGGTGGCCACCGCCTATTTTGGCCCTGATGACCTGGTCATTATACCTCAGCCTACCTATGGTGAATACGAAATTGCCTGTTATCTTGTCGGTGCCCGAGTGCTGAAGCAGCCGATGCTGGGGGAGCCAAACTTTCGGCTGAATATAGCGGAAACGGTGGATTTAATCCGCAAGCACCGGCCCAAAGGCATTTTTCTTTGCAATCCTAACAACCCGACTGGCCAATACCTATCCGAAGAAGAGGTGAGGAAAATTCTGTCCGTGGCTAAAGATAGCCTGGTTGTACTGGACGAAGCTTATATTGCTTTCACCGAGAACACCTGGGCATCTGTTGACTTAACAGATTGGGGCAATCTGGTTATCCTGAGGTCAATGACCAAAGACTATGCCCTGGCCGGCCTACGCCTTGGCTATGCAGTGGCGGCAGAGTCAATCATATCAGTTCTGAAGCGAGTCAGACCGCCGTGGAATGTAAGTTCGGTGGCCCAGGCGGCCGGAGTTTTCGCCCTTAAGGCTGATGGTTATCTTGATGCATGTGGGCTGAAGATTAAAGAGGCAAAGGAATTCTTAGTGAAAGAACTTAGAAGTCTGGGACTCACACCTTTGCCCTCGCAAGCCAATTTCTTCCTGGTCAAAGTTGGCGATGCCACCAGATTCAGGCAAGCTCTGCTCAGCAAGGGTATTTTAGTTCGTGATTGTACTTCTTTCGGTTTACCTGAATACATTCGGGTGGCACCACACAGTATTGCCGAGTGCCAGAAGTTGCTCACCGCGATAAAAGACACCGAGGTTTACCGCCATGTCAGCTAAGACCTTGATGATACAGGGCACCGCTTCCTCAGTGGGCAAGAGCGTGATGGTGACGGCTCTATGCCGTATTTTCCGTCAGGACGGCCTTAAAGTCGCCCCGTTTAAAGCCCAGAATATGGCGCTTAATTCTTTCGTTACCAAAGAGGGCGGTGAAATCGGCCGAGCTCAAGCGGTGCAGGCAGAAGCCGCCGGGATTGAGCCCTCAGTCGACATGAATCCCGTACTGCTTAAACCCGAGGCTGAGGCTAAATCACAGGTTATTGTCCTGGGTAAGGTGGCTAAGAACTTGGAGGCTAGTCATTATTACGACTATACCCCTTTTTTGCTGGGGGTAATAGAAGACTCTCTTAATCGGCTGCGCTCCAAGTATGACATCGTGGTGATTGAGGGAGCCGGTAACCCGGCGGAGATAAATTTGAAAGAAAGGGAAATAGTCAATATGCGGGTGGCCCGAATCGCCAATGCCCCGGTCCTGCTGGTGGGTGACATTGACCGCGGAGGGGTCTTTGCCTCTATCATCGGTACTCTGGAACTCTTGACCGAAGAAGAGCGCGACCTGGTTAAAGGGCTTATTATCAACAAATTTCGTGGTGACCTGGCCTTGCTTAAGCCAGGGCTGGACTTTTTGGAGAGAAGGAGCGACAAGCCGGTTCTGGGTGTTATTCCGTACTTCCGGGGTATTAAAATTGCGCAGGAGGACTCGGTCTACTTGGAAGAGAGGCAGAGCAGCTCAGCCAGTATAGGTATAGATATAGATATAGCCATAATACGCTTACCTCACATCTCCAACTTCGATGACTTTGACCCGCTGGAGGAAATGGGTTGCACACTTCGCTATATTACTGAGCCTTCGGAGTTAGGTAATCCAGACCTGATTATTCTGCCCGGCACCAAGAGCACCGTCGCTGATTCACTTCACCTGCAGAAGCAAGGGATGGCACAGGCTATTATCCAGCGGGCAAAGGCCGGCACACCGGTGATAGGTATTTGCGGCGGCTATCAGATGCTGGGCAAAACGATTAATGACCCGCATAAGGTTGAGTCGAGAGAAATCAGTGTTGCCGGATTGGGCCTACTGGATATCGAAACTACCTTTGGTCAGGTCAAAACTACCACTCAAATCAGAGCCAGGCTTCTAGCCAATAAGGGCTTATTTGAGGGACTGAAGGGGGCAGAGATTACCGGTTACGAGATTCACATGGGGCAAACCAGAAGCCAGAATCAGGTGCCGGTATTTCAAGTCGTAGAGACACCTCAAGGGAAGGCCAATTATCTTGATGGAACGGCCAGTGATGACTGTCTCATATTCGGCAGCTACATTCACGGTCTATTTCACAATGTCGATTTCGCCCATACCTTATTGAACCGGTTGCGGCAGCTCCGGGGATTGCCAGCAACCGTAACAGTACCAGTAAACAAAGATAAGCAGTATGACGAGTTGGCTAGGATAGTCAGGCAAAACCTCAATATGCGACAAGTCTACAAAATAGCCCTGGGGAGGGAATATGGCTGATTCTCTAAATAGAGTATTAAAATCAATAAAGCCGCTGGATAAGTCGGCAATGGACAGCGCCCGCGCCAGGCAGGATACTTTAACCAAGCCCAAAGGCAGCTTGGGCAGACTGGAGGACTTGTCTATCCAACTGGCTGGAATTCAGGGCAAGCCTAATCCGCAAATCAAGCATAAAGCCATTATTACTATGGCCGGCGACCATGGCGTGGTGGCAGAAAAGATAGGCAACTGGCCTCAGGAGGTCACCGTTCAGATGGTCTATAACTTCCTCCGTGGTGGCGCCGGGATAAACGTGCTCGCTCGCCATGCTGGCGCAAGGGTCGTGGTGGTTGATATGGGTGTGGCCACTGACCTAGAACCTCATCCTCAGCTCTTATCACGGAAGATTGCTTCCGGCACGAAAAATATAGCTCTAGGTCCGGCCATGAGCCGGGAGCAAGCCATAAAAGCCCTTGAGACTGGAATTGAGATTGTGACATCTGAGGCAGGTAAGGGCCTGGACATTGTAGGTACCGGTGACATGGGGATTGGTAACACCGCTCCCAGTAGCGCTATCTGTGTGGTTATGACAAAAAGACCAGCGGCGGAGGTAACTGGCAGGGGTACTGGCATAACTGATGAGCAGTTGGCACACAAAATAGAGGTGGTAAAGAGGGCTGTGGAGGTAAACCGTCCTGACCCCAGCGACCCGATTGATGTGCTGGCGAAGGTCAGCGGCTTTGAAATTGCCGGGCTGGCCGGGGTGATGCTCGGGGCAGCAGCACACCGCATTCCTGTAGTTATTGATGGTTTTATCTCCGGAGCTGCCGCACTTATTGCCACTGCCCTGTCACCGGGGCTTAAGGACTACCTTATCGCCGCCCATGTTTCGGCTGAGGCTGGTCACAGATTGTTGCTTAAGCATCTTGGACTTGCGCCCCTGCTTGATTTGGGGATGCGGCTGGGCGAAGGCACCGGGGCGGCGCTGGGCATTTTTCTCGCTGAAGCGGCAGCCAGAATTCTGGGCGAGATGTCAACCTTCTCCGAAGCCAGCATATCGGAAAGGAGCAGCTAGTTGAGGTTATTGGCCGCCTTACAATTTCTCACCGTCATACCTGTTAAGCGCAGTTTTAGTGCTGAGCAGATTGGGCGCTCCACGAGTTATTTCCCAGTTGTGGGCATTATCATCGGGCTTATTTTGGCTGTGCTGAATTACCTACTTGGGCTGGTACTGCCGGCAAGCGTGGTCAATGTACTGCTGGTTGCTTCAATGGTACTGCTCAGCGGGGCGCTTCATCTTGACGGCCTAGTTGATACCTGTGATGGCATAGCCGGGCGCAGGACGCCTGAGGAGAGATGGCAGGTAATGCATGATAGTCGTGCTGGCGGCTTTGGTGTTATCGGTGCGGCTCTTTTTCTGCTGGTGAAATTTGTGTCGCTAAATAGCTTGCCCCAGAGCTTGACGATGTTTACTCTGGTGGTAGCGCCGGTCATCAGCCGATGGACGATGGTCTATGCCATTTTCGCTTATCCTTATGCCCGACCATCAGGGCTGGGAAAGGCGTTCAAGCAGGCAACAGGCGGGTGGCAGTTTACTATGGCGACGCTCATCACTGTGGCATTAGCCGCGGGCTTGTTTAAGCTGGCAGGATTAGTCATACTATTTATAGTCTGGCTTTTTGTACTGGCGGCAGCTTTTTATTTGAAGCGAAAATTTGCCGGGCTCACTGGAGACACCTACGGGGCGGTTAATGAGCTGGCTGAGTCCGGCGTGTTTATTATGGTCAGCTTGTTGGCTTATAAGCACTGGCTATTATAGTCTGGGGGTAAATTTGTCCAGGTTGCTGCTGGTTAGACATGGTGAGACTGAATTGAACAGCAGTCTTAGGTATTGGGGGCGTTCCGATGTCGCCCTGAGTGACATCGGGCTCATACAGGCAGAATGCCTGCGTGAGCGACTGAACCTAAAGAAGATTGATTTCATTTACTCCAGCGACCTGAAGCGGGCATTGGTGACAGCGCAAATCATCGCCCTCAGGGATAACCTTAAAGTGGTCGCTTGCCCAGAGCTCAGGGAGATTGATTTTGGCAGGCTTGAGGGGCTTACCTTTGACGAGGTTAACCGACTTTACCCTGAGGTCGCCCGAATGTGGATGGAACGGAACCTCAGTCTGGTCTACCCTGGCGGCGAGAGCCTCGCTGAACTGGATAAACGCGTACGCCAGTTCAGAAGTCGGCTGGAAGGGCATAATAAGGAGGAGACGATTCTTATTGTGGCTCACAGCGGGGTGTTGCGCACACTACTTTGCCAGCTTTTGGGTATGGAGCCACGGCAGAGGTGGCAAATCCGACTTGACCTAGCATCGCTTACCATAATTGAGACCTATCGCCAAGGTGCAATATTGACCCTGCTCAATGATGTTTCTCATCTGACGGAAAGGAGTTAATCATGTCGAAAGCATTCGTTAGTTGGAGTGGTGGCAAGGATTGTTGTCTAGCATGTTATCGGGCAATTGCCTCCGGAATAAAGGTTCGGTACCTGTTGAATATGGTAACAGAGGATGGGCGGTGGTCACGGAGTCATGGGCTATCTGCAGAGCTATTGCGGCTACAAGCGGAAGCTATCGGGATTCCGCTGGCTCAGAAGCAGACGACAAGTGCTGGCTATGAGGCTGAATTCAGGAATGCGCTTCTGGCTTTCAAGCAGGAGGGAATAACCTTAGGCGTCTTCGGCGATATTGACTTCAACGAGCACCGGCAGTGGATTGAAAGAGTTTGTTCAGCGGGAGGCGTTACACCTTATCTTCCCTTATGGGAACAGGACCAGGAAGAGATACTCAAAGACTTCATTCATTTGGGTTTTGAGTCGGTTGTAGTTGCCACCAAGGCTGACCTGCTTGGTGAGGAATGGCTGGGACGAAAGATAGATTCGGCTTTTCTGGCAGACCTGAACGAGCTGAGAAAGACGAAGAGCATCACACCGTGTGGTGAAGCCGGCGAGTACCATACTTACGTCATAAATGGGCCTTTGTTCCACAGGCGCATAGAAATACAGGAAGCGAGCAAGGAGTTGAAAGACGGTCACTGGTTTTTCAGGATTGCCAAATGCGAGCTGAAGCCCAAGTGTAAGGTGTCAAGGGGGCAAAGGTGAAAAAAGCCATTTTGATTACTGGCGGCGCGCGCAGCGGCAAGAGTCGCTTTGCTCAAGAGCTTGCCCGAAAACTGGGCGGGCAGGTGCTCTTTGTTGCTACCGCAGAGGCTGGTGACCAGGAGATGCGCCAGCGCATTGAGGAACATCGGAAAGGGAGACCGCCTAACTGGCGTACCCTTGAAGCTACCTGCCATGTAGGCCTGCGGATTGAGCAGGAAGTTGGTAATGCTCAGGTGGTGATCGCAGATTGCATTACACTACTGCTGAGTAATATCCTCAGCCGACATAGCGACCAGGCTCTGGAGCAGATTGAAGAATCAGTATTAGAAGGACAGGTAGCTGCTGAAATCAACGAGCTCGTAGAATGCCTGAAAAAGGTCGATGCCAGCTTTATTATTGTGAGCAATGAGGTCGGACTGGGTTTGGTGCCAGCTAGCCGGGTAGGTAGGTTATACCGCGATCTGCTGGGTAAAGCCAATCAGATGCTGGCGCAGTGCGTTGACGAGGTTTACCTGATGGCAGCCGGCTTGCCTGTAAAAATAAAGCCTGTAGTTGAACTTTGAACCCTCTTCCCCATCACGTATCCCCGAATATATCCCCAGTTTAAATACGGCTAGAGATTTGGTTAATTTCACATATTGACAATTGCATATAGAGGATTATAATTAGCTCATCCAATTTGAAATCGGCTACAAGGAGGAAAGATATGGCAGGCTATATTATCCTTGGGAAATGGACCGAGAAAGGGGCTGCCGAAGTCAAGAATTCGCCTGAGCGTATGAAGCAAGCCAGGGCTGGCGCTGAGAAACTGGGCGGCAAGGTCGTGGGCATGTGGGTGACGATGGGTCAGTATGATGGGGTGATTGTCCTTGATATGCCCAACGAACAAGCCGCTTCCCTCTTCGCTCTGAGCATGGCTCGGCAGGGAGCTGCCAGCACTCAGACCATGAGAGCTTTCAGTGAAGAGGAATTTGCCCAATTAGTAGCCAAGCTTCCGTGACCTTCAACGCTGGGCAAAGACATTTTCGTTAAGACCGTACCTCGGAATTTACTATGTTCCGTGGCTGACCGGAAAAGAAGGCCGTTAGATTGTCCACCGCAATTTGCAGGATGTTGCTCTGGGCTCTGGCAGTGTCAGCACCGATATGGGGGGTTAATACCGCATTCTCTATGCTCAGGAAGGGATTATCCGACCTGATTGGCTCCTCTTCATGAACATCCAGGCCGGCGGCCGCCAGTCTCCCCTCCCCGAGCAATTCCGCGAGAGCCGAGTTATCAACCAGTTCGGCGCGCGCGGTATTCACGAAGATGGCACCCCGCTTCATGGATTCCAGCAGTTCTCTGGTAATCATCCTCTCCGTTTCCGGTACATGTTTCACGTGCAAGGTTACTATATCCGATTGCTGGAAAAGCTCTTTTAAGGTAACGAACTCCACACCATGCTTACGCGCCCGTTCCGGGGTGGCGTGCCAAGTCCAGCACAGGACTCGCATGCCGAATGCCTGCGCCAGGCGTGCCACCTCCGCGCCGATACCTCCCAATCCGACAATGCCTATGGTCTTGCCCCAGAGCCCGGAAACGAAGTCCCCTTTCTCCCAGACCCCCTGGTGCAGACAGCGGTTAAGATGGACGATACGCTTGGCGCAGCAGAGTATGAGGGCCATGGCGTGTGTGGCAACCTCCTGGTCCCCATAGTGAGGGGTATTGGTTACGGCAATACCCCTCCTGGTGGCCAGAGATAACTCCACATATTTGCGGGGGTCGGCTCCCAAAAAGGAAATGATTTTTAACTTGGGACAGGACGCGATTACTTCCGAAGGCATGTCCCAGTTCAGCAGGACTCCGTCAGCATCTTTGACCCGCTGTAAATAGCCGTGTGATGTCTCAGCGCGTTCATTGAACCAGACGAACGACCCCAGCGCCTCAAGCTCTTTTTCCAGCTCAGGTGTCAGCAGTTCTCGTATCGCCGCTGTCCCATCAGGACACACGATTTTCATCAGAGCGCCTCACCCGGTATAAAAGTCACCGATGAGTATAAAAACGAATTAGCCCCGGCCCTAGTCGAAATAATCTATTACTTTTTGGGCTTAAGCCCCGCTATTATTGGCTTTATGATATCAAGGGCTTTATCTATCTCCTTAATCGTGATGGTGCAGGGTGGACAGATGAGCATCCTATTTCCCAGCCAGCCAATAACCCGGGTAAAAATGCCCGCCGAAAACAGGTCCTGCCATAATTTTTCTTTCGTCGGCTGGTCAATTGGCGCCTTGCTCTTTTTATCATTAACCAGTTCCAGCGCCTGAAAAACACCGCGGCCATCAGCATATCCGACGCAGGGCAGCGGTACAAATTCAGCTTCAAGGCGCTGCTTGAGATGTTTGCCTACTCTGGCCGCATTTTCAACAACATTATCTCTCATATAGATATCTAAAGCCGCGGAGGAAGCGGCCGCAGCGATGGGGTGCCCGCTATAGGTAAAGCCGTGCGACAGCATGCCATCTTTTAACACATCGTAAACCTTATCATTGAGAGCCACCGCGGCAAAAGGCAACGCCGAGTTGACAATCCCCTTGGCCATGGTCATCATGTCGCCTTTGACACCCCAGTGCTCGCAAGCAAACATTTTACCCGTCCGGGCAAAACCGGACATGACCTCATCAACGATGAGCAGAATATCGTATTTTTTACAGAGCTCTGCCACCCGGGGCCACCAGTTGGGTGGCGGTTCAATCACGCCCCCCGCCCCCATTATTGGTTCCGCAATGAAAGCGGCGATACTCTCCGGACCTTCCGCCTGAATTACTGACTCCAGGTAATTGACGCTTGCCTGACCACAGTCGGGGACATCACCGAACATGCTGCGGTAGCTATACGGCGGAGCCACATGGACGAAGCCCGGGGAAACCGGCCCAAAGGGATTCTGGTTGGCACCACGGCCCAGACCAGTCACATTCGTCGATATCCCGGCCGAACCATGATAAGAGGCGTAAAGGCTGATGATTTTATATTTACCAGCTAGTCCCTTCCGGCTCCAGTAGAAACGGGCCAGCTTCACTGCCGAATCTACCGCCTCGGCACCTCCAGAGGTAAAGTGAAAGTGCTTCAAGTCTCCCGGCGTTAGTTTAGCCAGTTTCTCGCTGACTTCGATGATGTATGGATTGGTAATGCCGAAGAAAGTGGTAACGAAGTCTATCTCGTTCAGGGCTTTGGTTATGGCGTCAATGATTTCCTGTCGCCGGTGGCCTAGATTGACGCATATCAGCTGCGACGAAAGGTCAATATACTCCTTGCCCTCGGTGTCCACCAGGTATATGCCATGGGCTTTTTCTATAACTATGCCCTTATTCTGACCAACGGTGTACATACCATGCACCACGCGCTCGGCATCCGCCCTTAGAAGCCCCTGAGTTCTTTTGCTGACCATTACTTCCTCCTTACTTCAAATTGATTTATACTATATGACTCATCTATGTCATCGGGACTATAGTCCACAGGTCACAGGCACCAACATAACCAATAAGCTCACTCTGCGTCTTTCTGCCTGACGCCACCTCCAGCATCAAATCAAACAATTCTTTGCCAACGCTCCTCGCGTTAGTAATTGTTTTCTCAATATCCACTAAATAATCCAGAATGTCAAAGTATTTGGCGAAGTGCTCCTTCTTGGCCGTTATTTTAATGACCGGCACAAAGGGGAACCCATAAGGGACGGCACACTCCGTGGAATAGGTAATAATATTACACCCGGCGGCCGCAAGTCCAGTTAATGTTGGCTGGTCATGGCCTGGAGCGTCAATGAAAAACAAGCCTTTACCTTTGGGAACCTCTCCATAGCCTACAACCTCCATCAGGGGCTTTGTCCCACCCTTGCGAACGTCGCCTACTGACTTCTCTTCAATGGAACTTAATCCTTCCTCAATATTCTGGGGGTCGGGATTTGAGCCGAAAAGGTCATAGCCACTGGCGATGAGCCTTTCCTCATAGTCGTGGACTACCTTCAGCATTTTCTTTTTTACTTCGTTATTAACCGCCCTGGCGGCGATAACCTGTTCCGCCCCGATAACCTCCGGCGTTTCACTGAAGCCGCCGCTGCCCCCACTCTCAATAACAAAATCAAGCGCGGTACCCTGAGCGGCGTTGGTTACTATACCTGAGAGAGGAGTTGAGCCACCGCACTTAACCCCATGCCGTAACTTTGATATTGGCATGGGCTCTCTCTTTATTCGAGAGGCATCACTGGCCATTTTTTGGGCGGTGTTCATACCCTTGGATATGGCCAAACGCACACCGCCGGGCTGATGAATCAAGCATACCTCAACTGGTTTACCTGATTCAGCAATACCCTCTGCAATGATATTTGGGTCAATGCCGGGATTGGCACAGCCCACGCTCACAACAAGCGCACCAGCCAGATTGGGGTTTTTCCCAAGGTTAATCAAGGTGCGGGTTACCACTTCTTTATCGGGAGAAACTAGAGAGCAGTTTTCCCGGTGTGTGAAAGGAGCGCAACCTGGCACCTCTTTGGCAATCCAGTTGGTCGCATCCGATGTGCAGACCCCATTGGATATGATGCCTATGTAATTGCGTGTCCCTGCCAGGCCATCTTTTCTGGAATAACCTAAAAACTCCATTTTTGTTCCCTACCTCTTTACTTTCAGCCGTAGACCAGTCATGTTATGCGTGTGGACATGCTGGCCTTGCTCAATATCTTGAGTGGCTTTCCCGATAACCACGCCGTCTTTTATTATCTCCTGACCAGAAACTATTTGCATAACACTGAATTTATGTTGATAAGGAATGGGCTCAGCCACTTTGACCCAGCTCTCTCGACCATGTATCTTTACTTTTGCCCCTGATTTAAGGTCCACCAGGGCGACACCAACATTATCCCTAGGGTTTAATACTACTGCTTCTATCACCTGCCCCCCTCCATTTTTTCAAGTATTGTACCACATCTTATGGTGTCGCCTGAATTCTCAACCATGTCAATGCTGTTGAAGAAAGCAGGCTTATAGAGTAGACTCTGGTTAGGTCATTAGCTATG
>CAZJGR010000051.1:0-11099 GCA_964545815.1 uncultured Dehalococcoidaceae bacterium | reverse complement strand
TCCTCTGCCTGAGCGAGCAGGGTATCGACCGAGCGGAAACGCATCGGCTTGAAGGTGGTGCTGACCAGGCAGAACCGGCAACGCCACGGGCAGCCACGCTCCACCTCAATCAGGTACAGGTCACCCAGCTCGGTATCCCTGGTCAGGATGACCGAACTGACCGGGAAGTCGTCAAGGTTTTCTGCCCACTGGCGGATTACGGGAGTTTCGGCCGGTAGCCGGGGGACATACATGCCGGGCACCGCCGCCAGCGATTTCAGCAATCCCTCGCGTTTCCCGCTGATGCTATCAACTATTGGTGCTAGCAGGCCTGGCAGCAGTTTCTCCGCCTCGCCAATGCCGAAGCCGTCAAAGAACGGGGCCAGTGGCATGGGGTTGGCCATGATGCCGGGCCCGCCGCCGATAATCAGCGGATAGCTTTCATCACGGTCAGCGGATAATGGTGGCAGGCCACTGGCTTTGAGTATAGACACGACGTTGAGGTAGTCAACCTCGTAGGAGACGGTGAAAGCCGCTACTTTAAAATCGGAAAGCGGGCGCCTTGATTCAATTGATATCGGGGGAATTTTCCGTTCCTGGTTTTCTCTTTCCCAGAAAACCCGCTCGCACACGATATTGCGGTGTCTATTGAGCAGGGAATAAAGTGCATGCAGCCCCAGGTTGGACATACCGATATAATAGGTATTGGGGTAAACCAGGGCGATGGGTAATCGGCCGCCCCAGTCTTTGATGACAGCGCCATCTTCCCTGCCCAGACGTTCTCGGAGACTGACTTCCCGTCCCCTGGCTCTGTTTCCTCCGTACCGGTTCATGCCTTACGGTGATTTCCAGCAGCCTGTCAAAAACTGCTTGTTTATGGTGATCACTCTATCCGCCACGTTGCGCAACTGCCAGGAAGTGCCCCTTTTCCCGAACAGAGCCACCTCAACGTGCTTGCCGTTATCCTTTACTGCCTGAAGGGCTCCGACATAATCATTATCCCCGGCAACGAGAATCACCACGTCGTAATTATTCTTGAAGCTGTGCGACAGCATGTCCGTGGTCAGCTGGACGTCAATGCCTTTTTCGAATGGCGGCACGTTTGGCCAGTTAATGTAGACCAGTCGGCCAAGGCGCAGCTCGAGGTAGGGTATGGCGTTCACCCCGGCGAAGAACGCCTGCTGGTGCCGGTAACGCTCCGGTTCCTCTTTCCTGCCTACCTTGGCGTTATAGTAGTAAATTCTGGCTAAATGACGGCGATTCAGGAGCTTGTGGCAGAACCGGCCGAGGTCTATGTCCGTCCGACCGAAAATGTTTTTCAGTGAGTGGTACATGTTGCTTCCGTCGATGAATATCATCACCCGCTCTGACACTTATACTGCCTCCTTTGTGGTGCTAAAATCTCACCTTTTCTTCTATTATATCGCCTTTGCCGGGAAATTACGACCGCTTTGGCTTATTTGCGGGACGCTGAAGGCGGGTGGTATAATTGGCCGAAATATTTGACCTGGAGTCCAGGAATGAAGCTGAGTCGTGAAGAAGTGCTGCATATTGCCCGCCTTGCCCGTCTGGGGCTGACCGAAGAGGACGTAGATAAGTTCCGAGAGCAGCTATCCAATATTCTGGAGAACTTTGACATCCTGCAGCAGGTGGATACCACGGATGTACCGCCCACCGCCCAGTCGATTGTGCTGCAGAATGTGATGCGCGATGATGAGGTAACCCCTTCTCTTACCGCAGAGGATATCCTGGCCAACGCCCCCCGCCGGGAAGGGGACTGTTTCCGCGTCCGCGCCGTGCTGGAATAAGGTCGTTGCCGGGAGAGAGCTTTGCCAGACAATCTCACCGAATTAACCATTCACGAAGCCCATAAATTGCTTAAGAGCCGGCAGCTGTCATCGGTGGAGCTGACCCGGGCTTACCTGGAACGTATCTCCAGGGTGGAGCCTGAGATTCACGCCTTTGTCACCGTAACCGATGAGATGGCTTTGAAACAGGCGGAGGCCGCCGACCGTCTCCTGGTTGATGATGGTGCCGGTCCGCTGGTCGGTATCCCGGTCCTCATTAAAGACGTTATCTGCACCAGGGGAGTGAGGACAACCTGCTCCTCTAAGATTTTAGAAAATCTGGTGCCTCCATACGATGCCACCGTGGTGGAGAAGCTGAAGGCCGGTCAGGCTGTGATTATCGGCAAGGCGAATATGGACGAGTTCGCCATGGGCTCGTCAACGGAGAACTCGGCGCTGTTCATTACCCATAATCCCTGGGATTTAGGCCGGGTTCCCGGGGGCAGCAGCGGTGGCTCGGCGGCCGCGGTGGCGGCGGGGGAGACGGTCTTTGCCCTGGGCTCGGACACTGGCGGCAGCATCCGCCAGCCGGCCGGTTTCTGCAGCGTCGTTGGCTTAAAGCCGACCTATGGCCGGGTCAGCCGTTACGGCCTGGTGGCGTTCGCCAGCTCCCTCGACCAGATTGGCCCGCTCACCCGGGACGTCGCCGACTGCGCTCTGGTGCTGAACGCCATCGCTGGCTATGACCGCCGGGACTCCACATCCGCTCCCCGGCCGGTGCCCGATTACACGCAATGCCTGAATGCCGACCTCAGTGGCACACGTATCGGTGTGCCAAAAGAATACTTTGTCGAGGGGATGCAGGCGGAGGTGGCCACCGCCATCAAAGCTGCCATCGGCCAGCTGGAAAAACTGGGGGCGGAGATTGACTGGGAGGTATCGCTGCCCCATACCCCGTATGCCCTCGCTGTTTACTACGTCATTGCCCCCTCGGAGGCTTCCGCCAATCTGGCCCGCTATGACGGCGTCAAGTACGGTTTTTCCTACCAGGCGCCGAGCATGTGGGAGTCGATGGAGAAGACCCGCCAGTATGGCTTTGGCGCCGAGGTCAAAAGGCGCATCATGCTCGGCACCTATGCGCTGTCGGCCGGCTACTATGACGCCTATTATCTGAAGGCGCAGAAGGTCAGGACACTGATAAGACGTGAGTTCGACCAGGCATTCGAGAAGTATGATGCTCTGGTAACCCCCACCTCCCCAACGGTGCCTTTCAAGATAGGGGAGAAGGTGGACGACCCGCTCCAGATGTACCTAAGCGACGTCTGCACCCTGCCCATAAACATTGCCGGCCTGCCCGCGATTTCCATACCGGCGGGCTTCGCCGACGGCCTGCCCATCGGCATGCAGATAATCAGCAAGCCCTTCGGCGAGGAAACGATTTTGAAAGTCGCCCACGCCTACGAGCAGTCCACCGACTGGCACAAGAGACGGCCTAATATATAAAGGGGAGTCCAAGAGGGGCGCTAGCCCCTCTTCCCATTCTTCCCCTCCAGTATCTGGTCAGCCTGGCGCTGGGTAAACTGAAATAGTCTAAAGCCCCCAAAAGGGTGTAAAATGTGATTAAGAGGGAAATCACATGGCGCGGCGCGAGTCCAGACCCAATCCTGACGAATTGCTGGCACAAGTTAAGGCTGAGGAAGAGCAGAAGAAACGTGGTAAACTGAAAATCTTCCTCGGCTATGCTGCCGGTGTGGGAAAAACCTATACCATGCTGGAAGCGGCTCATCAACGGGAAAAGGAAGTCGATGTTGTCGTTGCCCTAGCGGAGACGCATGGCCGAGCTGAAACCGAGCAGCTTCTAGAGGGCCTGGAGATTATTCCACGAAAGCACGTGGTATACAGCGGTCTAACGCTAAACGAGATGGACTTGGAGGCAGTGCTGTCACGCCAGCCACAGCTGGCACTGGTAGACGAACTTGCCCATACAAATGCCCCTGGTTTACTTCACCCAAAGCGCTATCAAGATGTGGAGGAATTGCTGGAGGCAGGCATTGACGTTTATACTACGCTCAATATTCAGCATATCGAGAGCCTGCGCAACGTCGTAGCGCAAATCACGGATATCTGGATACGCGAAACGGTACCCGATAGTGTTATTGATAATGCGGCAGAGATTGAGATTGTTGACCTACCACCCGACGAGTTGTTGCAGCGCCTGAAGGAAGGTAAAGTCTATGTCCCCCAACAGATAGCACACGCAACTGAAAAGTTCTTCCGAAAGGGCAATCTTACCGCATTACGTGAGTTGACCATGCGCACCGCCGCGAAGCACGTGGATGTGCAGACACGCGCCTACATGGAGGCGCATGCTATACGTGACACATGGCCATCTGGCGAACGCCTTCTGCTGTTTATAGGTCCCAGTTCTTCAGGCTCTCGCCTAGTACGCAGTGCGCGCAGGTTAGCCTATGAGTTAGGTGCCGAATGGTCTGCTGTGCATGTTGAGACGCCTGATAGTGCTCGACTAACGCCCGACCGGCAAGACCGGATAATGGATTCGTTGCGACTGGCTCAACGCTTGGGGGCTAAGACCGTGACTATTCAGGGAGACTCGGTCGCTACGGCGGTCACGGAATATGCAAAAGCTAACAACATCACCAAGATAGTTATTGCCAAACCACAGAAAAACCGTCTCTGGAGACTGCCTGGTGAGTCGGTTGTAAATCAAATCATTCGCCAGAGTGAAATTGACGTGTACATGGTGCGGGGTGGCGGAGAGCCTGTAAAACAAGATAAGAGACCAAGCAGAGCAGTGCTTGGCAACTGGCGAGGCTATCTGCAAGGCTTAGGTTTGGTAGTTTTGGCTACCCTACTAGGTCAGCTTATTTCCCAAATCCTTGCTCCTGCCGTTATACTAATGCTGTATTTGCTATGTGTCCTTATCACGGCAGTTTTGTGGGGGCCAGGTCCATCTATTCTCGTCTCTGTTCTCGTGGTACTGGCATTTGACTTTTTCTTCGTCCCACCGTTTTTGAGTTTTGCCGTGGCTGACACGCAGTACGTATTCATTTTTATCTCACTGCTTCTGACCAGCATTGTCGTCAGTTATCTGACATCACGGATTCTTCGGCAAACCGAGGCGGCAAGGCAACGCGAACGCCAAACGGCTGCTCTCAATGCTTTAGGTCGAGACCTGGCGGTCTCGAACGACCTTGCTTCTTATGTCCAAGCCATAATAAGACGAATGAAAGAGACATTTGGATATGATGTGATAATCTTCTTGCCCGACGTACAAAACAAGGGTATGCTCAAGCCGTATACCGATGGTTCAAACATCAAGGTTGATGAAGATGAATTAGCCGCAGCGGTCTGGTCTTTTAAACGGCAGAGAGTAGCCGGACACGGAACTGATACCCTCCCGAATGCGAAAGCACGGCTCTCGCCCTTAGTTACGGCGAGGGGAGCAGTGGGAGTGGTAGCTCTGTGGATGGCTGACACTACAACTGAGTTGACCATTGAGCAAGAGCGACTATTGGAAGCCTATGCTGACCTGGCTGCCGTAGCTATTGAGGGCATCCTGTTAACTGATGAGGCCCATAAGGCGCAGGTGTTAAGGGACACAGAGAAACTATAGACCGCCCTTCTCAATTCAAGTAGACCGTTTGCCTTCCACCAAGGACCCGTACACTCTTAGCAAACTCTCGGTCATGGCATCCAAGGAAAACCTGCTGGCCTGCTCCCGAGCCTTACCAGATTGTTCCCGCCTTAGTTCAGGTTCCAAGAGCAACCTACGTACTGTCCCGGTGAACTGCTCCACGTCCAATCGCGTCAGGAATCCGCCATGGCCATCCTCCACCACATCGCAGACGCCGCCCTCGCCTACTGCGACGACTGGTGTGCCGCAGGCTTGGGCTTCCAGTAGAACTAACCCGAAAACTTCAGTGACCGACGCGAAGACGAAAACGTCTCCCGCGGCGTAGAAATCGGCTAGTCGGTGACGGTCTTTCACCAGGCCGGCGAAGATTACAGCCTCGCTAAGCCCCATCGCGCCGCATTCCCTCTTGATATCTGTCTCGTGCCTACCTGTTCCGACGATAATCATCTTCAATCGGCCCACCGCATTATCTCTCAATAGCCGACTTAGCACATTGAAAAGAAATCGGATGTTCTTCTCACTGGTTAACCGACCCACGTACAGAAGGATTTTATCGCTCTTCTCTAGCCCGAACTCCCTCCTGATACTGAGACCGTTGGCATCTTTGAATGTCGAGATATCGATCCCGTGCGGGATGTACTCCGTTTTCGTCTCGATACCATACCCTTGGAGCAGCTTGCCGATGGCTACCGAGGGAACAATCATGCAGTCAGTACGGCTGCACACAGAACGGCTATAGGTCTTTGCCAGCCATCTTGCCAGCACCTGCGGCATGAACGAGACATAGTGAGTCATATATCGCTCTAGATAGGTATGGTATGTAGCGACATGAGGAATCCCGAGCTCTCTGGAGACCGCGTAGGCGGGATAGAGCATGAGAGAGGGAATTTGAGAATGGACAATATCCAGACGCAATTGACGGAAAAGTTGATGAAAAATGTTCTTGGCCGCCCATGGCTTTGAGACCCGATACGGCCGGAGGACCCGGGAGTAAATGGATGGAACCGGGATTACGTGCGGTTCGCTATCTGGATTGAATTGTGGATATTGAGGGGCGAAGACGTAAACGTTATGTCCCTTTTTAGTAAGACTCTGGAACAGGTTGGCCACGTAGATCATGTGCCCATCGTAGAGGCCTACATAGCTTTCAGTGACAATGCCAATATTCATGACTTGGCTCTCATGGAGAAAAAGCGCTGCCTAGACATACTACAACAGCCCTTTCCCAACTTTTAACTCGGGATAATAGACCAGCACTTTCTGTGCGAGGTCATAGAGGCAGTTACTTTGTTCTCGCTTAACGCGAGGCAAGCCTATTTTTTGAAAATAGCGCTCCATAATCTTTGGTAACTCGCTTCCCTCACCCTCCATTGCCTTTTCTAATTCGCTAATCTCATGGTACATTCTGTACATATGCTCATATGGGATTTTGTCCCTGTTTTTTTGTTCCTGGGTAAAGAAAAATTCCAGATCACAGAAATCCAGGCCGAGTTTATCTTTAACCGCTTTTTTAGAAAGAAACAGGCCAAAGGCAATATCAATCAGGGCATGAAGTTTTGTTTTGATAATAGTTGAGACAACATCCCCAATATGTTGGCGTAGCTCCGGTTCTTTTTCAGGGAAATATTTTGCACCCAGGTTGTAGGCAAAAAAAGGGGTTGCGGTATGCAGGGAGGGAGAGCAATTTATTGGTTTTAGCCATGTTTGAGCCACGTGCAATGCGTGTTCCCTATGCTCAGTAAAATGAGGCATAATTGTCGGTACTTCCTTAAATGCAGCGCACCCTTCCTTAGCAATATCCACATAGGCATGCCTGATATCATTAAAGAACTCTCCAGATGTTGCCGCTCTTAATTTCATTGAGGTCGGAATGAACTTTAAATTAATAAGCCAATAGTCAAGAGCTGAATCAGGCTGAAAGGGGATGTTGTGGTCCAGGTTAGTGTAAACGACATAGAATTCCTGATTCCTTGGAAAGCGTCTGTTATTAAAATAGTGCCACCAGTACTCCACGACGCTCTCTCCAAGTAATGCTGTATTCTTTATATGTGACGGTGTCTTCTTTACAAATGACGCTGTCTTTTTGAGATTCATTCTAAATCATAGTTTACTAGGAAGGTTCCTTTTTGACAAACAGGTTTAGCTACGCGAATCTAGGTGTTAATCTTGGAGGAGCTTTATTGTGAATGCAAATGCTATAATAAGACCAGGCGAAATCAAAGATTCAAGGAGTTTACATAAATTCTGTACTTCCCTCTTATCTTATCAAAGGTAGGAGGGACAAAGGGGACGGGTAACCTATATGGTAGAACAAATGATTGGCTTCTTTGTTTCCTGGTTTGCCAGCCCCAGCCTCATCGGCATTGGCTTGGCGCTAGTATTTGGCGCCTTCTGGCTAGTTGGTTACTGGCCGCCGCTCTTCAAAAGACCGTGGCTCTGGGCAGTTCTGGTCATCAGTGCCATTCTATCCCTGACTGCGGTCAGCTTTATTCAAATCCCCCTCCAGTATCTGGTAGGGCAGGCACTGGGTCAGTTCTGGAGCCAGGAGATTCTCCTGCGCTGGCTGCTGCTCGCGGGAATACCGCAGATACTCCTCAGCGGGCTGGTTCAGGAAGGGGCAAAGCTCGTGCCCGTGGTTATCTGGTGGCTGGGTGAGAACCGGGCACTGGCACCGAAGATGGGGCTGGCCATTGGGGCGGTAGCCGGCTTCGGTTTCGGCGTTTTTGAAGCCGTTTGGGTTCATAATAGCATATTTGCCGCTGGTTGGAGCTGGGAATTGGTGCCGGCTAGCGGATATATGGCACTGGCCGGGTTCTGGGAGAGATTCTTCGCTGTGGCTTTTCATATCGCCTCCTGTGCTCTGGCCGGGTGGGGCCTCGCCAAGGGATGGGGCTGGCAGTTCTACCTTCTGGCGGCTTTCCTGCACAGCCTGTTGAACTACAGTGTGGTATTCCTTCAGACCGGGCTTTTTACCATTGTCCATCTGGAAATCTATGCCGCGGTGGTAGCCGTGCTGGTAACCGCTGTTGCGCTCTGGCTTCGCTGGCAGAAGACTGAAGAAAAAAGCAGCGAATAGAGAAGAATAATCGACCGGCCTTACATCCGCTCCGGTGCCGTCATCCCCATGAGGTGCAATGTGCGGCTGAGCACGGTTTGAGTTGCCTTAACCAGTTTCAGTCGCGCCTTGGTGAGCGCTTCGTCCCCGGAAACCACCCGGCACTGCATGTAGAAGCTGTGAAACACAGTGGCCAGGTCCTGGGCATAGCGGGTGAGGTGATGTGGCTCCAGAGTAACGGCGATTGTTTCCACAATCCCGGGCAGAAGGAGCATTCTGCGGATGAGGGTGAGTTCGGGCTCCGCGGTCAGCAGTGAGACGTCCCCGTTGCGGTAGTCAATGCCTCTTTCCTGCGCCAGGCGCAGGATGCTGGCAATGCGGGCATGGGCGTACTGGACGTAATAGACCGGGTTATCCACCGACTGTTTTTTGGCCAGTTCCAGGTCAAAGTCCATCTGACTATCGGCAGAGCGGGACAGGAAGAAGAAGCGGCAGACATCAGTGCCCACCTCCTCGATAAGCTCGCGTAAGGTGACAATATCACCGCTTCGTTTCGAGATGCGCACTATCTCACCGCCACGGCGCAGTGTGACCATCTGCGAGATAATAACCTTGAGTTGCTCCGGGTCAAGGCCCAGCGCGCCAACAACGGCTTTCATCCGTGAAACATGCCCCATATGGTCAGCACCCCAGATATTAATCACGGTATCAAACTTGCGCTTCAGGAACTTGTCATAGTGGTAGGCCATGTCGGTGGCAAAATAGGTTGGGGAGCCGTCGCTGCGTATCACCACGTTATCTTTGCCCTCACCCAGCGCCGTGGAGACAAACCAGGTTGCCCCTTCCTTCTCACTGATATAGCCCCCCTGCTTCAGAAGCGACATGGCGTCATCATACTGGCCATTTTTATAGAGGCTGCTTTCGCTGAACCAGACGTCAAAGGTAACACCCAGCAGCTCAAGGTCAGCCTTTATTTGACTGACCATCTTTTCCAGACCGACCTGACGCAGCTTCTCAATGGCCTCAGTTTCGGGAAGTTTGAGGAATTCATCGCCTTTCTGGTCCGTTATCTCCCGGGCCAGGTCAACCATGTACTGACCAAGGTAACCATCTTCGGGCATTTCGGCAGTCTTATTCAGGCATTGCCGGTAGCGGGCAAAAAGCGAGCGGGCGAAGGCCTCAACTTGGCTGCCAGCGTCATTGATGTAGTATTCCTTTTCCACCTGATAACCAGCCGCGGTGAGGGCGTTGGCCAGCGTACTGCCCAGGATTGCCCCACGCCCGTGCCCGACGTGAAGCGGTCCGGTGGGGTTCACGCTGACAAACTCTATCTGCACCCGCTTATCCTGGCCAATCTCAATGTTACCGTATGCTTCGCCGGCCTCAAGAATTGAATTCACCTGTCCGGCCAGCCAAGCGGCACTCAGGATGAAATTGAGGAAGCCTGGCGGCGCCACGACCACCCGCTCAATCTCGGCGGTACGGGCAATGAAGGCAGCAATATCACGGGCGATGGTAAGGGGATTGCTGCTGGTAACGCGGGCCAGTTTCAAAGGCAGGCTGGAGGCATAGTCGCCGTGCTCCGGGTTCTGCGGGTGCTCCATAATGACTTCAGGCAGGGTAACCGGGGGCAGCTTGCCTGACTTCTGTGCCTTAATGGCGGCCTGAGTTAGAAGTTCGGCCAGTTTGTGTTTCAGCATGAATCTGTTAAATCACTTTTTGTAATTATGTTTTCAATGCCGCATTCAATGGCTTATCTGTGCCCGAATTATAACACAATCAGAGCGGTAAAAGAAAAAGAGCGCGTAAAAATAATGATTTCTCAGTATTGACAAAGATGATAAGAGAGTAGTATATTATTATATGGCAATGATAATGCTGCGCACATAGTTGGGCTAACAGGTGAAGGAGAACCAAGCAGGCGGCTTGGTGCTCGTCACCAAGCCGCCTTACTTTGTGCATCGCACCTTAAAAATTGAATATGAGGGTCTAATATTAAATCTGAAGCAGGTCAAGCGGGTAAGGGCATACGGTGGATGCCTTGGCATCAAGGGCCGAAGAAGGGCGTGGCAAGACTGCGAAAAGCCTCGGTGAGCTGTCGAGCAAGCCTAGCCGGGGATTTCCGAATGAGGTAACTCGCTCAGGTAAAACCTGAGCACCCCCAGCTGAACACATAGGCTGGGTGGAGGTAAGCAGGGGAAGTGAAACATCTCAGTACCCTGAGGAAAAGAGATTATTCCCTGAGTAGTGGCGAACGAAAGGGGAAAAGCCCAAACCTGGTAAGCTTAGTGGCGCCGTGGCCTATGCTTATCGGGGGTTGTAAGGCAGGTAGGACCGAATGCGGAATAAGTCGAGGAGTTACCAACCAAACTTTAGTTGAGGGTCTCTGGAAAGGGCCACCACAGACGGTGACAGTCCGGTAAACGAAAGAGGTAGGCTCCTTATCTGTTCTTAAGTACCACGGGACACGAGGAACCCCGTGGGAATCCGCCCTGACCACAGGGCAAGGCTAAATACCCTTGATGACCGATAGTGAACTAGTACCGTGAGGGAAAGGTGAAAAGCACCCCGGGAGGGGAGTGAAATAGACCTGAAACCGTATGCTTACAAGCAGTCAGAGTCC
>CAZJGR010000050.1:0-11536 GCA_964545815.1 uncultured Dehalococcoidaceae bacterium | reverse complement strand
CGGACCCCTTTTCATCACCTCCTAAAGAGTCCAATATGTTTCTGAACTTTTGCAGATTCATGAGAATGCCTCAATCGCCAAAAAACAGATTGCAGCTGGTGCCTGCGGTGTTGAAGTGGGCGTTGTGGAGCAGGCTGAGGCTATGGCCGAGCAGGGAATCAATGACATCATCGCTCATCCCGCCTATTATGGTGGTCCCAAAGGGGAAATACTCAAGAAGCTGGTGGGCAGGGCGAACCTGAGGCTGGCCGTGGTCGTCGACATGCTGGAGCAGGCGGAAATCATATCGAAGCTGGCGCAAGCTTCAGGTAAGAGGGCTCGCGTACTGATAAAGATTGACTTGGGCCGAGGTTCCCGGTTTGGCGTGCTGCCGGGCAAGCCGGTTCTGGACTTGGCCAAAAAGCTCCGCCGGCTGCCGGGCCTTGAACTCAGCGGTATCTATGCGCACGAGATGGGGGTGAAACCGACGCCCGAGGACCGGGAGGCGGTGGCTCTGGAAGCTGCTGAGATAATCGCCGAAAACGCCAGGATGCTGAAAAAAGAGGGCATTGAGATAGGGCACGTCTCCGTGGGCGCCTCGGCCACCTTTCCTGCCACCTGCCGTTTCCGCAAAGAAGGCAAATTCCCGGAATTAACCGAAATTCATCCCGGAGCGTTCGTTATCGGCGATATACGGTATACGAGGATGGGTGGTAACACGCGGGAAGCCTGCGCCGTAACCGTGTTGACCACCGTGATGACCACGTCGCATCCCGATTGGGCAATAATAGACGCCGGTTATAAAACATTCGGCAGCGATTCGCTTTTTGAACACCGCGACAGCCCGGATTTCTGGTGGCAGGGCAGGCTGAGCTACGGCTCGGTCCAGGGGCGTCCTGACCTGTGGTTCGGACGTCTCTCCGCTGAGACCGCTGTTATCTACTATATGGCGCCCGGGAGAAAATTAGAACTGGGCGAGCGTCTGGAAATTGTGCCCAACAATGCCACCCTGGTCATCAACATACACGACCGGATATACGGCGTGAGAAACGGCGCCGTGGAGGAAGTGATACCGGTGACCGGCCGGGGGCACGGCAACTAGCCATCAATATATTATATTTTAATTATCAGCGGCTTATCCTGAGGCTGCCTTTGCCGGCAATCAGATTCTCCACTTCTTCCAGAGTAAACCAGGCCAGGTCTCCGGGACAGGAATGCTTCAGCACAGCGGCGGCGTTAGCGTATTTCAGCGATGTTTCAATACCCTTGCCGGTAAGATAGCCGTAGAGGAAGCCGCCGGCGAAAGAATCGCCGCTGCCCACCCGGTCCACAACCTCGACCTCATATTTCCGGTCTTCGTAAATTTGCCCATCTGCCAGGACAATGCCGGTCCAGTTATTGCGCCATACGGTGATGTTTTCCCGCAGGGTGATGGCCACAATTTTGAAGCCAAAGGTACTGGCCAGCTTTCGGGCCACGTCTTTCCAGTCCCGGCCTTTAATCTGAAATACACGTTCTGTATCTTCCTCCGTGGTGATTAACACGTCTACGTATTTCATCAATGGAGACAGGCCGGCCTTGGCCTGTTCCTGACTCCATAGTTTGGCCCGGTAGTTGAGGTCAAAGCTAACGAGCAGCCCCTTCTCGCGGGCCTGGTGCAGGGCTTCAGCGGTGGCCTCCAGACAGCTACTGCTCAGAGCCGGGGTGATGCCGGTGACATGGAAAGCTTTTGTCTGAGCAAAGACGTTGTCCCAGTCAATCATCCCGGGCTGTATTCGGGAAATCGCAGAATGAGCCCGGTCATAGAGAATGGAGCTGGGGCGGGGCTGCGCCCCGAATTCAAGAAAGTAGACACCAAGCCGGTCTCCGTCTGACCAGATGACGTGCGAGGTGTCAACGCCATGTTCCCGTGCTTTATTCTGCACCATCCGGCCCAGCGGGTTTTTGGGCAGGCGGGTGACGTATGACGTTTTCAGCCCTAATCTCTGGAGGGTGACCATAACATTAAGTTCGGCGCCCCCGATGTTGACATCAAGGCTGGCCGCCTGCTCAAGTCGCTGGAAATGCGGGGTGGACAGTCTCAGTTGAACCTCGCCAAAAGCAACGATATCAAACATATTTACCTCCTCGCCGGCTTTTTGCGGGCGAACTTCTGTATTGTCCGGGAGCCTTTGTCCACCCCGGCGCTGGTCATGGACACCTCGCCAACGTATAAATCTCCCCGCGAGTCAACGGCGATGACATGCGGGGCGTGGAAGAGCGCTGTTTCCTTGTCCTTTCCCTCGTTCCCCCAGCGCGTGAGCAGCTTGCCGTCAATGGTGTAGATGCTTACCCGCAGGCACAGTTCGGAGATATAGACCGTGTCCTCTTTGTCGATGAAAATGCCGGTGGGCCGGATAACGTCCGTCCATTCCGTTATGAATTCGCCCTGCGGGGTGAATATCTGTATCCGGCTGTTCTCACGGTCTGGAATCCAGACCCGTCCCTTTTTGTCCAGCCAGATGTTGTGGGGGAGGCGGAACTGTCCCGGCGCACCACCGGGCTCGCCCCAGGAGAAGAGCAGCTTGCCGTCGGCGGAGAACTTGTGCACCCGTGCGTTGCCGTAACCGTCGGCGATGTAAATCTCGCCTGATGGCGTTACCGCGACGCCGGTCGGGCGATTGAACGGCGGGGCGCCCCGCTGTATTCGGGCCAGGCTCTCCCAGAAATCCCAGGTCCGGGTATAACCTGAATCCGATGCCTGTCCTTTGGTGCCCAGCATCATGAGCAGCTTGCCCTCCGGGGTGAATTTGGCGACGACGTGGTTTCTGTCATCGGTGCAGTAGATATTACCATCAGGGCCGATGCAGCTGCCGTGGGCACGGTTGAAGAAGCCCTCACCCCATGAATTGAGCAGGTTGCCTTCACGGTCAAGGACGATTATGGGACGCTGGCTGCGGTTCAGGATGTAAAACCTCTCCTGAGCATCGATGCAGATACCGCCGACATCTAAAAACGACCACCCTTCAGGCAGTTTTGCCCACCCGTCAACCAGGTCATACGTGTATTTTCCGGTGCCGAATGACATTTCAAGTTACCCCCTTTTTTATTTATTCCCGTAAATTTATTTTGGTGTTTGCTAGCGGGCGGACGGGTGCATGGTGTTTGTGCCCTGAGCAAACCCACCATCAACCTTGATATATTCCGCGGTGACAAAGTCGGAGGCTTTGCTGGCAAGGAAAACGGCGGCGCCGGCAAAGTCAGACGGTGCCCCCCAGCGGCCGGCCGGTGTCCGGTCCAGCACAAACTCGTCCAGCCCGGGGAAGTCCCGGCGCGCGGATACCGTCAGTGGGGTATCAATCCAGCCGGGGAGGATAGCATTGACCTGGATATTATCTTTGGCCCAGGCGAGTGCCAGGGTGTATGTCATCTGAACTATCCCCGCCTTGCTGCAGGCGTAACACAAAACCTTGGCCAGGCCGAAAAGGGAAGTCATGGAGCCGATGCTGATGATTTTACCGCCACCGGCTTTCTTCATGGCCGGGTAAACCGCTTTGGCGCAGAGGAAAGCCCCACGCAGGTTTATCCCCAGAATCCAGTCCCATTCCTCAACGGTGTACTCCTCGGGCATTTTACGGATATTGACCCCGGCGTTATTGACCAGAATGTTTATCTGCCCGAACTCGTCGAGCACCTGTTTCACTCCTTTCTGAATGCTTGCCTCCTGGCCCACGTCTACCGCCAGACCCAGCGCCCTTACCCCGAACCTCTTTTTGATGTCGCTGACCGCTCCCGCGGTCTTTTCTTTATTGCGGGCAAAAATCACAATGTCGCTCCCGGCTGATGCCAGACCGTCGGCGATGCCTTTGCCAATACCCCCGTTGCCACCGGTAACAATAGCCACTTTCCCCCGCAGGTCAAATAAATTATCCTTCACTTGCTCCCTCCTTGGGTTCTTTTTCTATGATGATAACCATTTTGCCGATTATTTACAATTCGGTTATCACCAATATTTGCTAATTTTGTCATTTTATTGTATTTTTTAATTGGCAGCTTTTATTTTAAGTCGTCTTTATAAGGCTGTGTTTGTCAATGGTATTAATATAAAATTATTTACTGGTGAATAAAACTAAGCGTACGGAAATTAAAACCAGCACCAGGACACTGATTCTGGGTATCGGAAATCCCATTCTCCGGGATGACAGGGTAGGTCACTTTCTCATTCAGGAACTACGCCGTCGTTTCTCCAGTCTCAGCATTGAACTTCAAGAGACCAGCCTCGCTGGTTTGAACCTCGCCGAACTCCTATTAGGTTTTGATTCCGTCATTATTATCGACGCCATCCAGAGTGGTGGCGTTCCCGGAGCAGTGTACTGCCTGAAACCGCGTGATTTTCACGCCAAAAGCATAAATCAGTATGACCAGCACGGCACCGGTTTATTGCAGGCCATGGAGCTGGGCAGAGCCCTCGGCTGGCCGATGCCGGAAGACGTGACCATCGTGGCCATAGAAGCCGAAGATTCGACCAGCTTCGGTGATGACCTGACACCGGCCGTGGCCAAAGCGGTTCCGACAGCCTTAAAAATAATTCTTGAATTGCTCGACGGACAGCACGAACAACCCGGTGAAAAGCTGAAAACGAGTTAACATAAAATTACTGGAGGAGATTTTTCTATGATGAAATTTTTAAAGAGGGGGGAAAGAAGATGGTCGCTAAACCAAAAGTAGCCATATGCTGGCTCGGCGGCTGTGGTGGCTGCGATGAAGCGGTCGTTGACCTCAATGAAGCGCTCCTGCAGGTAACATCGGCGGTGGACGTTATTTTCTGGCCGGTGGCCTTGGACTTCAAGTACCATCATATTGAAGCCATGAAAGACGGCGAGATTGCATTGAGCATCATCAACGGCCACATCAGGAGTTCAGAACAGGAGGAAGTGGCCAAGCTGCTCCGGGAGAAATCGCAGCTGGTGCTGGCCTTTGGCGCCTGTGCCTGCTTCGGCGGCACACCGGGTATGGCCAATTTCCGTACCAAAGAGGATATTTTCAACTGGGTTTACCGTGATGCCCCCACCGTGGTGAACCCGAAAGGTAACTACCCTCAGACCAAGTCAAAGGTAAACGGAAAAGAGCTAACCCTGCCCGAATTCTACGAGCAGGTGTTTGCACTGAAGCAGGTCATTGATGTTGATTACTATCTCCCGGGGTGTCCCCCGCCCCCGGACCTCATAGCCAATGCCGTGAATGCGGTGCTTGAGGGCAAGCTGCCTCCCAAGGGCGCCACGCTGGCGCCGCACAAGGCGCTGTGCGATACCTGCAAGCGCAATAAATCCAAGCCGGATAAAATCTCCATCAAGGATGTCAAGCGGATTTATGAGATTGAGGCCAGCCCCGATACCTGCTTCCTGGCGCAGGGCATACTCTGTATGGGCATTGCCACACGGGGCGGTTGCGGTGAAAGCTGCATCAACATCAATATGCCCTGCCGGGGCTGCTTTGGCCCGGTGGAAGGCGTGGAAGACTCCGGGGCCAAGTTCATCTCCGCCCTGGCCACTATGCTTGACGCCGAAAACGACGAGGAGATGAAGCAGCTTATCGACAAGCTGGATGACCTGGCCGGGTATACCTATCGCTTTACCCTGCCGGTATCTCTGCTGAGAAAGAAACGCCAGTAAGAGCGGTAAGGAGAGGTTACGATGGCAAAGAAGATAACTATAAATCCGATAACCAGGCTTGAGGGCCACGGGAAGATTGAGATATTCCTTGATGACAAGGGAAAAGTGGAAGACGCTTATTTCCAGGTGGTGGAACTGCGTGGATTCGAGCGGTTCTGCCTGGGCCGACCGGTCGAGGAGATGCCGCGGATAACGCCCAATATCTGCGGCGTATGCCCGACCCCGCACAACATGGCCTCGACCAAGGCGGTGGATGCCGTCTTTGGAGTTGAGCCAACGCCTGCGGCCAAGCTGGTCCGGCAGCTGCACTACAATGCTTTTTATGTGGAAGACCACTACATTCATTTCTTTTTCCTCGCTGCGCCTGATTTTGTGGTTGGCGTTGACGCCGACCCGGCGGTGAGAAACATCCTCGGCCTCATCAATAAAGTGGGGCTGGAAATCGGCGGTAAGGTGATTGACATCAGAAAAAGGTGCCGGGATATCATCCGCCTCATCAGCAGCAAGCCGCCACATCCCGAAGGCGGGCTGCCGGGCGGTGTTCCCCGGGGCATTACCGAGGAAGAGCGGGTATGGATAAAGAAAACGGCCGATGACGCCGTCGGCTTCGCCCAGTTTGCTTTGAAGCTTTTCAAGGATGTAGTGGTGGCCGATAAAAAACACCTTGGCCTTGTCCTCAATGATGCCTACAAGTTGAATACCTACTACATGGGGCTGGTCGACAGCCAGAAAAAGGTCAACTTCTACGAAGGGAAGTTGCGCATTGTTGACCCCAAGGGGAAGGAGTACGCGCTTTTCGACCCCAACGAGTATATCGACCACATTGGCGAGTGGGTGGAGCCCTGGACCTATATCCGCTTGACCCACCTGAAGAAAGTGGGCTGGAATGGTCTGAACGATGGCGCCGGCACGTCGCTGTATCGCGTGGGTCCTCTGGCCAGACTGAATGCGGCCGAGGGCATGGCGACCCCGTTAGCGCAAAAGGAATACGAGGCCATGTTTGACGCGCTCGGGGGCAAGCCCAGCCATCATACCCTGGCTTTCCACTGGGCGAGGCTCATTGAAGCCCTCCAGGCCGCCGAAGATATGCAGCGAATCGCCAATGACCCTCTGCTGACCAGCAAGGATATACGCAATATGAACTTCAAGCTCAAAAAGGTGGGAGTGGGCTGCGTTGAAGCGGCCCGCGGTACCCTGATACACCATTACGAGACCGATGAGCGAGGGCTGCTGACGAAAGCGAACCTGATTGTGGCTACCCAGCACAATGCCGCCCCGATTTGCCTGTCGGTGAAGAGGGCGGCCGAGGGGTTTGTCAGAGGGCCCGAGGTTAAGGAGGGGCTGCTGAATATGGTTGAGATGGCCTTCCGCGCCTACGACCCATGCCTTGCCTGCGCGACGCATGCCCTTCCCGGCGGAATGCCGCTGAAAGTCAATATATGGGATAAAAACGGCGCTATAATCAGAACACTGAGCCGGGATTGAGCCGATTTTATAGCGCCGGCGGTGCGAATCAACCAACAACCGCGATAGCTTCTATTTCCACAAGAAGCTCGGGGAGTACCAGCCTTGAGACTTCGATGCCGGTGCTGGCGGGCATGGGAGGACTGAAGTAACGCGCCCTGATTTCCCGGAATTTTATGATATTCTTCATGTCCGTTACATAGACCGTCATTTTGACCACGTCTTTCAGGGAAGCCCCCGCTGCCTCAAGAATAAGTTTAATATTCTCAAAGGTCTTGACCGTCTGCGCTTCAAAGCCGCCAGCCACGATATTTCGCTGCTTGTCGAAGCCCACCATGCCGGCGAGGTAAATGGTGTTACCCGCCTTAACCGCATGTGACCAGCCGATGGGCTCAAATAAGCCTTTGGGTGAAATATATTCTTTTTTCATGGCATTGCCTCCTTTTTACTCATCTCATGGTAAGAAAGTCCGCCTATTAAGTCAGGGTTTTGCGCAGTCTCCAGGTCGCGAGCACCAGAGTGATGACGCCCATTACGGCCAGCACGGTTGCGTCCGGCCACAGATATTCAATGCCTATCCCTTTCACAATGATTCCGCGTACTATCCGGAGATAGTAGGTCAACGGCAGTACGGCTGAAATCCACTGGACCAGCCTGGGCATTGATTCGATGGGAAACAGGAAACCGCTGAGCAGGATACTCGGTAAAACTACAAAAAAACTGGACTGCATTGCCTGAAACTGGTTTCGGGAAACGGTTGATATAAAAAGGCCCAGGCCCAAGGAGAACATGAGGAAGAGGAAAGATAAGGCAATAAGCAACGGGAGGCTGCCGCGGATGGGCATGTCGAAAATGAACACCGCGGTCACCAGCACCATGAACACCTGAATGTAAGCGATGATGATATAGGGCACGAGTTTGCCAACAATTAACTCACCACGGCGCAATGGCGTGATATTAAGCTGTTCAATGGTACCGGCTTCTCGCTCCCGGACGATGGCAAAAGCAGTCAGCATCATGGTAAGAACCTGGAGGATGATGCCCACCAGACCGGGCAGGTAGAAGATTGAGCTTTGCATTGCCGGGTTATACCAGATTCTGGGTTCAAGCATGATGCTGTAGGTCAGCTCGTGGCCCTGTACCTTGCTCATTATTTCAATGCCCTTTGCCTGAGCGATGAGGTTGGCGTTGGCTACCGCCTGTATGGCTACATTGGGGTCGGACCCGTCGGCAAAGAATTGTATTGAGGCGTTTTCTCCGCGCTGCAGGTGTTTATCATACTCATCAGGTATCACCAGAGCCACCTTAGCTTTGCCTGATTCAATGCGTTTGGAGATGTCATCATAATCCGTGGCATAATATTTGACCGCAAAGAACTCTGTCTGCTCGTAGCTACTAATCAGTTCACGGCTTTCCGCAGTATTACAGGCATCCCAGACAACCATGGAAATATTCTTGATATCAGTGCTTAAAGCGTAGCCAAAAATGCTCATCTGGAGTATGGGTATGATTATCACCATGGCCATAGAACGCCGGTCACGGCTGAGCTGGATAAATTCCTTAATTATAATACTCGTAATTCGTTGCCACATAGTCCGGCTCCTTTCCGCTCAGAAAGCGATGAGATTACCATGAATGGTCTCAATTCTCGTTACGGGCTACTGTGGCTATGCTATATCCCCGTCAACTGGCTGTCAAGAAAATACATGGTTTAAACCGTTTAAAAATAGGTGCTAGTGAATTGTTTGACTTTAATTTCGGAGATGGTATACTTTCATATCAAAAAGGGAGGTTGGTTATGGTTAAGTTTATGGGAGTGATTCGACTTAAACCGGGATATGACCCTGATGAGACCTGGAAACTATGGCGCACCGAGCACGCGGAGTATTATAAGAAGCTGGCCCGTCCGGAATTGAAGCAATATACCATAAACCGGGTCATCAAGACCCTCAACAATAGTGATATCTACGGCATATCCGAGTCCGTCTATGAAGACGTTGCCAGCTGTGAACGCGCGCTAAAGCGATTTATCAGCGCTCCCACTGATGAAGTGCTGAAACGGTTCCAGCCGGACCGGTTAATTGTGGAATTTGAGGAGATAGCGCTGGATTAGAAGACTTATTTCTACCCCATTTTTTCTTTGAAAGGATATTAATAGCCATGCGGAATATTGCGGCCATCAAGAACGTTACTGACTTCACCAGCTATCTAAGCCAGATTGGAGTGTCCCTGCCTTTTGATGCGGAAGTAAAATCGGGACCGGATTCCCCTCTGGCCAAGCCGTATGTCCTCGGCAACCACGTGATTGGGAATCGCTTTGCCATGCTTCCCATGGAAGGCTGGGATAGCACTAATGACGGAAGACCCACGGCGCTGACCAGGAGACGCTGGCAGCGTTTCGGCCTCAGCGGCGCGAAGTTGATATTTGGCGGAGAAGCAGTGGCAGTCTGCCACGATGGCAAGGGGAGCACAAATCAACTGATGATTTCAGAGGAAACGGCGGGTGAGATTGGTGAGCTGCGGGAACTGCTGGTGCGAACCCATAAAGAATATTTTGGTCATAGCGACGACCTGCTGGTTGGAGTGCAACTGACCCATTCGGGACGGGTTTATCGTTCAGCTGATAAGAGGGAGTCCGAACCCAGAATCCTCTACCATCATCCCGTTCTCGATAAGATATTCGGGGTGACCAGCGACACGCCGCTGATGACTGACGGGGACATCGCTCATTTGATAGCAGACTTTGTCCAGGCGGCAAAGCTGGCACAGCGCGCCGGGTTTGATTTCGTTGATATAAAACACTGCCACGGCTATCTCGGCCACGAATTCCTCAGCGCCATTGACCGTCCCGGGCGGTATGGCGGCAGCTTTGAGAACCGCACCCGATTTCTGAGGGAAATCGTGGCTGGCATTCGAACCGAGGCGCCGGGAATGGGCATCGCGGTTCGTCTCAGTGCCTTTGATTTTCTACCGTTTGAACGAGGTGCGGAGGGACGTGGCGTACCCCTGGCATTTAAAGGGGCAAGATACCCGTATGCCTTTGGGGGTGATGGTACCGGACTTGGCATAGACCTCGCCGAGCCGCTGGCATTTCTGGACTTGCTCATCAAGCTGGATATCAAGCTGGTGTGTATCTCCGCCGGCGCCGGTTATAACTCTCATATATTGCGACCCTACTTCACGCCGCCTTTGGGCGGGTACCGGCCACCGGAAGACCCGCTGGTTGGAGTGGCCCGTTTGATTTCGGTAACGGAGGCATTGAAGCGAAAGCGCCCCGAACTGGTTTACGTTGGCAGCGGCTATTCCTACCTGCAACAGTGGCTGCCCAATGTGGCGCAACCTGTGATACGTAACGGGATGGCGGACTTTGTGGGCATAGGGCGGATGTCACTTTGCTACCCGGACATGGTGGCGGATATACTGGCCGGAAGAGCTTTAAAACGCGAGTTGATATGCCGTGCCTGCGGGGATTGCCTGACCGCCCCTCGCCAGGGTTTGGTGTCCGGCTGCTACACGCTGGATGACTTTTACCGTAATCGTCCGGAATACCAGCAGTTGCAAAAGCTCAAGAGAAAGAGATAAATGGCCATTGATTAATATAATTCGTTGCTGAAAATAAGCCCATAACACTTTCAGGAGGTTATATGTCAGACATAATTAAAATCGCGGCGGTTCAGATGGACCCCAAGCTGATGCAGATTAAGAAAAATTTAAAAAACATGGTGAATGCGGCCAGAGAAGCCGCCCACAATAAAGCAAATCTCATCGTTTTTCCTGAGTGCGGCCTCACCGGTTACGTCTTTTCCAGTCGCGAAGAGGCGTTACCCTATGCCGAAACCATACCCGGGCCCAGCACCGAGGAACTGCAGTCAATCTGCCAGGAGCTTGATGTCTATATTGCCTTTGGGCTCCTGGAAAAGGAGAGGGACAGCTTATACAATGCTATATCTTTTATCGGCCCGAAAGGGTTTATTGCCGGGTACAGGAAGAACCATCTTCCTTACCTGGGTGTGGACCGCTTCGTTGACAAAGGCAACCGGCCTTTTCAGGTACATGCCACCCCGATAGGTAACATCGGGCTGCATATATGTTACGATGTTCTTTTCCCGGAAAGTGCCCGTATTATGGCCTTACTTGGTGCCGATATCATCGTCCTGTCCACCAATTTCCCGTATGGTCGGGGGGAAACGCTCAATTGCGTGGCCCGGGCCAGGGCAATTGAGAACAAAGTAAACCTGGTGTCGAGCGACCGTGTGGGTGCTGAAAGGGGCTTCAGTTTTGCTGGCCTGAGCCACGTTGTGAATGCTACCGGAGAAATCCTCGACATTGCCACCCCGGACCAGGAGGAAATCGTATATGGTGAGGTGAGCCTGGAGGCAGCGCGACAGAAGCATCGGGTGTTCATCCCCGGCGAGTGGGAGATAGATAATATCGGCGACCGC
>CAZJGR010000049.1:0-12365 GCA_964545815.1 uncultured Dehalococcoidaceae bacterium | reverse complement strand
GCCGGTGTGCCTGCCGGAGCAGGTTACGTGACTTGCGGTCAGCGATGTGGGTCACGGTACAGGTATTCAGGATGTAGACATCGGCCTCAGCCACCGAGTCCACTATTTCATATCCCGCCATGGCAAGCTGCCTGGCCAGAGACTCGGTTTCCGCCTGGTTCAGCTTGCAGCCCAGCGTGCTGAAAGCAACCTTTATTCCACCCATTTGAGCCATCTCTCAGTCCCATTATAATGGCGTTATTCACAAACGGTCAAAACCAGGAGTTCTACTTGCAAATGGCCCGCAATTATGGTAAAAAAATAACTAAACCATACGGAGAGATAAAGGGAGCATATCCTGATTATGGATAACGATAAAGACCGAGTTGTCATCACCGGGATGGGCACTCTCAACCCCCTCGGCTTGGATACCAGAACCACCTGGGACAGGCTGGTCGCCGGGGAGTCCGGGATTGACTATATCACCTTATTTGACCCCTCAAATATGGAGGTCAAGTTCGCCGGCGAGGTGAAAGGGTTTCAGCCCACCGACTACATTGACCGTAAGGAAGCCCGCCACATGGACCGCTTTGCCCAGCTGGCGGTCGCGGCCAGCCGGGAGGCGGTAGCCTCGGCGCGCCTGGAAATCAACAACACCAACAATGAGGACATCGGGGTTATCATTGGCAGCGGTATTGGCGGGCTGACCACCCTCTTTGAACAGGCTAAAATCCTCGTGGAAAGAGGCCCAGACCGCGTCAGCCCGTTCCTGGCGCCGATGATGATTGCCGATATTGCCGCCGCCCAGATATCCATCGCCCTTGGCATCAAGGGACCCAATTTCTGCACCACATCGGCCTGCTCCAGTGGCTCGGATGCCATCGGTGCAGCGTGTGAGCTCATCAGACATGGCGATGCGCAGGTCATGCTTGCCGGCGGTACCGAGGCCATCATTAACCCCCTGGGCATTACCGCCTTCAGTGCCATGAAAGCACTTTCCACCAGAAATGATGCCCCCCAAAAGGCATCACGTCCTTTTGACGCCAAGCGGGATGGATTTGTCATCAGCGAGGGTGCCTGTGTGCTTATTCTGGAGAAGCTGGAGCACGCCCTGAAAAGGGATGCTCCCGTGCTGGCGGAAATCATCGCCTATGGTGCCACGGCTGATTCCTTCCATGTCACCCAGCCACTGGAAAGCGGCGAAGGTGCTGCCAAAGCCATGCAAATCGCGCTAAAAAAGGCGAATTTGTCCCCGCCGGATATCGATTACATTAATGCCCATGGCACCTCCACCCAGCTCAACGATGCTACGGAGACCAGGGCGATTAAAACCGTCTTTGGTGACTACGCCTACCGGGTGCCAATAAGTTCCACCAAGTCAATGCTGGGACATCTCATCGGTTGTGCCGGCGCTGCCGCAGCGCTGGTCTGCATCATGTCCATTAGGCATGGCATTATCCCGCCCACCATCAACTATGAACACCCCGACCCCGAGTGTGACCTTGACTACGTGCCCAATGTTGCCCGCAAGGCTGAAGTTAACACGGCGCTGTCCAACTCGTTTGGTTTTGGCGGGCATAATTCGGTACTGATATTCCGAAAATATACCGAGGCATAATCTTGAGTCGCTACCGCTGGAATCTGCTGCCACCGGTTCCGCACCAGTATCTGGTTAGCAACTCAAGCATTCCCCCGCTGCTTGTTCAGCTTCTGTTTAATCGCGGTTTAAAGGAGCCGACGCAATTAGCCTCTTTCCTCACTGCCAACCAAAACCTCTGCAGCAGTCCGCTGCTGCTGCCGGATATGCACCAGGCCGTAGCCAGAATATACCAGGCCTTGCTCTCCGGAGAGCCAATCGCCGTATATGGTGACTACGACGCTGATGGCATCACGGCAACCGTCCTCCTCGTTCAGGGCCTCGCCGCGCTCGGCGGTACCGTCATTCCCTACATCCCGCACCGCCTGACTGAAGGCTATGGTTTGAAAATCACGGCGCTGGAGAACCTCCGCCAGCAGGGCATCCGGCTCGTGGTCACTGTCGACTGCGGGATTACCAGCCTGCCTGAAGTCAAGCGGGCGAGGAGAATGGGTCTGGACATCGTTATTACCGACCACCACACACCGCTGCCGGAAATACCACCGGCGGTGGCGATTGTCAACCCAAAACTGCCCGGTGCCGCGTATCCCTTTACGGAGCTGACCGGCGCCGGGGTGGCTTTCAAGCTGCTTCAGGCGCTCTACCAGAGCGTCGGCCGGGAAGGGCAACTGGAGGCACTGATGGACCTGGTGGCACTCGGCACCGTCGCCGATATGTCGCCTCTGCTGGGTGAAAACCGATACTTGGTTAAAGAGGGACTTAAGCTGATGAATCAAAACCCGCGCCTTGGGCTACGGGCGCTCATCGAGCAGGCTGGCCTCAGCGGCGGAAGCCTTGACGCCGAAGGCATATCGTGGATGATTGCGCCGCGACTGAACGCGGCCGGGCGGCTGGAACACGCCATGACCAGCTACAAACTGCTCACGACTGACTCCCCAACTGAGGCCCGCCGACTGGCAAGGTGGCTGGAGCAGAAAAATGCCGAGCGGCAGAAAATGACGGCCAGCACGCTGGCGCGGGCACGGGAGCAGGTTCTTTCGCGTGGTATCTCTCCGCTCTTAATAGCCAGCGACCGGGACTACTTCATCGGCATTGCCGGCCTGGTGGCCAGCCGGCTGGTTGAAGAATTCTATCGCCCGGCGGTGGTCATCAAGACCGGTGAAAAAGTGAGCAGCGGCAGCTGCCGCAGCATTCCGGAGTTCAACATCATTGCCGCCTTGAAAGAGAATCGGCACCTTCTCTCACAGTTCGGCGGTCACTCCCAGGCGGCCGGCTTCACCCTGCCAACTCAAAACCTGCCCCGTTTTGAGGAAACACTTCTAAATATGGCCACTGCCCAGCTCAAAGGCGTCGACCTGCGCCCCAGCCTTGATATTGACGCCGAAGTCGCGCTTTCCCGCCTGGGTGGAGATACTTACCAGATGACGCAGCAACTGGCTCCCTTCGGTCGCGGTAACCCGTTCCCCACCTACCTCAGCCGACACGTTGAGGTCACGGACTGCCGCACCATGGGCAACGGCGGTGAGCACCTGCGGTTGAAGCTCAGACAGGAGGGTTCCCGGTGGGACAGCGTCGCCTTCCGGCTGGGCAATTGCCTGGCCGATGTCGCCCCGGTCATGGACATTGTCTATAATCTGGAAATAGACCGCTGGCAGGGGAAGGAGACGCTCAGGCTTAACATTCTCGATTTCGCACCGACCGCTCAATCTCAGGGAAGCAATTAGATAAATTAGATAGATGAATAACCAGATAGCGCTCATTGCCATCGCCATTGTCTGTGCCTACGTTATCGGCTCCATCCCATCGGGCTACATCATGGGCCGACTGCGGAAGGGGGTGGACATCCGTCAGTTAGGGAGCCACAGCCTGGGGGCCATGAATGTGTTCTACCAGATCGGGTTTGCCGAGGGGCTCACCGTTCTGGCAGTGGACATTGGCAAGGGAGTGGCAGCGGTGGCGCTGGCCCGCTGGCTGGGTGTGCCACTCTATGCTCAGCTGCTGGCCGCAGCCGCGGCTGTGGTTGGCCACGCTTTCACCATCTTTTTAAAATTCCGGGGCGGGAGGGGAGGCGCCACCTGCATCGGCATCCTCATCTACTTTATGCCCTGGGGCATACCTTTTTACGCGGCCATCTTCGGGCTCAGCCTGCTGCTGACACGCTACCCCACTTTAAGCTACAGCCTGGCTTTCCTCTGTTTCCCCTTTGTTGCCTGGCTGAAATACCATTCTGCTACTTTCATCATCTTTTCCATCGGCATACTGCTGCTGCCCAGCATCAAATATCTCCCCAGAATAAGGCAAATGCGCACCACGGGGGGCAGCTGGCGCCATGTCTTTCTCCGCAAGGGCTTTAAGGACCGGTTTTAGGTTGCGGGAAACGTTGCAGTGAAGGCATCACTCTCCTGCCCTCATCCACCTTGTTTTGAGAGCCAGCAGCGGAAGGGAAACCGCCAAGACGATGACAGCGATGACCTGTGCCTGATGCAGGCCGAAGAGAAAGGGTGTCCCGTCGCGCAGGAAATCCATACCCAGACGATATACCGAGTACAGGCTGATGTACACCAGATAGAGAGAGCCGTCAGGCCTGAGATGCCCTTTGAGCCTGAGCAAGATGCCGAAAACGATTAGATTCCAGAATATCTCATACACCGTTGTCGGGTGTGTGGGTACCCCAATCGGGCAGAAACTGTTGGGATGGGTATAGACAATGGCCCACGGCAATAATGTTTCCTGTCCGTAACAGCAGCCGTTTATCGTGCAGCCAACACGCCCAATCGCCTGTGCCAGAATGATGCCCGGTGCCGCCACATCAGCAAAATAGGCGAAATTTAACTTGCTGAACCGGCTGTAAATCCAGATGCCTACGGTGGCGCCCAGCACGGCCCCGTAAGCGGTCAGCCCACCACCGCCAATGATTTCCCCCGGATGCAGCCCATAGTACTCCCAATTGTCAACCACGTGAAGCAGCCGGGACAGTACGATGCCGGAAGGAATGCCCACCAGTGCCACGGTGAACACGGTATCATAGGAGAGATTGGCCCCTCTTTTCACCTGCCAGACGGTCCAGAGGACAACGGTGAGAATCGCCAGGGCAATCATAATGCCGTACCACCGGACCTCAATTGAGCCGATGGTGAAAGCGACCGGGTCAATGCTTATCGTTATCATCAATTCGCTCCTAATTCAGGCGCATAGCGCGGCCACAAAGGCTTCGGCGTCAAACTCAGCCATATCCTCCAGTTTCTCCCCGGTGCCGATGTACTTTATCGGTATCTGCATCTCATCGCAGATGGCAAGTATAATGCCGCCTTTGGCGGTGCCATCCAGCTTGGCCAGGAAAATGCCCGTGACGCCAACGGCCTCGGTGAAGTATCTGGCCTGGGTTAAGCCGTTCTGGCCGGTGGTGGCGTCGATGACCAGAATGACCTCGTGCGGTGCCGTCGCATCCGCCTTGGCCGCGACCCGCTTTATCTTCTTCAGCTCCTCCATCAGGTTGTACTTGGTGTGGAGACGGCCCGCGGTATCAATGACGACTTCATCAATCTGCCGGTGGCGTGCCGCCTGCAGGGCATCATAGACCACCGCCCCCGGGTCGGCACCCGGCTGGTGAGCAACGACATCCGCCCCGGCCCGCTCACCCCACTTTCTTAACTGGTCAATGGCGGCTGCCCGGAAGGTGTCCGCCGCCGCCAGCAACACATGTTTACCCTCCTTTTGCAAGCGATGGGCATATTTGGCGATGGACGTCGTCTTGCCACCGCCGTTGACACCGATAAAGAGGGTAACCCTGGGCGTTGGTAGAGCCGCCAGCTCTCCATGAGAAGCAACTTTTAAAATACTGACCATTTCCGCCATCAGGGCGTCCCGCACCAGTGAGCCCTGATTTAGCCTCTCCACCTCCGCCTTCTCCCTTACCACCCCGATTAATTTTTCCGTGGTATTGATGCCCACATCCGCGCCAACGAGCAGCTCTTCAAGCTCTTCCCATACCTCAGCGCCAACCGTGGTGCGGTCAAAGAGGTGCATGGCCCGGGCAAACCAGGTCTCTCGACTGCGCTTCAAGGCTTGAATGAGGTTGGCTATCTACCTCACCCCCTTAAGCCCCCCTCTCCTTCAACCATGGTGTACGAAAGGTAAAACTGCAGTTGTCTCCTGCATGATGCTATCAGAGGGCACAGGGATAGTATAATACATCTTGACCTTTTCATCATCCGCCCCAATCTTTTCTACAAGGGACTACAAAAAGACCCTTTGCTCAGTGAACGACGATTTTACCAGTAAGTTTCTAAGGTCAGTTACGAATCTCTAGAAATTGCTGGCTTTAAAGTAATACTTAGTATTAAACCTATAGCCCCCATGGCAATACAGGTGGAGAAAGCCAGTTGATAGCTTTTGGTTACGTCGAATAAATAACCGGCAAAGAGGGGGCCAACCGCTCCACCAATTGAGCCGAGGAAGATAATGATGCCCAAGATGGTGCCGTGGGCACGAAGTCCGAATAGCTCACCCACCAATGGAGAGATAAGAGTGGCAAAACCACCATGAGCAAATCCATATATCACAGCGAACAAACCTAATGTCCAGAATCCTCTAGCGAATTGTAGCAGCAAAAATGAAACTATGAATATCAAACAGCATATGACCATTGACCTTTTACAGCCAATCCTATCGCTCATGGTACCGCTCACTACCCTTCCGACTATACTTATCGCTCCGATAGCCGATAAAATGCCCGCCGCTTTGGTGGCTGAAATGCCTATATCCATGGCATGTGGGGCAATATGAACTAGGACAATGTTTATACAGAACCAGATGGCTAGATACATAAGGCAAGTTGTCCAAAGTTGTATCGTCCGCATTGTGGTATAAAGAGGTAATCCTGATTCTACGGAATGTAAATTAATTGTGGTCAGTTTTTTATCACCATCTGGCATCTGTTGTATTTGGCTCGGGTCTCGCCGTAGCAATTGGGCGATTGAAATAATAGCTATTAAACCTATGACGCCAAAAATAGTAAAAGAGTGGCGCCAACCATAGGCCGTTATCAACCCATTGGCCATAAGGGGCATGATAAACATGCCAAGACCCGAGCCCACTTTGACAACTCCGGTCATCATGCCTCTTTTTCTGACAAACCACCGAGCAATGGTAGAAAGGATGACAACGTCCGTAGCGCTGACCCCAATGCCTATTATGATTCCGTAAAATAAATATAGCTGCCACATGGTATTAACTTGCGACATTAAGAAAAAGCCCGCGCCGAAGAAGCAACCGCAAACTGCTATAATAACTTTCGGGCCAAATTTATCGTTAAGGTTGCCTAGAATGATGCTCATAAAGCCCCAAATAACCATAGACAGTGAACGGGCACCTGAAATTGCAGCTCTTGACCATCCAAATTCATCATATAAAGGGATAAAAAAGACACCGTATGTGTTGAATATTCCCCACATTATCACTTGGAGACAAGCTGACGCAGCGGCCACTATGTAGCCATAGAAAAATCGGTTCTTTGGTTCTGTAGAAGGGGATAGATTACGGTTAAACAAAGAAAAGACCCTCTAGTTTCCTTTCGGAATGTTAAGGGGAGCTATCCAATATTAAGTGATTTTAATTGATAAATCAAAGTTTTTTTGACATCGCTTCTGTATGTTTGCGGTATTGACCCGTTAGTTTGGTAAGTGTTAAATTCATCTATAAAACAATACAAAGGGGGAGGGAAAATGCCATTAGTGACCGTAAAAGCAATAGAAGGAAGAACCGTTGAGCAAAAGAGAGCTTTGGTAAAAGACATAACGAAAGCAGTAGTTAAGAACTTTAAAACTGAGCCTGAGGCGGTAATTGTTGATATCATTGAATATAGTAAGGAAAACCTGGCCAAAGCCGGCACACTATTTATTGACCTCTAGTTTCCTAATTCCGTAAAAAAGGTTATTAGGAAGAAGATATATAATCCAACTCGCTTATAGGCCTGACTCCAGGTTAGCATATGGCAAGGAAGGTCAAGGATTGGCTAATCGTTCTGGCATCACTATTGGATGATGCCGCTGTAGTATTAATTATTCTATTAATCCTTTGGCTTCTGAAAATACCAATTTCCTGGTCTATTATCATTTTTCTGATACTTTTATTTGTTGTGTTAACCTTTGCCATGCACAAGCTTATTATACCGGCTTTGCACAGGAGGAGCGTTATTGGTTCAGAGGGGATGATTGGTCTTGAAGGTAAAGTAATCGAATCTCTCATGCCTAACGGTCTCATTGTAGTAAAAGGAGAATACTGGCAAGCGAGGTCGGTTAACGAGAATATATCGGTTGGTGAGAGAGTGGAAATTGTTGCCATCGATGGACTAACGGCCAAGGTGAAGCGTAAATAGAGTTGTCAAATAAGGTTTGGCATGGCCCCACTTTTAAGGAGAGGGAGGAAGGATTTATTGATAGAGGGGCTTCGCCCCTCTTAAACACCCCGAAATCAGTGACACCTTTAATTAATTTTGAGTGAGCAGCTCTTCCAGCAGCACCCGGGCCGCCTTCTTGTCCAGAGGCTGGTTATTATTGCCACACTTGGGCGACTGGATGCAGCTCGGGCAGCCATCCTGACAGGGACATTCCACAATCGTCCTTAATGTAGCTTGCCACAATTCGGTGATGATGTCAAAACCTTTCTCGGTGATGCCAACGCCGCCCGGATAGGCATCATAGATGAACACCTGGGCACGGCCGGTGTCCGGGTGCAGCGGCGTGGATACGCCGCCAATATCATTGCGGTCGCACATGGCAAACAGCGGCAGGATGCCGATGGCCGCGTGCTCCACAGCGTGCAGGCCTCCCGCAAAATCGAGCTGTGCTTCTTCAAGGTGGTATTCAATCCCATCGGGGAGGTCAAACCACAGGCTGATGGTGGCGAAGGTCTGCGGTGGCAGGTCGAGTGGTTCCTCCCCGATCACCTCATCGGTATATTGCGCTTTCTTCTTGAAGCCCACGACATGATTGGTGACCTCCACCTCCCCCAGGTACAGGTTCACCTGACCCGCCTTCTTCTTGCTCAATACCTTAATGATATGTAAATCCTCGATTTCCTTGGTCTGGGTGTAGTAATTGGCCTCTGTCGGCACGGCGTAGGCGGTGCGATTGTCCAAGTCCAGCTCTTTGACCAGATAGGACTCCCCCTGATGCAGGTAGATGGCGCCCGGGTGTACCTGGAAGAAGGCCACGCTGGCTTCCACCGTCTCCAGCAGCGAGTCCGTTGACGTATCCACCACGTCGAAGTTCTTTCCCGATGTAGCACGGATGTTAACTGCCTGGGCCGGGTAGGCAATCGCCGGGGACAGGTACCACCTCTGGTTGCGTTCCCGGAGGATGCCCTGTTCCGCCAGCATATCTCTTTCCGGTGTGAAGGCAGGGCCGAATATCGGCTCATCACCACTGTCCAGCGGGCACTCCCAGGCGGCGCACAGCAGGTGGGCGCGTAAAATATAAGGGTTCCCCGGATTGACCAGCGCATTTTCAAAATTCTTCCCGAAGAAAGAATCCGGGTGCCTCATGAAATACTGGTCCAGCGGGTTGTCCAGCGCCACCAGGAAGCTCATTGACCGTTCCTGTCTCCGTCCGCTCCGTCCCGCCTGCTGCCAGGTGCTGGCGATGGTGCCCGGATAGCCCGACAGCACCGTTGCGTCAAGGTCGCCGATATCTATGCCCAGCTCCAGCGCATTCGTAGCCACGGCGCCGGCAAGCTGCCCGCTGAAAAGCTCCCGTTCAATCTGGCGACGTTCCTCCGGAAGGTAGCCCGCGCGGTAAGGTTTTATCAGCGGCGGCCGGCCCACGCTCATCTCGGCCAGCCTCTCTTTAGAATAAATGTAAATCAGTTCGGTGAGGCGGCGGGTGCGGGCAAAGGTCAGGGTACGGATATCCTGGTGCACCAGCTCGGTGAAAAGATGGGTGGCTTCGCTGTTGGCGCTGCGGCGGACGCTTTTCGCCTCATCGATAATGGGCGGGTTCCAGAAAACGAAGTCCTTGCCGCCGTGCGGCGAGCCGTCATTATCTACCACCTGGAAGGGCAGCCCCACCAGTTGCTCGGCGTGCTGGCCGGGGTTGGCAATGGTCGCCGAGCAGCAGATGAACTGCGGGCTGGAACCATAGAGTCGGCACAAACGTCGCAGCCGGCGCAGCACACCGGCCACATGCGAGCCGAAGACGCCACGGTAGGTATGAGCCTCGTCCACCACCACGTAGCGCAGATGGCGCAGCAGCCTTGACCAGTACTGATGATTGGGCAGAATGCCCACGTGGAGCATATCGGGGTTGGAGAGGATTATCCGGGCGCGTTTCCTTATCTCAGCCCGCTCCCCTTTCGGAGTATCGCCATCAAACGTGTCCAGCTCCTCGACATGGAAAAGGTCGGGGGTGAATAGTTTATGTAAAGCACGCCGCTGGTCCTGCGCCAGCGCCTTGGTCGGGAAGAGATAGATGGCACGGCTTCCCGGTTCCGTCAGGAGCGCTTCGGCCACCGCAATATTGTAACAGAGGGTCTTGCCACTGGCGCTGGAAGTGGCCACCATGACGTTCTGCCCCGCTCTTATTCTGTTGACCGCCTCCGCCTGGTGTGTATAGAGAGGAAATAGCCCCTGCGCCTGTAGACGCTTTAAAAGTTCCGGCGCTAATGGCCGGTCAAGTTCTCCATACCGGGCACGGCGGGGGTGAATGCACTCCACATGGGCAATCTGGCCGGCAAAGGTGGGCTGGGACTGAAGATGATGCAGGAAGGCCAGAGTATCCACCATGACCCTCCCCGCTAGACAGGCAGTATCTCGATTTCGTAATCGAGAATCTCGACCTCAAATCGACTGCTGATGACAAAGTCAACGACTTTGGACAGCATTTCGTTAGCGTGCCGGTTTTCATTGCTGACGCAGCATATGCCGATGGTCGCGAGCTGCCAGCGGTCATGGTTGTCCACTTCCGCCACGGAGACATTGAACTTGTTTCGGACACGACTGGTTATGGACTTAATTACCTGCCGTTTGCCCTTAAGCGACAGATTTTCCGGCAGGCGGAGGTTGATTTTGCACATGCCCACATTCATGGCGATGTCCGGTCAAGATAAAGGAACAAACCAGCACTGAACCTAGTCTGGTCCCGCAATCACTCCTGCCTCTAATGTAGCATTCCACTCCACAGGTGTCAAACTGGTAGCCAAAGGGTTCAATTCAGGCTGCTTGCCCCTGACGGACAATCTGTGCTATGATAATATATCCAATTTTGGACTGACCAGAGAACCAGCCATCAATGATTCCCAAAGGTGAATAGCCAGATGCCGAAGATTTATTTTATTGACGTTACCAACCGCGATGGTGTGCAGACCGCCAAACTCGGCCTGTCCAAGCTGGAAAAGACGCTGATGAACATTTATCTGAATGAGATGGGCGTTTTTCAATCGGAATTTGGCTTCCCCACCACCAGACATGAGACCCTGTACCTCCAGGCAAACCTGGAGCTGGCGAAGATGGGGGTCCTGCAACCGATTCGACTGGAAGGCTGGGTTCGAGCCATCGCCAGCGATGTTGAGACCGCCTTCAGACTGGTGCCCGATATCAAACATCTCAACCTCTCCATATCCACATCATATCAGATGATAGACGGCAAATTTCAGGGCCGAAAGCATCAGGACGACATCATTCGTGATATGACCCAGGCATTAGACGCAGCCAAAGCACTGGGGGCCGAAACGGTGGGGGTGAACGCCGAAGACGCATCAAGGACTGACATCAAGTTCCTCGTCAGGTTCGGCCAGACGGCCAGGGAACACGGTGCTGACCGCCTCCGGTACTGCGACACCCTTGGCTATGACAACCCGTTTACCATTTACGAAACCACCAAGACCCTGGTGGAAAACACCGGCCTGCCACTTGAAATCCACTGCCATGGGGACCTGGGGATGGCGGTGGCCAACTCCCTGGCCGGGGCCAAAGGTGCTATTGACGGCGGCCAGGATGCTTATATCAATACCACCGTCAACGGTGTCGGGGAAAGGGCCGGGAATGCTGACCTGGCGGCCATGATTCTGGCGGTAATCAAGTCAAAGCAATTTGCCGATAAGTACCAGATGGGGCAGCCGATTGCTCTTTCCAAATCCTGGAAAATCGCCAAGTTTGCCAGCTACGCTTTTGGTCTGCCCATCCCGATTAACCAGCCGGGGGTGGGGGCGAATGCCTTTGCTCATTCCTCCGGCATCCACGCCGACGGCGTGCTGAAAGACCCCGAGAATTACGAACTGTACGGATATGAGGAGCTGGGACGGGGCGACCCGGTAATGGTGGAGACGGGACGAGAAATCATCGCCGGGCAGTACAGCGGGATATCCGGTTTCAGCCATATCATGGGCAAAATGGAAGTGCAGTTCAGCAGCCGTGAGGAAGCCGCCGAGATTCTGGAACTGGTCCGCTATGCCAACGTCGAGGCGCAGAAACCGCTCGTTGAAGACGAGCTGGTCTTCATCGCCAAATATCCCAAAATAGCCAAAAAGCTGCTGACACTGACACCGCTGGCGTAGCCAAGATAATATTGAACCACCGGGGCTGCGGTTAAGAGCCGCCTTTCCCATTTATCAATCGCGCGGGAGGTGACCGGAAATAGAAAGCCAGAGGTCGGCCATCATCATAAAGCCCATAGGCATCGTGAGAAACACGGTCCGGAAACCGCCCAAGCCGCCTTACGACTGGGATACTGTCGTGTCCCGCATTGAAATCGAACCGGGTCTGACGGAGGCGCTGGATAACCTGGATGAATTCTCC